>JBPCRE010000204.1:0-6714 GCA_050997195.1 Thermoleophilaceae bacterium
GTCGCGGAGTGTGCGGCAGGCCTGCGCCATCCGAGCCGGGGTGAGCGTGGCTACGCGTCGGCGAAACACGACACGCGGGAGGGTGTGCAGGTTGTCGAAGTTCACGAAGCAGTCGGTGGGGACCTCGTCCTGGGCCGCCGTCAGACCGAGCTCGGAGACCAGATCGCGTCTCGTCCGAGTCAGCGCGGCGACCACCACGGCTCCGATGCGGTCGGCGACGGGGTCGCGCGTGAGCACCAGCACCGGTCGGTCGCCCCCGGGGGTGGCGGCGAACCAGATCTCACCTCGTTCCATCGCCCCAGTCGACCCAATCCTCGGCAGGGCCCCAGTCGGCGATGCGAGTGAGTGAGAGCTCCGCATCGGTGGCGGGCGACTCCTCCCACTTCGCCGCGTCGTGCTCGCCGCGCAGCCCGACGAGGTGCCGGTGCAGCGCCTCGCGCAGCAGCTCCGACCGGTCCACGCCGAGTGCCTCGGCCCACCTCTGCGCTTCCACGGCTTCGTCGTCGGCGGTCCGGAAGCTGAGCATTGTCATACGCATAGCGTACTACGTATCACATAGGGCGGGCACAGCGCGCGCCAACTCAGCCGACCGTGCCCTCCGGCGCCACCCACTGGCTGCGGAAGTTGAGGACCTCGCCCAGGCGATCGAAGTGGGCGTCGTAGTGCAGCACCCCGAAGCCGCGTTCGGCGGCGGCCGCGGCGATGAGCGCGTCCGGCACTCGAACTCGATGCCAGCCGGCGGAGCGCACCGAGGCAAGCCTTCTGACCGCCCATATGGCCGCATCGGTGACCGTCCTCGAGATCGGCGCCTGACGTAGGCCCGCGAGGGCCCACGCGACATCCTCCACACGCGCGCCGTCTGGAGCGTCGTAGAGGAGCTCGAGCGTGACGACCGGACAGCCCACCAGGTCGCCGGCGCGGGCCGCCTCGGTCCACCGCTCGGCCACCTCGGGGTCCGCCGCGCGCGCCCAGGCAGAGGTGTCGGCCACCCAAGGACCGCCGACCCAACTCAGCGCCACGCCCGGTCCCGCACGGTGCGGAGGTGCTCGAGATCCAGGGGCGAGGACCCCTCGGCCACGCTCAGCATGAAGTCACGGGCGCGCCGCTCGGACTCGTGATCCTCCTCGAGCGCGGCTGCGCCCCGCAGGGCGAGGGCCCGGATGATCTGTGAGGCGGGCGCCCCGGGTCCCACGAGGACTCTCCCGCGCACCATCGCCCGCTGGAGATCCGGATCGACTGGTACCTGAGCTCGGGGATGCCTGCTCGCCAACGGCGGGAGTGTACCCGCTGGCGGCACCACCGCCTGGCGGGTCGCTCGCAGCCCTGCACAAGGTCGAGGTCTACACAGCGTCCTCAGCAGCCGAGCGTCAGATCCAGGCGCGGTCCGCGCAACCGGACGTGGTCGTAGTGCCACCACTCGCGGCGGTAGTTGCGGAAGCCCTCGGCCTCCATGGCGCGCTTCAAGGTAAGGCGGTTCCGCAGAGCCGCGCCGCCGGCGTTCGCGGTGTGCGAGCGGGTGGTGAACGCGTCGAAGGCCGTGCCCATGGTCACGGCGCGCCCGGTGCGAAGCGAGGCCAGCGTGAGGTCCACGGTGGTGCCCTCGTTGTGGCGACTGCGCCGGGCGATGTAGCCCTGCGAGAGGAGCCGGGCGTTGCCCGTGCGCTCGGCCCAGCGCACGAAGGAGCGGGTGGCCCGGGCGGGGCGGTAGGCGTCGTAGACGAGCAGGCCCAGGCCGCGCGGCGCGAGCCGGCGCTGGACCGCGGCGAGATCCTCCGCGGCACCCCTCTTCATGACGGCGAGCGGCTCGCAGTAGCCGGGCACCACGGCTCCGGTGAAGTTCCGGCGGGTGGCGTAGCGCACGTCGGTGCGGATCGAGGGTGCGAGGGCGCGAACGGCCACGAAGCCGGCGCGGCGGAGCGCGGCCGAGGGCTCGGGTACGGGCGGGTACTCACCGGAGGGGCGAGGGTCGGGCTGCTCTCCGGATACGGGCGGCGGCGGGCCCTGGGCCGGCGCGACCGCCGACACCGCCACGGCGGCGACGAGTGCGGCGACGACCGCGATGAGAAGGCGGGAGCCGCCGGCCCTCGCCCTCATCGCCGAAGCCGGTCGCGGCTGCCCGGCTCGGTGAGGGAGCCGCCGCGGCGGCGGCGCACCAGGTAGACGATGCCCGCCGCGCAGATCACCGAGAGCAGGAAGCCTCCGGCCTGGCCGAGCAGGAAGAACCCGATCAGTCCTCCGAGGAACGAGCCACCGATGCCAGTGAGCATGGTCTGCAGCAACGTCATCGGGTCCTTTCCCGGCAATGCAAGCCGGGCGAACGCCCCGACGATGAGCCCGCTGATGGGAAGGAAGAGGAGCTCGAGCAGGCCCAAGGTCACACCGGCGCGACCGCGTCTCCCGGCGGCCCCGCCTCGAGGCCCACCGAGCCCGCCGTCTCGTCGATCATCACGCGGTCGAGCTCGGCCTCGCCGCCGCCCGCGAGGTGGCGGTCCACGGCCTTGGCGCAGCGCCGCCCCTCGGTGATGGCCCACACCGTGAGCGAGGCGCCCCGGCGCGCGTCGCCGGCCACGAAGACGCCGTCCACCGAGGTGGCGTAGTCCTGCTGGTCGGCGAGGATGGTGCCGGACTCCTCCACGGCCAGGCCGAGCTGCTCGACGAGGCCCGTGTGCTCGGGGCGCGTGAAGCCGATGGCGAGCAGCACGAGGTCGGCGGGCACCGTGAACTCGGTTCCGGGCACGGGCCGGCGCTGGTCGTCCACCTCGATCACCCGCGCGTGGGTAACGCGCCCGTCCTCGCCGATGAGCTCGAGCACCGAGGTGTGCCAGCGGCGCTCCCCACCCTCCTCGAGCGCGTAGGTCTTGGTCGTGCGCCTCGGGCTCATGGGCCACGGCGAGTCGGGGTAGCGGCCGCCTTCGGGCACCGGGGCGTAGGTGTCGAACAGCGAGACGCTCTCCGGCCCCTCGCGGTGGGCGTTGGCGATGCAGTCCATCCCCGTGTCCCCGCCTCCGATCACGATCACGTGCTTGCTCTCCGCGGTGATCTCCTCGTCCCCCACAGGCGATTCTCCCTCTCCCCGCTCGTGCCGCGCCACCCAGCGGTTGCGCGCGTAGAGGTAGTCCATCGCGAAGTGCACCCCGTCGAGCTCGCGTCCGGGGGCCTCGAGATCCCGCTGTACGCGGGCGCCGGTGGCCAGGACGACGGCCTGGTAGCCGGCGAGCATCTGGCCCGCGGTGATGTCCACGCCCACGTCTACGCCGGTGCGCCACTCGACACCCTCCTCCTCGAGCAGCGTGGTGCGCCGATCGATGACCCACTTCTCGAGCTTGAAGTCGGGCACCCCGAAGCGGTTGAGCCCTCCGAGCGCCTCGTCGCGCTCGAACACCGTGACGCTGTGTCCCACCTTGTTGAGCTCGGCGGCCACGGCCATGCCGGCCGGGCCCGAGCCCACCACGGCCACGCGCTTGCCCGTGCGCTCCTCGGGCGGGCTGGCCACGATCCAGCCCTCCTCGAACCCGCGGTTGACGATGGCCAGCTCGATGTCCTTGATGGTCACCGGGTCGTCGTTGATGTCGAGCACGCAGGCCGACTCGCACGGCGCCGGGCAGATCTGGCCCGTGAGCTCGGGGAAGTTGTTGGTGGCGTGGAGCTGGTCGAGGGCCTCGCGCCAGCGGTCGCGGTAGACCAGGTCGTTCCAGTCGGGGATCAGGTTCCCGAGCGGGCAGCCCTCGTGGCAGAAGGGCACGCCGCAGTCCATGCAGCGCGCGCCCTGGTCGCGCAGCGTGGCCACGGGAAGCGGCTGGATGACGTGCTTGTAGTCCCGCAGGCGCCCAGCGGGATCGCGCTTGTGGTCACCGGATCGGTGGATCTCGAGGAAGCCTCGGAGCTTTCCCATGGCGGTGCTCTAGCGCTGCTCGGCGCCGGTGAGAGGCTCGCTCTCGAGGTCGGCCGGCGAGGTGCCCTGCTCCTCGGCGATCTTCGGCTGCTCGCCCGCCTGCGCCGACTTCTGCGCCGCCTCCTCGAGGACGCGCTTGTAGTCGTGGGGCATCACCTTCACGAAGCGGAGCTTGACCACGTCCCAGTCGTCGAGCACCCGCTCGGCCACCGCGGAGTGGGTGCGCGCCTGGTGCTCGGCCACGAGGTCGCGAAGCTCGATGTAGTCGGCCTCGTCGAAGGAGTCGAAGCCCACGAGCTCGGTGTTGCAGCGCCCGGAGAGACGCCCCTCCTCGTCGAGCACGTAGGCGATCCCTCCGCTCATCCCGGCGCCGAAGTTGCGCCCCGTGGGGCCGAGGACCACCACCCGCCCGCCGGTCATGTACTCGCAGCCGTGATCGCCGACGCCCTCCACGACGGCGCTCGCTCCCGAGTTGCGCACGGCGAAGCGCTCGCCGGCGAGGCCCCGGAAGAACGCGCGCCCGCTGGTGGCTCCGTAGAGCACGGTGTTGCCGACGATCACGTTGTGCTCGGCCGGGAAGGTGGTGCCGTCGGGAGGGCGCACGGAGACGACGCCCCCGCAGAGGCCCTTGCCCACGTAGTCGTTGGCCTCGCCGCAGAGCGAGAGCGTCACGCCGGGCACGAGCCACGCGCCGAAGGACTGCCCGGCGGAGCCCGTGAAGGCGAGGGTGACGGTGCCCTCCTCGAGGCCGGCCGGCCCCCGCTTCTTCGTGATGTGGGAGGAGAGCAGGCCGCCGACGGTGCGGTTGACGTTGCGGATCGAGCCCTTCCACCTCACCTCCTCGTCGCGCTTGACCGCGGGCCGCGCCGCTTCGATCAGCACGTGGTCGAGCGCGTCGTCGAGGACGGGCTCCTGGGGGCGCACCTTCTGCAGCGGGGTGTCGAGGTTGATCTCCGGCGGCAGCAGCACGTTCGAGAGGTCCACGCCCCGGGCCTTCCAGTGGTCGATGGCCTCGTCGGCCTCGAGCATGTCCGTGCGCCCGATGAGGTCGCTGAAGCGGCTCACGCCCAGGCTGGCCATCAGCCGCCGGGTCTCCTCGGCCACGTTGACGAAGTACTCGACCACGTGCTCGGGCTGGCCGGTGAAGCGCCGCCGCAGCTCGGGATCCTGGGTGGCGATGCCCACCGGGCAGGTGTTGAGGTGGCAGACGCGCATCATGATGCAGCCGAGCGCGATCAGCGGGGCGGTGGAGAAGCCCATCTCCTCGGCCCCGAGCAGCCCGGCGATCACCACGTCGCGCCCTGTGCGCATCTGCCCGTCGATCTGGACCACGATGCGCGAGCGCAGCTCGTTGCGCACCAGGGTCTGCTGGGTCTCGGCCAGGCCGATCTCCCACGGAATCCCGGCCGACTGGATCGACGAGAGCGGCGAGGCTCCCGTGCCTCCGTCGTGGCCGGCCACCACCACGTGATCGGCGTTGGCCTTGGCCACGCCCGCGGCCACCGTGCCCACGCCCACCTCGGCCGCGAGCTTCACCGAGATGCGGGCCGTGGGGTTCGCGCAGCGAAGGTCGTAGATGAGCTGCTTGAGGTCCTCGATCGAGTAGATGTCGTGGTGCGGCGGCGGGGAGATGAGCGCCACGCCCGGCGTGGCGAAGCGCAGCTTGCCGATCACCTCGTCCACCTTGTGCCCCGGTAGCTGGCCCCCCTCGCCCGGCTTTGCGCCCTGCGCCATCTTGATCTGGAGCTCGTCGGCGTTGACCAGGTACTCGGTGGTCACCCCAAAGCGCCCGGAGGCCACCTGCTTGATGGCCGAGCGCCGCGAGTCGCCGTTGGCGTCCGGGGTGTAGCGGGCGGCGTCCTCGCCCCCCTCGCCGGTGTTGGAGCGCCCGCCGATCCGGTTCATGGCGATGGCCAGGCTCTCGTGGGCCTCCTTGGAGATCGAGCCGTAGCTCATGGCTCCGGTATTGAAGCGCTTGATGATCTCGGTGGCCGACTCGACCTCCTCGAGGGGGATGGCCTCGGCCTCACGGAACTTGAGCAGGCCCCGGAGCATGCCGTGCTGGGCGTTCTCCTCGTTCACGAGCTCCGAGAAGCGCGCGTAGGACTCGCCCGTGCCGTAGGGATGGCCGCCGGTGCCCGAGGGGGCCTGCGCTGCTATTCCGCCGTTCTCGTCCGCGTGCACCTCGGCCTCGCCAGAGCCGTTGGCGCTCGCACCGTTGCCGGACGGGGCCACGGGCAGGTGGGCGTCGACGCTCCGCACCGAGTGCTGGAGGGCGGCGATGGTGTCCGGATCCCACATGTGTCGCTCGCCGTCGCGGCGCCACGCGTACAAGCCGCCCACGGGCAGGAGGCCGTGCAGGGCGCCCGGGTAGGCGCGGTGGTGGCGCGCCACGGCCTCCTCGGCGAGCACGTCCATTCCCACCCCGCCGATGCGCGATGCGGTGCCCGTGAAGTGGCGCTCGATGAACCTCGGGTCGAGGCCCACAGCCTCGAAGATCTGCGCTCCCGAGTAGGACTGGATGGTGGAGATGCCCATCTTCGAGATGGTCTTCAGGAGGCCCTTGCCGAGTGCCTTGATCAGCTTGGCGTCGGCGTCCATCCCCCCCATGCCCTCCGGCAGCCGCCCCTCGGCCACGAGCTCCTCGAGGGACTCGAACATGAGATAGGGGTTGATGGCGCTGACCCCGTAGCCAATCAGCACGGCGAGGTGGTGGATCTCCCGCGGCTCCCCCGACTCGAGCACGAGCCCGGCACGCAACCGGGTGCCCTGGCGCACGAGATGGTGGTGCACCGAAGCGGCGGCCAGGAGGGAGGGGATCG
>JBPCRE010000261.1:0-2971 GCA_050997195.1 Thermoleophilaceae bacterium
GCGGCGCTCGCTCGACGTGCTCGCGAGCGCCGACGCCGGCACGCTGCTTCCCGGCCACGGGGAGCCGTTCCAGGGCTCGCCGGCGGAGGCGGTGGCCCGGGCGCACGAGGTCTCCGGCTGACGCGAGGTCGTGGTTGGCGGCGCGGGCGCCCGGTCAGTCCTCGCGGGATCCTCCGGCGCGGCGCTCGACCTCGTCGAGGCGGTTCCAGCGGGGATCGTCGTCGGAGATCAGTGCACGCAGGGTGTCCCGCAGGCGCTCGGGATCGAGCGTGGCCGCTCCCAGCATTGCCTCGATGTCGGCCCAGTCGCGGATGCGGTCGAACATCGCCTTGAAGGCGGCGAGCTCGAACAGTCCGAGCACCGGGATCTGGATACCGGCGAACGGCACCATGCGACGGTTCCGCGCCGCGTCGGCGTGCACGGGCTGGTAGTCGAAGAACAGGTCGACCGGCGTCTCGTCCCACCACAGCCGGACCTGGCCGTCACGGGCAATGGCCTCCGGCGTTCCGGGAGGTTGGGCGACCGCCTCGGGTAGGGCGAGCAGAGCCCGCGCGGGCTCGGCGGCGGGGACGAAGAGGTTGACGTCGATGTCGCTCGTGCCGCGGGGATCCAGGGTCCAGTAGGCGAGGGCGATGGCGCCGCCGAACGCGTGGGGGATCCGCCGACGGGCAAGGGCCTGGTGGAGCGCCACGAGTCGCTCGGGGAGCGTCGGCGCCACCGCCGCTCACCCCAGCCGTGGGAAGCGGAGCTCGGGCTCGTGGCGCACGGGCAGAGCCGCGGCGAGCGCGAGCACGTCGACCAGCCGCCGGGCCGTGCGCGCGTGGTGGGCAGCCGACGGCTCGGTGCTGCCCGGCCGAGCCGGCTCGATCGCGAGACGGGCCCCAAAGGCCGCTAGGAGGCGGCTGAACGTCTCGACCCCGGGGCGCTTGCGACCACTCTCGTAGGCCGACACGGTCGCCTGGGAAGTCCCCGCCCGGCGCGCGAGCGCGGCCTGGGTCAGCCCTGCGGCCACCCGGCCCTCCCTCAGTGCGACGGCGACGTCCACGATGGGGATCATATCCGGTCGGATATGCTTAGGTCTCTGCCGCTCAGCAGGCCGTCGCGCGAGCGAGGGCCTCGCAGACCTCGCGCATCCGACCCTGGCTGAGCTGCGTGATCCTCTCCGTGAACAAGGAGACGCGGAGCGTGGCGAGGTTGTCGAGCGTCAACGCACACTCCGCCGGCATCCCGTCGGACCGACCCAATCCGACCTCGGTGGGGATTCCGCGCACGGTCTGCGTGGCCGGCACCGCGAGGACCTGGTTGAGCACCGGGATCGCCTCGTCCCGGGTCAGGACCAGGAACGGCCGACGACCCGCCCGCGGGTCCTCGTACCACCAGACCTCACCACGCGCTACCACGGCTCACGACGGTCGCGGCGCTCCTCGGCCTCGAGGCGATGGAGGAGATCGACGGCCGCCCGGTCGACGATCTCGGCGGGGTCTCCCCACTCGTCGGGCCGCGCGGGCGGCACGCGCCGGTAGCCCTCGACGATGCGCTCACCGATCCGCGCCTCCGCGTGGGTGCGCAGATACTCGTCGAGGATGCCCCGGATCAGCCCCGACCGGGACGTCTCCCGGCGGGCGGCTTCGACGTCGAGCTCCGCGACGAGCTCCTCGGAAAGCTGCACCATCGTCTGGACCCGAGGCATTGGCCAATCATAGGCCATTGATAGCGGCCTTGCCACGGAGGTGAGCAACACTCAGACTCCGGGTATATATTGGGGGGTGGAGGATCGTCTCGCCAACCTTCTGGGCGTCACCGCTCTCGCGGCCACCGATCGGCTCCGCACGGCGGTGGAGGGCGAGCTCTCCCACGGGGGGAGCTCGCCCGCCGTCCTCGTCCACCTCCAGGCCTACCCGGGCGAGTCGGTGGAGGCGGTCCGGCGGGTCCTGGGCATCTCCCAGCCCGCCACGGTCCGCGTCGTCGACCGGCTGGCCGCCGAGGGCCTGGTCGAGCGTCGGCCCGGGCCCGATCGCCGCTCCCTCGCGCTGCACCTGACCGCCGTCGGCGAGCGTGCCGCGAGCGCCGCGCTCGGGCGCCGGACGCGCTCCCTCCGCGCGCTCCTCGACGCGCTCGCGCCCGCAGAGCAGGCGGCGCTCGTCCCACTCCTCGAGCGCCTCGTCGCCTCACTGGCCGACGATCGGCCTCAGGCGCTGCGGGTCTGCCGGCTCTGCGACCGGCACGCGTGCACGGAAGCGCCCGGCTGCCCGCTCGACCACACCACCCAGATCGCGCGATGAGCGGTCACCCCGGGGCCGCTCCGGCTGGCGACCGCGGGCATCGGCGTGGTCGGCGTCTGCTTCGGTATGGCGCGCTACGGCTACGGCCTCCTGCTGCCCGACATCCGGCGCGACTACGGCCTGAGCCCGGGAGCGCTGGTCATCGCGGCGATCAGTTGCGGCACGGGCTGCGGGGTCGCGCTGGCCGCGCCCATCGCCATCCTCGCCATCCTCGCCATCCTCGCCATCCTCGCCATCCTCACCAAGGCGATTATTCCTGCGACGAGGTACCTCCGAACCTCCATCCCGGGCTGAATGTAACCCTCCTGTCAAGCCATGAACCCGCCGCCTCGATCGACCGGATTGCCTCGTGCCGACGCCCAGGACGACTTCCTGCGGGTGCGGCGCCGGCGGGCGCTCGGCCGTGTCGTGGCCCGGCTGCGCGGCCAGCCCGCGGACGTCGGGCTCATCCTCCCGTTCGAGGAAATGGTGGAGGCGCTGGGCCGGACGGGCGAGTGCTCGCTCGGGCTCGGAGTCGTCGCGCTGGACACGATCGTGGGGACCTCGACCGCGGCGGCCACTTCGACCGGGCCTTCCGTCCGGCGACCGGCCGGGTGCGCGGGCGCTGGGAGAGGATCGCGACCGCGGCGCGACCCAAGGAGGCAACGCCGCAAACCCCGGTCTCCCCCGCGGGCGGAGGGCACCTCTTA
>JBPCRE010000082.1:0-2949 GCA_050997195.1 Thermoleophilaceae bacterium
GTTGAGCGCGGAGAGCAAGCTAGGCGGGGGAAGCAGGGAGCGACGGCTGCGCAAGCAGCCGAGCGACCGATGACCCCGCATCGCGCAGCTATCCGCGCTCAACGGCGAGCTCACGCGTCGGGGGTGACGATGGTCTTGACGTCGGCGGTGACCCCGTCGTGGACCTCGACGGTGACCATGTGGCTGCCCGTCGTGCGGATCGGCGGATCGAGGTGAACGCGACGCCGGTCGAGCCTGATTCCCCGGGCCTGCTGCACGGCGTCGACGATGTCCTGCGCGGTGACCGATCCGAACAACCGCCCGTCGGCGCCCGCCGCCTGCGGAATGGTGAGCACCGTGCGGGTGAGGATGGCCGCGCTCTCCTCCGCACGCTCGGCCTGCTCCCGCTCCGCGCGCTCGCCGGCCTCCACTCGCCGCCGGGCCTCCCCGAGCGCCCCCGGCGTGGCACGTTGAGCCAGCTTCCGCGGCTCAAGGTAGTTGCGCAGGTACCCGGGCGAGACGTCGACCACATCGCCCCGATCCCCGAGCGAATCGACGACCTGAAGAAGAATGGCCTGAGCCACGGATCACCTCCCCGAGATGAACAGGCGGCCGCGAGCCACAACCCGAATGACCGACGCACCGTTGAGCGCGGAGAGCAAGCTAGGCGGGGGAAGCAGGGAGCGAAGCCTGCGAGAGCAGGCGAGCGACCGATGACCCCGCATAGCGCAGCTATCCGCGCTCAACGGTCGGCGACGTAGGGGAGGAGGCCGAGCTCACGGGCCCGCTTGACCGCGCGAGCCATCTGCGCCTGGTGGCGGCGGCAGGAGCCGGTGATGCGAGCCGAGCGGATCTTCCCCTTGTCGCTGACCACGCGGCGAAGGGTCCCGAAGTCCTTGTAGTCGACGAAGTCGACCTTGTCGCGACAGAACTGGCACGGCTTGCGACGACCGCCGGCGGCCGGTCCCTTCTTGTTGTCCCGCCGGCGCGACCCTGTGGGCTGCCGACCGCGTTGCTTGGCCATAACTGCCTGCTACCTACCTCACTGTGGGCCTTGAAAGAGCGACAGGCGAGTCTAGCGGCGCCCTGTGCGCAGCTAGATGGATAGTGATTCCACGACCGCGTGGGTGCGTGGCCTAGAACGGAATGTCGTCGTCGGCCGAGCGGGGACCGGCCGGCGCCGTCTGGAAATCGCTCGTGTCGGCGGGGACGTCGGACTGGGGGGTGAAGCGGGAGCCGTTCTCTCCGCCGCCCTCGCGCGAGCCGAGGAACTGAACGGTGTCGGCCACGATTTCCACGTTCTGGCGCTTGTTGCCCTCCTTGTCTTCCCACTCGCGCCACTCGAGCCGGCCGTCGAGCGCCACCGGTCGGCCCTTCTCGAGGTACTGCGCGGCGTTCTCGCCCTGGCGACCCCAGATCGTGACGTCGAAGTAGTTGGGCTTGTCGACCCACTCCCCCGAGCCGTCCTTGCGGCGGGTGTTGACGGCGAGGCGAAGCGAGCAGACGGGCGTTCCGCTCGGGGTGGTGCGCAGCTCGGGATCGCGCGTGAGGTTCCCGGTGAGCGTGACCCGATTGATGTTGGTCGATGCCATGGTCTGAGACTCCTTCGTGGTGGCCGGGCGGCCGGTGAGGACGGAGAGGCGAGGGTAACCAGGCGATCACCCAGAATGAGCGGCTCAGGCGGTGAAGTCACGCAAAACGCGCCCACTGCGTTGTGGCTCGTGACGCTCGTCGCGTCTTCGTAGCGCGCGTGAGTGACCGGGGACCTCCTCGGTGGCCGGTTCCTCCCCTCCCGGTCACCGGGAAGCGGCCCGGGGGGACGCGAGACCCGCCCCCAGTCCGAGCACGGCGAGGGCCGCATGCAACACGTTGTCCGCCCCATTGACCGGAATGAGCCCGAGCACGTTGTCGCCGTCGATGACCCCGACGAGGGTGACCAGGACGTAGAGGATCCCAAAGCCGACGGCGCCCACTCTGGCCGAGCCGCGCTTGGGAGCCAGCGCCAGCAGGAGCAGGCCGCTGGCGAGGTGCACCACGTTGTGGGTCCCGTTGACCTCGAAGCCGAGGAAGCCGTCGCCCTGGAAGCCGCCGCTCGTCAGGTCGGTCGCCTCGGTGTCGAAGTTGGCGTCGGCGGTAAAACCCAACAGGCCGAGGAGCAGAAGGGCGACGCCGAAGATGTAGCCATACCACTGCGCCGGCGTGCGCGCGCCGTGGTTGTGCGCCGCGCCGGCGGTCTCGCCCGCGCCCGTCTTGGTGCTCGGAGAGGTCTCGTCCGCCCCGTCGGCTTCTTCCCGGCTCATGGCTCGACGGTAGCTGCCGGGAGAGGGAAAGTGGAGACCGCGTGCTCCAGGACGGCCGGACGAGGGCTGGCGTCTCACCGCCCCGTTAGGGTCGCGTGGCCAACGGTACCGAGGGAGCACGAGGCGCGAGCGCGGAGACCAGTTCAGGCGGCGATCGGCACTCACGGGATAGGCGGCGATGGGTGTCCTGGCTCGGATGGTGGGTCACGCTCATGGCCCTGTGGATCGTCCTCGTGGGCACGTTCGATCCGGCGGAGCTCGGGGCCGGGGTCGTGGCCGCGGCGCTCGGGGCCACCCTGTCGGTGGCCGTGCTCTTCCGGGGCGCGGACCGCTTCGACGGTGACGCGCGCTGGCTGCTGCGCGCGTGGCGCCTGCCCTGGCAGTCGGTGGTGGACACCGTGAAGCTCACCGCGGCGCTGTCGCGGCAGGTGGCGCGGCGTGAGGAGGTGCGCGGCGCCTTCCGCGTGCTCCCCTTCGAGCACGGAGGCACGGGCTCCCGGGACGTGGCCCGGCGAGCCTGCGCCAAGGCCGCGGGCTCGGTGGCGGCCAACGTCTACGTGGTGGGGATCGACGAGGAGCGCGACGTGGTGCTCTACCACGAGCTCGTGCGGACCGAGGGTCGGACGGCCTGCGACCCGCTGGAGCTCGGATGATCTGGTTCGGCGCCGCC
>JBPCRE010000098.1:0-16310 GCA_050997195.1 Thermoleophilaceae bacterium
GGTGAAGTGGGCGAAGTCCTTCTCGCGCAGCACCTCCTCCTCGCTCCACGCCGAGGGGAGCACCACGGGGTCGAAGGCGGACTCCCGCTTCGGCCGCGATGGCTCCCAGCCGGGCACCGCGGTGCGCGGGAGCGCGAGCGACGTGGCCTCGGCCAAGACCGCCGGGGGCTCGGCCTAGCGGCCGCGACAGCACTCGGCCCAGGCCGCGTCGACCGCGGGAAGGTCCTGACGACGCGAGTAGGGCACGGTGCGGGCGGCCAGGTAAGCGTCCATGGGGGAGGCGTGGTCCACGGCGGCGACGGCGCGGTGGGCGGCGAGCAGCTCCCCGATGCCTACGCGCATTCCGGCCGCCCGCAGCGCTGCCCCTAGGAGCGCGAGCCGCATGGAGACCCGCCGCCCGAGCACGGCCGCGCTCGGGCGCCTCCCGGCGCGCGCGCCCACCGACGGGGTGGGCGCGCTCCTCGACTCGAGCTCAGACACCCTCGAGCATCCGCCCCTCGCTCACGCGATCGATGTCCTCACGCACCTTGAGCGCCACGCCGAGCGTGTCCTCGAGCTCGGCGCCCTCGAGCGCCAGCAGCGCCTGCGCCCAGGAGATGGTCTCGCCCACGCCGGGAAGCTTGTAGAGGTCCTCCTCGCGCAGGCGGGCCACGGCGCGGCACACCCGCACGGCGATGTCCTCGGGCACGCCGGGCAGCCGGGCCCGCACGATCTCCTGCTCGCGCTCGGGCGAGGGGTAGTCGATCCAGTGGTAGAGGCAGCGGCGCTTGAGCGCGTCGTGGAGCTCGCGCGTGCGGTTGGAGGTGAGGACCACGAGCGGCCGGCCGTGGGCCTCGACCGTGCCGAGCTCCGGGATCGTCACCTGGAAGTCGGAGAGGAACTCGAGCAGGAAGGCCTCGAACTCGTCGTCGGCGCGGTCGATCTCGTCGATCAGGAGCACCACCGGCCCTTCGTGCTCGAGGGCCTCGAGCAGCGGCCGGCGGAGGAGGAACTCGCGCGAGAAGAGGCGGCCGGTGGGCGCGCCCGCCGCCGCCACCTCGGCGGAGCGGATGGCCAGGAGCTGGCGCTGGTAGTCCCAGTCGTAGAGGGCCTGATGGAGGTCGATGCCCTCGTGGCACTGCAGCCGGATGAGCCGAGCCGAAGCCGCGGAGGCGAGGGCCTTGGCCACCTCGGTCTTGCCCACACCCGCCTCGCCCTCGAGCAACAGCGGCTGCTCGAGCACCGTGGCCAGGTAGACCGAGGTCGCGAGCGCCCGGTCGGCCAGGTAGCGCTCCGCCCCGAGGGCCTCCTGGACGGCCGCGACCGAGCTGAAGGGGGGTGCGCTCAGACCTGGCCGGCGGCGCGTGACAACGCGCGGCGGGTGAGGACGCGGGCGAGGTGGCGCTTGTACGCGGGCGTCGCGTTCAGGTCCCCCGGAGGCTCGGTGCCCTCGGCGGCCTGCTCGGCGGCGGCGGCGATGCGATCGGCGGCCACGGGCTGGCCGCGCAGCGCCTCTTCAACCGCCGTGGCCCGCATGGGAAGGCCCGACATGTGGGTGAGCCCGACGCGCACGTCCTCGCAGGTGCCGTCGGTCACCTTCATGACCACCGAGGCGGCCACCATCGCCCAGTCCTCGGCGCGGCGGTTGAACTTCTCGTACCCGAACCCGTAGCCCTCGAGCGCCGGTACGCGCACCTCGATGAGCACCTCGTCGTCGGCGAGCGAGGTGGTGAGATAGTCAAGGGCCAGGTCGGCGGCGGCGATCTGGCGCTGGCCGCTTCGCCCCTGCGCGGTGTAGGTGGCCTCGACGGCCATGAGCACGGCCGGGAGGTCCGACGCCGGATCGGCGTGGGCCAGCGAGCCGCCGATCGTGCCCCTGTGGCGCACCTGCGGGTCGGCGATGGTGCCGGCCGCCTCGGCGATCACCCCGAGCTCGGGGGAGAGCTCGAGCCTGCGGTGCGGGGTCATGGCCCCGATGCGAAAGCCCCCGTTCTCGCGCTCGATGCCCACGAGGCCGGGCACCCGTCGCAGGTCGATCAGCTTCTCCGGCGCGGCCAGGCGCTCCTTCATGAGCGGGACGAGGGAGTGGCCGCCCGCGAGGAGCTTCACGTCCTCACCTCCGTCGCCGTAGAGCCGGATCGCCTCCTCGAGGGACTCCGGCGCCTCGTACTCGAAGCCCTGCGGAATCACGACGCACCACCCACGTCGGGCCGCGTAGGCCCGGACCCGGCCGAGTCCTTGGCCTGCTCGTCGAGCTCGCGACCCTGCTCCGAGCCGCGGGGACCGGCCGTGCCGCTCCGGGCCTCCTCCATGTACTGCCAGACACGCATGGGCGTGAGCGGCATGTCCATGAACGAGACGCCGATCGGCCGTAGCGCGTCGATGGCCGCGTTCACGATGGCCGGCGTGGCGGCGATGGTGCCCGCCTCCCCGACGCCCTTCACCCCGAGCGGGTTGCTCGGGGAGGAGGTCTCCGTACGGTCGGTCTCGAACTCGGGGATCTCGTTCGCGGTGGGCAGCGCGTAGGTCACGAAGTTGCCGGTCGCGAGCTGGCCGTCCTCGGCGTAGACCACCTGCTCGTAGAGCGCCTGGCCGATCGAGTGGGCGATGCCGCCGTGTATCTGCCCCTCGATCATCATCGGGTTGATGGCCGGGCCGCAGTCGTCCACGGCCACGTAGCGAACCACCTCGACCTTGCCGGTGTCGGCGTCGATGTCCACCACGCAGGCGTGGGCGCCGAAGGGCCACACGAAGTTCTCGGGGTCGTAGAAGTTCTGCTCCTCGAGCCCGGGCTCCATGCCCTCGGGCAGGTTCTCGGGGACGTACGCCGCCCCCGACACCTCGGCGAGGGTCATGGCCTTGTCCGGCGAGCCGCGCACCTGGAACCTTCCGTCGGCCAGCTCGATGTCCTCCGGTGCGGCCTCGAGCTGGTGGGCCACGATGCGCCGCGCCTTGTCGGCCACCTTGTCGGCGGCCTGTGACGCGGAGACCCCGCCCACCGACAGCGAGCGCGAGCCGTAGGTGCCCATGCCCATCGGGCCGGTGCCCGTGTCGCCGTGGATCACGTCCACCTGGTCCGGGGAGATGCCGATGCGGTCGGCCACGATCTGGGCGAAGCCGGTCTCGTGCCCCTGCCCGTGCGGCGAGGATCCCGTGTAGAGGGTGGCCGTGCCGGTGGGGTGCACCCGCACCGTGGCCGACTCCCAGAAGCCGCTCTGGATGCCGACGGCGCTCGGGCCCACCGCCCGCGAGGGCGCGAGCCCGCAGATCTCCACGTAGGTCGAGAAGCCGATCCCGCGGTAGACCCCCTTCTCGAGCATCTCCGCGCGCTCGCGCTCGAAGGCCTCGAGGTCCACGTGCTCGAGCAGCTTGTCGAGCGAGCCGTGGTAGTCGCCGGAGTCGTAGGTCACCCCGATCGGAATATCGGCCGGGAAGTCCTCCTTCGGAATGAAGTTCTTGCGCCGCAGCTCGAGGCGGTCCATCCCGAGCTCCTGGGCTAGCTGGTCCATGATGAGCTCGATCTGGTGGGTGGCCTCGGGCCGGCCGGCCCCCCGGATGGCGTCGGTGGACATCTTGTTGGTGAACACCCCGACGATGTCGGTCTGGACGTTCGGCACCTTGTAGCACCCGCTCATCACGAACGCCCCGAAGCACGGGATGAACGGGGTGAGCAGCAGGTGGTAGGCCCCGAGGTCCTGGATGATCCTCGAGTGGATGGCGGTGATCGTGCCGTCGCGCTTGGCGCCGATCTTCATGTAGTCCACCTGGTCACGGCCGTGGTGGCTCGTGGTCATGTTCTCCGAGCGGGTCTCGATCCACTTGACCGAGCCGTTGATCCGCTTGGCCACCACGGCCAGGAGGATCTCCTCGCCGTAGACCTGGAGCTTCGCGCCGAAGCCACCTCCCACCTCGGGGGCGATGATCCGGATCTTGTCCTCCGGAATCCCGGTCTCCATCGACATCAGCAGTCGCACCACGTGCGGCACCTGCGTGGCCGTCCACATGGTCAGTGCGCCCGCGCGCCATTCGGCCACGACCCCGCGCGGCTCGATGGGCGCGCCGGCGATGCGGTGGTTGACGATGCGCCGCTCGACGATCACGTCGGCCTCGGCGAAGCCGGCCTCCACGTCGCCGCCCGGAAGCGACCACTCGAAGGCCTTGTTGGTGCCGATGTCCTCGTGCACCACCGTCTCGTCGGCCAGGGCGGCCTCGACGTCGACGATCACCGGGAGTGGCTCGTACTCGACGATCACCTCCTCGGCGGCGTCGGCCACCGAGTAGCGGTCGGCGCCGACGACCACGGCCACCGCCTGGCCCACGTAGCCCACCTTGCCCTTGGCCAGGGGCCAGTGCTCGGGTGCCTTGACCTCGACGCCCGGGGGCGCCCAGATCATGGCGAGCGGGGCCTGCAGATCGGCGGCGAGATCCTCGCCGGTGAAGACGGCGGTCACGTCGTCGCGGGCCAGCGCGGCCGAGGCGTCGATCGAGGTGATCCGGGCGTGCGCCTCCGTGGAGCGCACGATGGAGGCGTACTTCATCCCCACGAGCACGACGTCGTCCACGTACGTGGCCTCGCCGCGGATCAGGCGCGGATCCTCCTTGCGCCGGATCGACTGGCCGACGTAGCCGTTGGCGTGGGTCTCTCTCTCGACGGCGCTCACGCGGTCACTCCCTCACGGGTCTTGGCGGCCGCGGCCTGCACGGCAAGGACGAGGTTGTGGTAGCCGGTGCAGCGGCAGAGGTTGCCCTCGAGGGCCTGGCGAATCTCCGCGTCGGAGGGATCCGGGTTCTCCTCGATGAGATCGACCGAGGCCATGATCATCCCCGGAGTGCAGTAGCCGCACTGGAGGCCGTGGTTGGCCCAGAAGGCCTCCTGCATCGGGTGCAGCTCGCCGTTGTGGGCGAGGCCCTCGACGGTGCGGATCTCGCCGCCGTCGGCCTGCACCGCGAGCACGGTGCAGCTCTTGACGGCCTCGCCGTCGAGCTGCACGGTGCAGGCACCGCAGTTCGACGAGTCGCAGCCCACGTGCGTGCCGGTGAGCCCGAGCGTCTCGCGCAGGTAGTGGACGAGCAGCAGGCGCGGCTCGATGACGGACTCGTGGGACTCGCCGTTCACGGCGATCCGCACGCGTGCTTCATGTGACATCTCCTCGCCTCCCCAGGCGTCTCGGACCGGATGCGAGGGATCGTAGACCTTTCCGGTAGGTCAGCCGAGCTCGTTCACAGCCAACCCCTCGACTCTCGCGGCGCGGACGAGTGGCCCGTCGGCCTCTCCCGGTGGTAGTGGCGCCCGCGGATGGCCGCAGCTCGCCACGCGTCGGGCTCTGCCGTGGCCACGATCTCGAGCACCTCGCCCAGCAGCGGCTCGAAAGTCGAGCGAAGGCGTTCGTCCGATTGCGAGTGGCGACGGGCCGAGAACGTCGAGGGCCTCCGCCAGGTTCACGGAAGCGCGCCGGTTCGGAGCACGCGACGCTGGGCCCTTTCCAGGCTGGATTACCCTCTCACCATGGCCAGTCGCAAGGAGCAGAAGGAGGCCCTCCGGGAGGAGCGCCTCGCGCAGGAGCGGGCCGCGGCGTCCGGCGAGCGCCGGCGACGCATCCTCGGGTACGGCGTGGGCGTGCTCATCGCGGTGGTGGCCCTCGGGGCCATCGTCTTCGTGGCGCTGAGCCCGGGGGCCGAGGATGGCCCGGCGCCGGTCACCCCCTCGGAGGGCAACGACTTCCCCGAGGGGAAGGCTCCCCCCGCCGGGCCGCTGGCGCGCGACCTGCCGGCCGCGGCCCGCGCGGCCGGCTGCACCGTGAAGAGCGAGCGCTCGGAGGGCAACAACCACGTGGGCACGCCCGTGCGGTACCGGGCGAATCCCCCCCACTCCGGCGACCACAACATCGAGCCGGTCGAGGACGGCGCCTATCGCGTGCCCCCGGGCCGTGTGGAGAACACGGTGCACTCCCTCGAGCACGGCCGCATCCACATCCAATACCGCCCCACCGCGCCGGACCCCGTCAAGGGCAACCTCAAGGCGCTCTACGACGAGGATCCCTATCACGTGCTCCTCACCCCGAACGTGACGCGCATGCCCTACGAGGTGGCCGCCACGGCATGGCAGGAGACGTTGACCTGTCCGCGCGAGAACCCGCGCGTCTACGACGCGATCCGGGCCTTCACCGAGGCGCACAGGGACCGCGGGCCCGAGTACGTGCCGTAGCCCGCAGCTCCTCCTTCCTGCAAGTTCTCTCTCACGCCCGGGCGGCCGCGAGTCAGTTCTTACGCTTGCCGCCATCCACTCCCCCGAGCACGACACCCCCGCAACCCTCGGGAGAGGACCGTGTTCCGGGCCCCGGTGAAGCGAACGCTCATACCCCTCGCGGGAGCGATGATCACGGCCCTTCTCGTGCTCGCCGCGCCGGCCCTCTCCGTCCGGCCCTACCGCCCCGCGCCCGTCGACTTCGAGATGGCGGCGCCCTCCGGCGGCGACGTTCGGGCCGCGCGCGCCGACCGCGGCTACATCTCCCCGACCGTCCGCGCGCCGAAGCGCTTCAACCTCGTGGGCATGCGCTGGCGTGGAGGCGAGGACGAGCCGAGGATCGCCGTGCGCGTCCGGGCCGCCGGCGAGAGGTGGGGACGGTGGACGCCCGTGGGGTCGCACCCCGACGGCGCTCCCGATCCGGGCACCGGCGAGGCCACCGCGGCCGGCGGCGTGTCCGCCCCAGTCTGGTCCGGGGAGTCCGACGAGCTTCAGTACCGCCTGTCCGAGCCGGTCGAGGGACTGCGCCTGCACTTCGTGAACGCCACCGGCTCGTCGACCCCGCGTGACCGCGCGGTGACCGCCGTGCGCAGCGCCGTGAGCTCCACGGTGGCCGCTCTCACCACACCCACCTCCGCGTTCGCCCAGTCCGGCCGCCCGACGATCGTCCCGCGCGCGGCCTGGGGAGCCGACGGATGCCGGCCGAAGTCCTCGCCGGGCATCGGCCAGGTGAAGCTCGCCTTCGTGCACCACACGGTGACCGCGACCTCCTACACCCGCGAGCAGGCCGCCGCCCAGGTGCTCGCCATCTGCCGGTACCACCGCAACTCGAACGGGTGGGGAGACATCGGCTACAACTTCCTCGTCGACCGCTACGGCACGATCTACGAGGGTCGGGCCGGGGGCGTCGACCGCGCCGTGGTTGGCGCTCAGGCGCAGGGCTGGAACTCCCAGTCCACGGGCATCGCCAACCTGGGGACCTTCTCCACTCAGGGCCAGACGCCGGAGGCCATCGCGGCCATGACACGCATCATCCGCTGGAAGCTTCCCCTCCACGGCGTGCCCACCACGGGCACCGTGCGGGTGCCCTCGGCCGGAGGCGCCACGACCCGGCTCGCACGCGGCGTGGTGGGCACGTTCAACCGCGTGTCGGGCCACCGTGACGGCAACAACACCTCGTGCCCCGGCGATGCCCTCTTTCGCCAGCTCCCCGAGCTCCGCTCGCGCGTGGCCGGCGCCGCACCGAGCCCTTCCACCGCCGGCACCCCCGACGCCGACGCCGAGCGTCCCGGAGCGACGCTCGAGCGCACCGCCACCCGGGTCAACGTGGGCCGCGTGATCGGCGTCCGGGGCACCCTGCGCCCAGCCGGCACGCGCGTGACCGTGGCCGTCGAGCGACGCGGGGGCGGGGGAAGCTCGCGCCGCGTGGCCACGCTCAGGACGCGCGTCTCCGGCACGACCTTCGTGGCGTACTACCGGGCGAAGCTTCCGGGCCTCTACCGCTTTCGGGCCGTGGTGGCCGGCTCCTCGTCCGGCCCCGTCCACGTGCGCGCGGTGAGCGGCGCGGGCGGCGGCGGCGCGAGCACTCGGTAGTCAGCCGGACTCGAGCCGACCCCGCGGCGACCTCATCCCACCGGCCACGATGTCGCGCCCGGTGGGCGCCATCGTCTCGTCGAGCTCGATCTGCCAGTAGAAGCGCGTGAACGTACGCCCCGGGCTGAACTCGCCCACATGGGGCTCCACGCGCTCGCCGGCGGCCATGCGCACGATCAGCTCGGGGTAGCTGCGGCCGCGCGCGGCGGCGTACATCGGAGCGGGAAAGGCGCCGCCGAAGCGGGTGTTCACGTCGGTGATCCCGAGGCCGGTCTCGGGATCGCGGAAGGCCTGCACGGTGCACGGGCCGCGCACGGGCAGCGTCTCGCCCACCGCGCGTCCGAGCTCGATCAGCTCGAGATCGGCGATGGCGGCACCCTTGATGGACTCGCCGCCGCGCGACTCGAGCATGGTGCGGGGGATGGCGTTCAGGCACCGGCCGTCGAGGTCGCAGAGCAGGTCGATCGAGTACTCGGGGCCGCCCATCAGCCGCTGCACCATCACGGGCTCCGGCACGTAGCGCACGAAGAACGCGGCCTCCTCGGCGTCGGCCGCCGGATGGATCGAGCGGGCGCCCGAGCCCCGCCGCGGCTTGACGATCACCGGGTAGGACTCGGGCTCCTCTCCCGGCAGCACGGTGGGCGGGCTCGGCAGGCCGAGGCGGCGCAGCAGCAGGTGGGTCTCGTACTTGTCGTAGGTGGCCCTGCACACCTCGGGCTCGGGGACAAAGGCGGGCAGATCGGCCCGGCTTAAGACCTCGATGTCGAGGTCGGTGAGCGGCACCACGGCCCGCACCTCGTGTCGCGCCGTGACCTCCTGGAGGAAGGGCACGTACTCGGCGTCGTGGATCGGCGGGGGGGCGACCCAGAGGTCGGCGGCGTAGCGCGCCGGAGCGAGCGGGCTCGGATCGGCGGCGATCACGAACGCGTGCTCGGCGAAGGCGCTCACGATGTCGTAGCGCTTGCCCACGCCGGTGAGCAGGACGGCCACGGGCCTCTCGTGCGCTCGGCCGGACGGTGTCACGCGCTCGGTCGCCATCCGCCGGTGTCTCCCTTGTACAGGCCGCTGCCGGTGAGGAGGAGCTTCACCGTTCGCAGGAGGATGCGCAGGTCTAGGGCAAGCGAGCGGTGCTCGACGTACCACACGTCCAGCTCGATGCGCTCGTGCCAGGGCAGTGACGCCCGGCCGTGGACCTGCGCCCACCCGGTGATGCCGGGCCGAACCTCGAGGCGGCGGCGCTGGTGGGCGGTGTACTGCTCGACCTGCACCGGGAGCGTGGGCCGCGGCCCGATCACCGACATCTCTCCGCGCAGCACGTTGACCAGATTCGGCAGCTCGTCGAGCGAGAGACGGCGTAGGAGCGCGCCCACGCGAGTGATGCGGGCGTCGCCCTGGCTGACGGCCAGTCCGGCGCCGGTGTGCTCGGCTCCGACGACCATGGTGCGGAGCTTCAGCATCTCGAACGGCCGGCCGTCGCGTCCGACCCGGAGCTGGCGGAAGACGATCGGCCCGCCGCTCTCGAGGCGCACGGCGAGCGCGGCCAGGGCAAGGACCGGCGAGGTCAGGGCCAGGGCGACACCGGACAGCACGAGATCGAGCGCGCGGTTCAGCGCGTGCCCTCGGCCTTCTCCCACTCGGCGGGGGTGCCGGTGCGCAGGTGGTCGAGAAGCCCGGCGGCCAGGGACGCGGTGACGAGCACGTAGTAGTAGGCCAGCCGGAACGGGCGCAGTGAGACCATCGGCCCGAGGGCGGCGGCCCCGAGGAGGCCGAGCTGGGCGACGAGGGCCGCGGCGTAAACCCGACCCCGGCGGCGGAGCGCCGCGCTCGAGGCCAGCGCGGCGAGGTGGAGGAACGGCGAGGCGTAGCGGAGCACCCGGTGGGAGAGGATCTCGAGCGCGTAGGGGGCCGGATAGCCGCGCGGGGAGAGCAACCCGCCCTCGAGCACGATGGCCCAGGCGTGGCTCATCATCCGCCGCTTGCGCGCGAACTCGCCCTCGATCGAGGGAACCATTTTCTCCTCGGCACGAGCGTCGGGGGCGTAGAGGGAGCGCCACCCGCGCTTGACCAGGTTGAACGGGAACGAGAGGTCGTGGCCCATGCGGGGATCCACGACCAGGTAGGCCTCGCGCCGGACCGCGTAGATCGCGCCGTTGCCGGCGGTCACGCCGGCCGTGCGCGACTCGAGCTCGCGCACGGCCATCTCGTAGCGCCAGTAGAGGCCCTCCTGGTTGGTGCCGCCGTCGCTCACGAAGCGCACCTGTCCGCACACGTACCCGGTCCGCTCGTCCGCGGCGAAGGGGGCCACGAGGCGGCGAAGCGCGTCGGGCGCCCACGTGGAGTTCGCGTCCGAGAAGGCGAGGATCTCCCCGTCGGCCTCCTCGACGGCGCGATCCTGGGCGCGGATCTTGCCGCCGCGAGGGAGCTCGAGCACGAGGTGGGCGCCGGCCTCGCGTGCGCGCTCGGCCGTGCGATCGCCGGAGCCGTCGGAGGCCACCACGACCTGGAGGCGCTCCCGGGGATAGTCGAGGGCGAGCGCGCCGAGGACCTTGGCCGCGATCACGTCCTCCTCGTCGTGGGCGGCGACGATGAGCGAGACCGACGGAAGCTCGTGGGGCGAGCGATCCTCGCGGTCGGCCTCGGGCCGCGGCGGACCTGCGAGCGCGCGGAGGAGGAGGGGATAGCCGGCGTGGGTGTAGAGGAGGAGGCCCGTGGAGCCCCAGAACAGCGCCTTCAGCACGCGGGCACCGTACTCCGCGCGCCTACCGAGCCTCTCGGGCGGCCAGCAGCTCGCGATAGAGCGCGAGGGTCCGCTCGGCCACCTCGTCCCAGGAGTAGGCGCCTGCCGCGGCCCGGGCGGCGGCCTCGCCGAGTCGCTCGCGCGCCGCGGGGTCGGCAAGGAGCTCGGTGAGGGCGCCGGCCAGCGCGTCCGGCTCCCCGGGCGGCACGAGCCGCGCGGCGCCATGCTCCTCGCCCACCTCCACGAAGCCGCCCACGGCGCTCAGCACGAGCGGCTTCGCGAACGCTAGCGCCGTATAGAGCACTCCGGACTGGTCGATCTCCCGGTAGGGGAGGACGACGAGATCGGCGCGACGAAAGTAGGCGGGAATCTCCGGGTCGGTGACGAAGCGGGGCACGAAGCGCACACGTCCCGGCGCCTTTTGGGCGAGGGCCTCGAGCGGCTCGAGCGGGATGCGGGGCATGCCCACGATCCAGAGCTCCGCGCCCTCCACGGAGGCAAAGGCCTCGAGCAGCACGTCGATGCCCTTGTAGTGGCGAAGGAGCCCGAAGCACAGGATCACCGGCCCCTCCACGGCGGCCAGATCGGGCGGCAGCGCCCGCTCCTCGGGGAGACGCGTCAGGTAGTCGAACGCGCCGTGGGGGATCACCCTCGTGCGTTCGGCCGGGGCGCCGAGCTCCTCCCGCAGCCGAGCGGCCCCGTGCTCGGAGTGCACCACCACCGCGTCCATGCGCTCGATCAGCCGCCGCGTGGCCGCGATCTGGCCCGGCCGCGGCTCGCGCGGGAGCACGTCGTGGGCGGTGAGCACCCGCGGACGCGTCGGAGGCAGCAGATGCACGTCGAGCGGCTGGACGGTGAGCCACTGGTAGTGCACCACGTCGGCCGCGCGGGTCCGGCGCCGCAGTGCCAGCATGTCGGGCACGTGCTCGGCGAGCTTGAGCGCGGCGCGCCCCCGAGCCCCGAGCGGCCGCGCGGTGGTGCGGCGGTAGAAGGCGTCGTCGATCACCCGGTAGCCCTCCCCGCGGGGCACCGGGCCGTACTGGAAGCGGCTCGTGACGAGCGCGACCTCGGCTCCGGCCCGCGCGAGCGCCGCGCTCAGGGCGTGGTCGTAGGGCGGCGTGAAGGCCGAGGGGTCGACGACCTGCACGCGCAGGGGCAAAGCCTCGCCCGCCCCCGGTGAGGGGCTAGCCCTCGGGTCCGGTGTCGAAGGGCTCGCCGGGGGTGGCCCCGAGCGCCAGCAGCTTGACGCCCTCGGCGCCGGTCACGAACTTGCGCGCCTGGCCGGCGGCGATGCGCGCGAACACGCCGGGCTCGAGGCGCCACTCCTCGCCGCCGGCGCTGAGCGTCGCGGCGCCCTCGAGCACGGTGTAGACCTCCTCCTGCTCGAGCTGGTCGGGCCGGTCGCCGAACATCTCGCCGCCCTTGCCCGCGGGGGAGTGGTCGTGCTCGGGGTAGTTCTCGTTGTTCGGCTCGATGGTGATGACCGATATCCCGAAGGAAGTGACCCCGAGGCCCCTGCGGGCGAAGTACATGTGGAGGCCCTTGTAGCCCATCTCCTCGAACTCCTCGAGGCGCTTCACGGTGACGTCGGACATCGGATCTCCTTGGCTCGTCGGGGCTTCCCCGCTGTCGAGGCACGGGGAGAGGGGCACGCGGCGGGCTGGAGTATGGCCGGGCAGGTGCCGTCCCCGCCGCCTCCCGCCATCATCGCCTCGTGCTCCTCTCCTTCTGCGTGGTCAACACCAACGGCCGCGAGCTCCTGCTGCGCTGCCTCGAGGCCGTCGAGGGCACGCGGCCACGGGACACCCACTCCGAGGTCCTGGTGCTCGACAACGCCTCCGAGGACGGGTCGGTGGCCGCGGTCGAGGCCCTCGCCCGGGACATCCGCCTGATCGCCCTCGAGCGGCGTACCGGCAAGGCCGAGAACGACTCGACGCTCCTGCGCGAGGCCCGCGGCGAGTACTGCCTGCTGCTGAACGAGGACGCCGAGCTCTGTCCGGGCGCGCCCGACGCGCTCGTGGAGGCGCTCAGGGCCGACCCGGTGGCGGGCGCGGCGGCAGCGCAGCTGCTCGATCCCACGGGTCGCCCACAGCCGTGCGCCTGGCGGCTCCCTGGGGTGAGGGCCAGCTTCGCCGGTGCCCTCTTCCTGCACCGGCGCTTCGTGGTCCAGAGCGGCGGAGCGGCCACTCGGCGCGTGGGCTGGGCCCAGTCGAGCGCCATGCTCGTGCGCCGGGCCGCCGCCCGAGAGGTGGGCTACCTCGACCCGGACTTCTTCGTCTACTCGGACGAGACCGACTTCTGCCGGCGCCTCCGCGACGCCGGCTGGACCACCTTGCTCGTGCCCGCGGCGCGCGCCGTGCACCACGAGCAGCTCTCCACCGACCTGGCCGCCTCGCGGCGCCGCATCGTCGAGTTCCATCGCGGCCGGGATCGCTTCATGCGCAAGCACTACGGCCGTATGCAGGCGGCCGTGGTGCGAGCTCTCACCGCGTGGGCCTACGCGGTGCGGGCCGTGGGCGCCCTCGCTCTGGCCGGCCACGATCCACGCCGGTATCTCCTGCACGCGCGGCAGGCGCTGTGGCCGTGGCGGGGCGAGGGGCTGCGGGAGGGCGCGGAGGCGTACAACCGGGGCCGGGAAGAGGCCCACTAGACGATTGATTCCGAATCGATGTGCGCGAGGGGAGGCGTGAGACCAAGCTGGGCGGCGCGCGCGGGTGAAGCGGGTAGCAGCGCTACCCGCGAGGCTGCGGGTGGCGCTCCAGCGCAGGTATCGCGCCTCATCCGCGGGTGCAGCGGTAAGGAATCAATCGTTTAACGCCCTCAGTCCGTGACCACCGTCGCAGGCCTGCTCGTCACGGTCACGTTCGAGCGCGGCAGAATGGCCCCGCGCGGCGCCAACAGGCCCGCGGCGGCAACAACGCCCGCTCCGATGAGAAGGACGGCCCCGAGCCCGAGCCGGCCCGCAAGCAGGCCCGCGCCGAGCGGGCCGAGCATGAGGCCGAGGCCGTTGGCCGACATGGCGGCAGAGATGCCCAGGGAGGGTCGCTCCGAGAAGATTTGCGTGCTCCAGATCGCCTGGATGCCCACCGCCGCGTTGTAGGCGGCGCCGAACAGGATCGCCGAGGCCAACGCGGCGGCGAGGGAAGAAGGCGCGAGCGCCAGCAGCGCGAGTGCTGCGGCCAAGGCGAGCGTCGTGGCGACGTACGCGCGGGCGGCCCCGATCCGAAGCACGAGGTCCCCGGTCACGGTCGCGAGGATGCTGGCGACCCCGACGACGCCCAGGAAGCTGCGACTTGCCGCGGACGGGAGCGCCCCCGCATCGGTGAGGTGCTCGACGGCGAAGGTCCAGTACGCCGAACTGCCGAGACCGACCAGCACCCCTCCGATCAGGAGCGGCACGGCGCGCGGGCACAGCACGGCGCTCCACCCGTAGGCAGGCACCTCACCGCCGGCGACGGCGTCGGTGCGCCCGGGCAGCACGCGCGCGGCCCACAGCGCGGCGAGCACGGCCACCACCGCGAACGCCAGCCAGGCGCTGCGCCATGCCGCCCCGGCGACGATGGCGATGGGCGCCGCCAGGGCGACCCCGTAGCCAGTGCCGCAGTTGACGGCGGCAAGCACGCGTCCGCGTGCGGCGGCGGGCACCGCCCGGGCGGCGTCGGCGAACGGGGCGAAGGCGAGGCCCGCGCTCGCGCCGGCGACGAGGATGCCGACCACGAACGTGGCCGGCGTCCGCGACAATCCGGCCACGGTCATCCCGAGCGCGGCGAGCAACGCGGCCGCGACCGCGGTGCGGCGTGCCCCGACCCGGACGGTGAAGGCGCCGGTGAGGGCCGTGGCCGCCAGGTAGGCGGCGAAGGCGCCCGTCCCGATCGCCCCGAGCGCCCCTGTGCTGAGCCCGTAGTCGCGGCGGATGTCGGGCAGCAGCAGTCCGTAGCCGTAGATGGCCATCCCGAAGCAGACGCCGACTACGCCCACCCCGGCGCTCGCCAGGCGCAGTGGTCCCGGGACGCCGGCGTTCACGGGGCGGTGCGGGTCGTGTGGTCGAGCGGGCAACCCGCGGCGCTCGTGCACGCCGCCCGATCGCACAGCCGGCAGACACGCAGCGCCTCGGGGCGGTCGTCGGCGAGAGCGGACACGAGTCGCTCGAGCAGCGGCGCGAGCGCGGCCTGCTCGGCCGGCTCGAGGACGTCCAGCAGCGCCCGCAAGCTCTCGCTTCTCCTCGCCAGCACGCCCACCGCGGCGCGCTCGCCGGCCGCGGTCAGGTGCAGGGCGAGCGTGCGGCGGTCCGCGCCCGGCCGGCGCTCGATCAGTCCTTCCGCGGCGAAGCGATCGACGGTGCGCACCGTGGCCGGCTGCGAGATCCCCAGCACGTCACGTAGCGCCTGCACCGACTCGCCGGGGTGGGCATGCAGGTGCACGAGCGCCGCTGGGCCACTTCCGCCGTGATGGAGCTCGGCCTCGACCGCAGACCGCAGCCGGTCCATCGCCGCGAGCGCGGTGGCCCCCAGCAGGTTGGCGAGGCGGTCGTCCATCGCGATGATTCATACCAAAGGTATACGTCAGAGACCCGCGACGGGTCGCTCGACCGAGCGTGTCAGCGGGCCTCGGCGGGCGAGGCTCCGGGAGCCGGACTGGGCGCCACCGATCTGTCAGCACGGGTGGCTGTCGGGCGAGACCACGGCCAGAGCTCGGATACTCGCGGCCGCATGGTGGGATGCGAGCCGAAGACGAGCAGCGCAAGCATCGCGCCGTAGACCGGCAGGTGGCCCACGAGCTCTACGTTGCCGAAGAACCACAGCGTGGCGTTGAAGGGGATCCCGATGATCACGACTCCTACCTGCGGAAGGGCGCCGGAGATGAGCAGCAGCCCGAAGAGAACCTCGGCTGTCCCCGCCATTCGGATGAACTCCAGGTTCGACATGTCGATCCCGACCGCCTGGGCCACGTTCAGCTCCGGGTTGTTGGCCAGGAAGGCGAGAGCCAGCTCGGGGCGCGCGAGCTTCTCGGTGAAGGCGACGAAGACCAGCGCGCCGCCGGCCGCCACGCGCAGGCACCAGACCGCACGGGCAAGCGCCGTCTCCCCCGGCTCGCCCGCGCGGCCCTGCTCGACGTCGGCTGACCAGCGCCCCGGGCCCGCGATGAGGACGAACACGGCGAGCCCGAGCAAGTCGACCCGCTCGAGGACGGGCACGACGCCGAACTCGAACATCCCGAGTGGTCCGGCGGCCACGAGAAGCCCGGCGGCGGGCCGCGTGCGCCAACCGCTGGCCATGCCAACCGTGACGAGCGCCATCACCGCTCCGAGGAGCAGGCCGGGAAGGTTGGGCTTGAGCTGCATGGCGGGAGAGAGGTAGTAGCCGAGCGACAGCAGCCCGAGCAAGGAGACGGCGAGGTGCAGGCGGATGGCGAACGGCATGAACGGAGCCATGCGAGCGAGCCAGGGGATGTCGATGCCGGGGCGCACTCGCGCGGCGAGCCGGATCGCCACGGTCACGGCGACCGCCATGCCGAGCAGCGCCACGGTCGCTCCCTCGCTCGCGAAGCCCAAGTCGACCGGAAAGGAGCCCGGCTCGAACCACGTCTCGTGGGCCAGGATCTGTCCGCTCATGGCGTGCGGCGGTAGTAGCCGGTGCCGCGGTCGCGGTCCTGCATGCGGCGCTCGACCTGCCACGCGGTCGGTGGCTCGCCCTCCACCTTGTCTTTCTCGGCGGCGTCTCCCAACTCGTCCTGGGCGCGGCTCAGTTCTTCGTCGGG
>JBPCRE010000102.1:0-5651 GCA_050997195.1 Thermoleophilaceae bacterium
GAAGAACCCGAAGTACAACGTGGACTTCGATCATCTGGTGGGCGTGTACGGGCACAAGGTGGTGCGCGGCCAGGAGGTCGAGCCGGATCGCTTCGTGGCCGCGCTGCGCTCCGCGGAGTCCAAGGCGGCGTGACGGCCGAGGCGCCCGTCAGCTTTGCGTCCGACGTCGCGTACGCCGAGCTCTGGCGCCGCGTGGCCGCGGCCATCGTGGACTTCGTCGTGCTCGCCGTGCTCTCGTTCGTGCTCGGCGTGGTGGCCGGGCTGCTCGCCTTCGGCCTGTTCGGCGACGCCGCCCTCGACGGCCTCGAGCGCTTCCTGAGCGGCCCGGCGCGCACGCCACTGGCGCTCGTCGTCTTCTGGCTCTACTTCGCCCCGCTCGAGAGCTCGCGCCTGCAGGCCAGCCTTGGCAAGCGCCTGCTCGGGCTACGGGTCACCGACCTCGACGAGCGCAGACTCTCGTTCCTCAGGGCCACCGGGCGCTTCCTCGGCAAGCTTCTCTCCGTCGCCACCCTGCTCATCGGATTCCTGCTCGCCGCCTTCACCGCCCGCAGGCAGGCACTGCACGACCTCGTGGCCGGCTGCCTCGTGCTGCGGCGTGAGTAGCGGCCAAGTGAGCGAGACAGACGTGTTCGGATGCACCGGCCTGCACTACGCGGCTCTTGAGGACGATGCGAGCCGTCTCGGTGAGGCGATCGCCGCCGGCGCAGAGGTCAGCCTCCGCGACCACGACCGGATGACGCCGCTGCACTTCGCCGCGCAGGAGCACTCACTGGCGGCGGCGCGAGAGCTCATCGGTGCCGGGGCCGAGATCGACGCCCAGGATCACAACGGCAACACCCCGCTGTCCACGGCGGTGTTCGAGTCGAGGGGGCGGACGGACATGATCGCGCTGCTCCGGGAGCACGGGGCCGACCCGATGCTCGTCAATCACCACGGCCAGACACCCCACGGACTCGCGAAGCTCATGGGCGCCGAGGAGCTCTTCTCGGACCCTGTAGAGCCAAACGCACCTCAGGCGTCGACGAAGAACTCCTCCACGTGAGCTTCGACGTAAGCCCAGATAAGTGCCTCGAGGCTCGAATCCGGAGTCTCGAGCAGCCCGTAGAGCTCTTCCTCGAGCTCGGCCAGGCGCTCTTCCTCCTCGTCGCCCAAGTGCTCCTCGAGCAGTGCCTGACGGGCGTCTCGGCTTGCCGGCAGGTCGTCCGACGGCAGGAGATCCACCACGCTCGCGAACACCCTCCGGTAGCCCTCGGCGCCGATCGCCTCTGTGGCGGGGACCAGATCGGAAGCGAACCGCGCCGTCGAGTTCTCGAGGAACTGGCCGAAGCCGCCGTTCAGGATCTGTCGCTCGGCCACGACCAGCACGCAGAGGGCACGCTGGCCCGGCGTCAGCTCCTCGAGGAGGTCGGCCGCGTCGCCCCTGCCCGCCCGCTCGACGAGCCGGTTCCAGATGCCGTCGGCCACCCGGTGCCCGGGGCGTGTTCCGGCGTCGGCGAGGAGAGGATCCCGGTCTTGGCGCACGTCGAGGGGCTCCATCGGTCGATGGCGAGGAAAGCACACCTCGGGCGCTGCTGGAGGCCGCGGCCGGTAGCGTCCGCCGTCGTCCCGAGGCCCACTAGCCGAGCACCTTCGGGGCCAGCTCGGCGAAGAAGCGCGACGCCAACCCGAGGTCGGCCACCGGGATCCGCTCGTCGGCCCCGTGGATGAGCGGCATGGCCTCGAACATGTCCATGGTGCGCTGGGGAAAGAAGCCGTAGGCCACGCAGTCGGGGAACGCTTCGCGGAACCAGCGCGAGTCGGTGAAGCCGGGCAGCACCATGGGGGCCACGCGCGCTCCGGGGTCCTCGTGCTCGACGAAGGCGCGGATGTGCTCCATGAGCGGCGTCTCGATCGCCGAGCGGTTGCCGATCACGGTCTCGCCGAAGGAGAGGTGGTAGCCCTCGGTGCCGATCACCTCCTCGATGCGCCGGCGGGCGTGCTCCTCCCCGAGCCCCGGGGGCACGCGGCAGTCCACCTTCAGCTCGGCGCGGGAGGGGATCACGTTGATCTTCTCCGAGGCGCGGACCATGGTGGGAGACAGGGTCACGCCGAGCACGGCCGAGAGGAGCACGGCCACCCGTGGATCCTTGGCCTCGGCGGCCCGCATGGCCGCCTCGAGGTCGTCGCCGTCGCGGGTCACGCCGAGCGCGTCGACGAAGGCCTCGGCCTCGGGCGTGAGCTCGAGCGCCGGCTGGCGCTCGCTCATGGCCTGGAGCAGCGGGCCGAGCTTGAACAGCGCGTTCTCCCCGATGCGGGGCATGGAGGCGTGGCCGGCCACTCCGTCGGTGGTCAGGGCGAAACGAAACACGCCCTTCTCGGCCCCGCACACCATGTAGAGGCGCCGCCCGTCGAAGTCAAAGGCCATGCCCCCGCCCTCGTTGACCACGAGGTCGCAGCGCACCTTCTCCGGGTGCTCCTCGCACAGCCACTTGGCCCCGTGGGTGGCGCCGGCCTCCTCGTCGGCGGTCACGATCACCAGCAGCTCGCCCGACTCCGGCCGCCAGCCCTCCTCCGCGAGGGCGCAGGCGGCGGCCACCTCGGCGGCCACCTGGCTCTTCATGTCGAGCGCGCCGCGACCCCACACCTCCCCGTCGCGCTCCTCCCCCGACCAGGGGTCCACGCTCCACGCTTCGGCGTCGGCCAGCACGGTGTCCACGTGGGAGAGGAAGCAGAGCCGTGGGCCGTCGGAGCGGCCGGGGAGGCGGGCCACGAGGTTCGGCCGCCCCTCGACCGAGGCGAGCAGCTCGCACGAGAAGCCGGCGTGCTCGAGGAGCCCCTTCAGATGCTCCTGCACGGCCTGCTCGTTGCCGGGCGGGTTGACCGTGTTGAAGCGGATGAGCTCGCCGAGCAGCTCGGTGGTGCGACGCTCGAGGGCCTCGGAGTCGGGCACGTGAGGCATCCTACGCCCGCGTTCCCCGCTGCGAGAATCCACGGCGTGGAGCAACTCTTCGACACCGGCCGGACGCACGCGGACGGCGGGGGCACCGGCGCCCGCACGCCTGTGCCGGCGCGCGAGCAGCCGCTCGCCGTGCGCCTGCGCCCGGCCTCCCTCGACGAGGTGGTCGGCCAGGAGCACCTCCTGGCTCCGGGCTCGGCGCTGCGCGCGGCCATCGAGGAGGGCCGTCCTCACTCGCTGGTGCTCTACGGGCCGCCGGGCACGGGCAAGACCTCTCTCGCGCGGCTGATCGCGCGCACCGCGCACGCCGCCTTCGAGGAGCTCTCGGCCGTGCAGGCCGGTCGCGCCGAGGTGCGCGGCGTGCTCGAGCGAGCCGATCACCGGCGGCGCACGAGCCAGGAGCCCACGGTGTTCTTCCTCGACGAGATCCACCGCTTCAACAAGGCCCAGCAGGACGCGCTTCTCCCCGCCGTCGAGGAGGGCCTCGTGGTGCTCGTGGGCGCCACCACCGAGAACCCTTACTTCGAGGTCAACTCGGCGCTGCTCTCGCGCTGCCGCGTCTACGAGCTGCGCGGGCTCGGCGACGCCGACGTGCTCACCCTGCTGCGGCGGGCACTCGAGGATCCGCGGGGCATCTCCGATCCGCCCGCCGTGGACGAGGAGGCCCTCGAGTTCCTCGCCGCACGCTCCGGTGGGGATGCGCGCTCGGCGCTCGCCGCCCTGGAGCTCGCCTGCGAGTCACCGGACGAGGGCCGCGTGACGCTGGCGGTGGCCGAGGACGCCATGCAGCGTCGGGCGATCCTCTACGACCGCGCCGGCGACCACCACTACGACACCATCTCGGCCTGGATCAAGGCCACTCGCGGCTCGGACCCCGATGCCTCGCTGCTCTATCTGGCCGTGATGCTCGAAGGTGGGGAAGATCCCCGCTTCATCGCTCGCCGCATGGTCATTCTCGCCAGCGAGGACGTGGGCAACGCCGACCCCGGCGCCCTCTCGGTGGCCGTGGCCGCCGCGCACGCCGTCGAGCACGTGGGGCTCCCGGAGTGCGCCCACAACCTCGCCCAGGCCACCGTGTACCTCGCGCTGGCCCCCAAGTCCAACGCCGCCTACGCCGCGCTCGGTGCCGCCCGGAGCTGGGTGCGCGAGCACGGCGCCCCCGAGCTCCCCGCCCCGATGCGCAGCGCCGCCTACGCGGGCGCCGCCGCCCTCGGCCGGGGCCTCGGCTACGAGTATCCGCACGATCTTCCCGACGGCGTGTCGGACCAGCGACTGATGCCGGACGCCGCCGCCGATTGCCGCTTCCTCGAGCTCACCGACCACGGCGAGGAGGCCCGGCTTCGCGAGCGCCTCGAGGAGCTCCGAGCGCGCCGACGGAAAGGCCGGAACGGGTAGCGCTACGCCCCCTGCGCGCCGGGCACGTAGCGCAGGCGCCCCGGCAGAAAGGGGATCACCGCCCGCTTGAGGTACTCCGCGCCGCCCGCCACCGCTAGCTTGCGGATCGGGGTGGGAGGGAGTCGGGAGAAGCCGTACTCGCGCCGGATGCGGTCGGGCAGCAGGGCGATGGTGATGAAGTTCACGGTGTCGAGCAGTGGTCGGGCCACGAGGGGAAGCGGCGGCTCCATCACGATCTCCCGCGCCCGCTTGCGAGCCCACGGCGTCACCGTGAGATCGTCGCCCTCGAGCATCTCCTCGCGGTAGTCCATGAGGTCCTCGTAGGTGTCCGGCATGTCCCGGTCGCGCAGCCCGAAGAGCCGCCCGATGACCTTGTAGTCCTCCCAGTAGGCCGCACGCTCCTCGAGGGTGAGCGCGCCCACGTACTTCTCGTAGACGACCACGGCGCTGTCCACCAGCGTGAAGAGGATCCACAGGAGCAGCTCGGGGTCGTCGGCGCGGTACGGAGTGCCCTTGGGGTAGCGGCCGGCGGACTGGGCCAGACGCCCGCGCACGCGCTTGTGCATGGCTCGCACGTGCGCCGTCAAGTGGTCGGCGTCCTCGCGGGTACCGAACGCGACGGTGTTCATGACCATCGCCGTGCGCTCCAGGCGCTGATAGGGCTCATCGAGGCCGCTCGAGTGCGCCAGCAGGCCGGACACGGCGAGCGGATGGGCGGCCTGCATGAGCAGCGCGCGGGGACCGGAGAGCACAAGCGCTCGCTCGCGGTGGAGGCGCCGGAGCATGGAGTCGTCGGTGAAGTAACCGTCCATCCGAAGGCCTCTACGGTTCGTAGACTCTCTTAGGTCATGCCCGCTCAAGCCTACGCCGGTAAGGAATGCGTCTGCCAGATGCGCCGCGGGCTGTGCGACCAGAGCTGCGTGCAGGGCATGCTCGACACGCCCTTCTACATGGCGTGCCTGAAGCTCACCGGGCGCAAGTGCCTCGTGGTGGGGGGCGGAGCCGTGGGCCTCGAGAAGATCGAGGGGCTGCTGGCGTGCGACGGCCAGGTCACGCTCGTGTCCCCCTCGGCCATTCCGGAGCTCGAGGACCTGGCCGCCGAGGGCTCCATAGTCTGGGAGCGCCGCGCCTACCGCGCCGACGATCTCGACGGCGCCTTCATTGCCGTGGCCGCCACAGGGGACACCGACATCAACGTGCGCGTGTACGAGGACGCCGAGGAGCAGGCCATGCTCGTCAACGTGGTGGACGTGCCGCCGCTCTGCAACTTCATCCTTCCCGCCGTCTTTCGCTCCGGTCCGCTCGCGGTGGCCATCTCCAC
>JBPCRE010000219.1:0-25008 GCA_050997195.1 Thermoleophilaceae bacterium
CCGGGCTCAGTGGGTGCGGGCACGCTGGCGGTCGATGACGTTGCCGATGAGCTTGATCACGGCCGAGTCGCCGGTGACCTTCACGTGGCCGTCCTCGTAGGCCTCCGCCCAGTCCTCGAGGCGCGCGTCCTTGGCCATCTCGTTGAAGAACGTGCGCTGCATCGTCACGTCCAGCCGCGCGTCACCCGCCGAGGCCTGGGAGACCTTGGGCCCGGGAAGATCCACGCGCCAGATGGGCGCGGCCCCGCGGGCCTGGAGCTGCACGCGCATCACGAGCTTGAGCGGCTTGAGCGCGGGAACGTCCTCTCCGAAGCGTCGGATGGTCTGCTCGAGCAGGACTCGCGTGTCGGAAGCGCTCATGGCCTGATCCTAGTTACCGGCGCCGTCGTGATCCCGCCCCGCCTTCGCAGGCGCGCGCGTGCGTGCCGGATCAGATCTTGTGCCGCTGCAACAGCTTCTTGCCGATCACCATCCGCTGGATCTCCGACGTGCCCTCCCCGATCAGCAGCAACGGGGCGTCGCGGTAGAGCCGCTCGATCTCGTACTCCTTCGAGTAGCCGTAGCCGCCGTGGATGCGGAAGGAGTCCTCGACCACCTCCTTGCCGGTCTCCGACGCGAACAGCTTGGCCATGCCGGCCTCGAGGTCCGAACGCTCGCCGGCGTCCTTAAGCCGCGCCGCCTTCATGGTGAGCAGCCGCGCGGCCTCGACCTTGGTGGCCATGTCGGCCAGCTTGAACTGGATGGCCTGGTGGTCCGCGATCTGCTTGCCGAAGGTCTTGCGCTCCTGCGCGTAGCGAAGCGCCAGCTCGAGCGCGCGCTGGGCGATGCCCACCCCTCGCGCGGCCACGTTGACCCGACCCACCTCTAATGCGTCCATCATCTGGCCGAAGCCCTTGCCGAGGCCTTCCTGTTCGCCTCCGAGCACGTTCTCGGGAGGGCAGCGGTAGTCGGCGTACACGAGCTCGGTGGACTCGACGCCCTTGTAGCCCATCTTCTTGATCGGGGGCGGCACCGTGAGGCCCGCGTAGGGGCCCTCGTTCTCCGCGGCGCCCGGCTCCTTCTCGGTCACGAAGCAGGTCATGCCCCGGTACGGCGGGCTGGCGTCGGGGTCGGACTTTGCCAGCAGGAACACGAGGCCCGATCGCAGGCCGTTGGTGACCCACATCTTCTGGCCGTCGATCACCCAGTCCTCTCCGTCCTTCCTCGCGCGCGTGGAGATGGCCTGCACGTCCGAGCCAAGCCCGGGCTCGGACAGCGAGAAGGCCGCGCGGATCTCGCCGGTGGCCATGCGCGGCAGCCAACGCCGGCGCTGCTCCTCGGTGCCGAACTTCATCAGCAGGTACGAGCCGATGAAGTGGGTGTTCACGATGCCCGACACCGAGATCCAGCCGCGGGAGAGCTCCTCGACGATCATCGCGTAGGTGGTGAGGTCGAGGCCCATTCCGTCGTACTCCTCGGGGATGGTCACGCCGAAGAGCCCGAGCCCCTTCATCTGCTCGACCACCTCGTCCGGGAAGGAGTCCTCGTGATCGTGCTTCTCGGCCACGGGAAGAACCTGCTCATCGACGAACTGGCGGACCATCTCGATGATGGCGCGCTGCTCGTCCGTCCGGTCGGTATGGGGTGAGGTGGCAACGGCCATCGGGGGCCTCCTACGTCAGGCTCGGGCTCGGTGGAGAGCGGGTCAGTCTACTTACGGGCCGGAGGCCCTCCCGGGCCCTCGCCACCCCTTAAGCCGTCTTGCAGAGCGGCTCAACGGGTGGCGAGAGGCAAGCGAGGGTAGGACGCAGGGAGCGTCGCCTGCGAAAGCAGGCGAGCGACCGAGGACAACGCCTCGCGCAGGCTCTCGCCGCCCGTTAGAGGCCGACGGGGTGGCGGGCGGTGAAGCCCGCCGTGGGCCGCGCGTAGCCCCAACGAGGGCCCCTGCCCGGGGCGATGCCCCTGGCGGCGGCCTTGGAGTCGCGGAAGCCGGTGTCGAAGCGGAGCCCGGCGACCATCATGTACATGTGCCCCGAGTGCGCGTAGGTAGTGATCCACTTGCCCGTGCCGGGCGCGCCCCAGCTCATGAACGGGCCCGAGGCCAGCGGGGAGTTGAGGAGACCGCCACCGCGGAGCGCGTAGGACACTGCGCCCGAGCAGTCGTAGCCGGTGTCCTGGAAGGTGGGGCTGTGCCCGCCCCCGTAGCGGTAGGGCATCGCCGAGATCGCGTTGGCCGCGGCGATCACGGACTTGACCTGCGCCGGCGCGCTGGCCGGGGCCACCGCCTTGCCGCGCACGATGCGGGCCTTGGCGACCCTGCCGGTGGAGGAGGGCTCCTCGGCGGCGGGCGCGTCGGAGTCGGAGGCGGGCGCGTCGGAGTCGGAGTCGCCGCTCGAAGGCGAGCCGGAGCTCGGGGCGAGACCGCCGCTGCCCGTGGCTCCGAACGCCGCGGCGGGAGCGAGGAAGGCGCTCGCGCATAGGCACGCGAAAAGCGCAAGCAGGTGTCGGCGAAGGGTCGGCACGTATCTCTCTCGTGCGCCTGCGGGGTTAGCTGACGGGCTCGCGCTGAAAGAGCTTGCGCTACTCCTCGGAAGGAGATTCGCCCCGACTATCGGGTCCCCCGCTCCGCTCTCGCGGATTCGGCGTGGCGGGAAGGTAGCACTAGTTCGGGACGGGTGTTGGTGCTTTTCCGTGAACTTGGTCACAGACTTGCAATCGGCGTGTCGTCCAACCGAGAGTCGGCGGCGCTGCGCCTGGCATCCTCGCCCGCGTGAACTTCGCCCGAGACGTGGTGGACGCGGCCTCCCCGGGCGAGCTCGCGCTCGTGGCCCTCGGCCGCGACGGCACGCGCTCGGAGCTCAGCTTCGGCGAGGTGGCCGACCGCTCCGCGCGCCTCGCGGGCACGCTGCTCGCGCGCGGCACCCGACCCGGTGACGTGGTGATGACCCTCGTGGGCAACCGCCCCGAGTGGGTGTTCGCCCTCGTCGCCGCGTGGCGCATCGGCGCCGTGGCCCTTCCGTGCGCTGAGATGCTGCGCCCCCGCGATCTCCGCGCCCGCATAGACGCCGTCGAGCCGCGCGTGGTGTCGGCCGACGAGCGCAACCTCGCGACCGTCGAGGAGGCGGGCTTCACCGGCGAGGTGCTGGCGATGCCCGACGAGCGACTGTTCGCCTCGCCCCCGAGCCCCGCCGCCGCCCTGCGCCCGGAGGATCCGGCGCTGATCGTGTTCACCAGCGGCACCGCCGGCGCGCCGAAGCCAGTGCGCCACGGGCAGCGCTATCTCACCGGCCAGTCGGTCCAGGCCGAGCACTGGTTCGGCGCGCGAGCGGGTGAGCTTGCCTGGTGCACCGCGACCTCGGGCTGGTCGAAGTCGGCCCGCAACGCCTTCCTGGCCCCCTGGCTGGGAGGCGCGGCCGCCCTGCTCGAGGACCGCCGTTTCGATCCCGCCGCACGGCTCGAGACGCTCGAGCGCGAAGGCGTGGCCGTGCTGTGCATGGCGCCCACCGAGTACCGCACGGTGGCCAAGAACGCGGAGCTTCGGGCTCTTCCCGCCCTTCGCCACGCCGTGGCCGCGGGGGAGCCGCTGAACCCGGAGATCGTGCGCCTCTGGCAGGAGAAGACGGGCGTGGCCATCCACGACGGCTACGGGCAGACCGAGACCGGGGCGCTCACGGGCATGCCCATCGGCCCGCCGGTGCGCCCGGGCTCCATGGGCCGGCCGCTGCCGGGCTTCCGCCTCTGGGTGCAGGACGGCGAGCTGTGCGCGGACCCGGCGAGCGTGCCCACCTTCTTCCTCGATGCTCCGACCGGTACGTGGCGGACCGGCGATCGGGTGCGCGAGGACGCCGAGGGCTACCTCTGGTTCGAGGGGCGCGCCGACGACGTGATCGTGTCCGCGGGCTACCGGATCGGGCCCTTCGAGGTTGAGTCGGCGCTCGTGTCCCATCCCGCGGTGGCCGAGGCGGCGGCGGTGGCCGCTCCGGATCCCGAGCGGGGCACCGTGGTGCGCGCGGTGATCGTCCTGCGCTCGGGCGCGAAGCAGAGCGAGAGCCTCGCCCGGGAGATCCAGGAGCACGTCAAGCGCGTGACCGCCCCCTACAAGTATCCGCGCATCGTCGAGTTCGCCTCCGCCCTCCCGAAGACGGCGAGCGGGAAGATCCGGCGCGCGGAGCTGCGCGGGGACTCAAACTGACCACGGGCGGGTAGCGTCGGGCCATGGCCAACCGCCTCGCAGAGGAGACCTCGCCCTACCTACTCCAGCACATGGACAACCCGGTGGACTGGTACCCCTGGGGCCCCGAGGCGCTCGAGCGCGCCCGCAACGAGGAGAAGCCGCTGCTTCTCTCCATCGGCTACTCGGCGTGCCACTGGTGCCACGTGATGGAGCACGAGTCCTTCGAGCACGAGCCGACCGCGGAGTACATGAACGAGCACTTCGTGTGCGTGAAGATCGACCGCGAGGAGCGCCCCGACGTGGACGCCATCTACATGGAGGCCTGCCAGGCCATGACCGGACACGGCGGCTGGCCTCTCAACGCCTTCGTGACCCCCGATCAGGTGCCCTTCTACGCCGGCACCTACTTCCCCCGCGAGCAGCGCGGCGGGATGCCGAGCTGGCGGCGCGTGCTCGAGGCCATCGTCGACGCGTGGGAGAACCGACGCGAGGAGATCGTCTCCGGGAGCGAGCGCATCGTCGAGCGTCTCCGGGGCGGCGCCCTGCTCGAGCCCTCGGCCACGGAATTCGACCCCACCTCGCTCGTCCACGCCGTGGAGGCGCTCCGCGCCACCCACGACGAGCGGCTCGGCGGCTTCGGCGCGGCACCGAAGTTCCCGATGTCCTCGGCCGTCGAGTTCCTGCTCGCCCGCGGGGAGAGCGAGATGGCCGCCCACACCCTTCGGGCCATGGCTTCGGGGGGAATCTACGACCAGATCGGCGGCGGGTTTGCCCGCTACTCGGTCGACGCCGAGTGGCTCGTACCCCACTTCGAGAAGATGCTCTACGACAACGCGCTGCTGGCCCGGGCCTACCTGCACGGGTGGCTGGCCACCGGGGATGAGCTCCACCGGACGGTGTGCGAGGAGACCCTCGACTGGGCGTGCAAGGAGATGCAGGCCCCCGAGGGCGGCTTCTACTCCGCCCTAGACGCCGACTCGGAGGGCGAGGAGGGCAAGTTCTACGTGTGGGGCGTGGAGGAGATCCGAGAGGCTCTCGGCCCCGATGACTCAGAGACCGCGATCGCCTGGTTCGGGGCGAGCCCCGAAGGCAACTTCGAGGGCGGCAACATCCTCGTGCGCGGCGAGGGCCCGGAGCCGGCGCGGCTGCCCGAGATCCGGGAGCGCCTCTACGAGGTGCGCGCGTCCCGGGTCTGGCCCGGGCTCGACGACAAGCGCCTGACCTCGTGGAACGCCCTCATGGTCTCCGCCCTGGCCGACGCCGGCGCCGTGCTCGAGCGCCCCGACTACCTCGACGCCGCCCGCCGCTGCGCGGACTTCCTGCTGGAGCAAGCGCGCGATCACGAGGGACGTCTCCTGCGCACCTATAAGAACGGGGAGGCGCGGCTGCTCGGGTACCTCGAGGATCACGCCTTCCTGATCGAGGCGCTGCTCACCCTCTACGAGGCCACCTTCGAGCCGCGCTGGTTTCGCGAGGCCCGAACGCTTGCCGACGGCATGATCGAGCGCTTCGCCGACCCCGAGCGCGGCGGCTTCTTCGAGACGGCCTCCGACCACGAGCGCCTCGTGGCCCGCCGCAAGGATCTCGAGGACACCCCCATCCCGGCCGGCAACTCGAGCGCCGCCCTCGGTCTCCTGCGCCTCGCCGCGCTCACAGGCGAGCGCGCCTACGAGGACCGCGCGGTGGGCGTCCTTCGCCTCCTTCACGAGCTCGCCCCCCGCCACGCCCTGGCCTTCGGGCACCTGCTCCAGGCCCTCGACTTCCACCTCGCCGCGGTGAAGGAGGTGGCCCTCGTGGGAGAGGACCGGGGCGCGCTCGAGCGCGTTCTGCGCCGGCGCCTTCGCCCTCACGTGGTGGCGGCGGGAGGCGACGCCGACGGCGTGCCCCTTCTCGAGGGCCGAGAGCCCGTCGACGGACGGGCGGCGGCCTACGTGTGCGAGCGCTTCGCCTGCCTGCGGCCGGTGACCGAGCCGGAGGAGCTCGAGGCGCTGCTGGGCTGAGCCGCGCCGCAGCGCGATGGCCCGAGCAGGCTCCGTCTCAGCCCGCGTCGCCTCTCTTCGCCGCCTCCATGGCCTTCATCACCGTGTCCCTGAAGGGCACGTCGGTGCCCTCGGGGAAGCTCTTGCCCTGCGCCGGCCCGGTCATGGACAGCACCGTGCCGGTATCCGGGTGCTCCGCGACCTCGGGAAAGCGCATGGTGGAGATCATGATGATGCGGGCCGGCTCCTCGCCGGGGTTGCTCACGCGGTGAGCGCCGCGGGGCCCGCGTGGGAAGGCGACGACTGCGCCGGGCTCGAGCCGGCGCGCCCCGTCGGGCGACCGCAGCTCGGGCGCGCCCGAGAGCACGAGGAGCATCTCCTCGTTGCCGTGGTGGAGGTGGTAGGGCGAGATGGCCCCGCCCGGGTCGAGCTCGTAGAGCGACGCCCCGAGCTCCTCGGCTCCGGCGCGCGGGCCGAGCTGCATGGCCCGGGAGCGAAACGGCTCCTCCGAGAAGTCCCTGTCCCACTCGGGCTCGTTGATGTTGGCGTCGGCCACGCCCGGAAACCTACCGCCTCCTACCCCCCGGCCACGTCGCGCCGCAGGAAGACCACGAGCGCCGCGAAGAGCGCTGGTATCGCGTAGAGGGAGCTCACCCAGGCGGCTCGCACCACCGGAGCCCAGTCCATCGGCTCGCGCAGGAGCCCGACCCACGCCGAGAACTGCGTGGTGAGCAGGTACGGGCGGATGGCCTCGAGGCTCGAGAACACCCCGAGGAGCTGCATCACGAGGGAGAGGATGAGCGTGCCCACCACGGCGGCCGAGGAGTTGCGCGTCACCGTCGAGAGGAGCAGGGCGATGCTCGCGATGGCCAGCATCGGCAGCAGGTAGACGCCGAGGCTCAGCATCGTGGCCCCGAGGGCCCGGCTTGCCGAGAGCTCGCCCCCCGAGAGGGACGGCACGGGATCGAACCCGTAGAGGACGCTGCCGATGCCCCCGGCCGTGAGGGTCATGAGCAGGAGCGCGACGGCGGCGTAGAGCCCCGCGGCCAGGCCCTTGCCGGCGAAGATGCGCCCGCGATCGAACGAGCGGGTGAGGATGGTCTTCAGGGTGCCGTTGGCGTCCTCGGAGGCCACGATGTCTCCCGCCACCAGCGCGGTGATGAGCGGGAAGAGCCAGATCGAGCCGAAGAGCAGCATCACGAGCGGGATGGCGAGCCCCGATTCGCGCACGATGCCCCCGAAGGGGATCTCCTCGGGCGAGCCCGTGGAGAACACGAGGACGCCGATGAAGATGAGCGGCACCACTACCGCGGCGCCGAGCCCGAGGTAGGTGCGCTTCTGGGCGGCGAGCTTGCGGATCTCCCACCGGAAGACGGTCATCACTCCCGGGCTCACCGCTACGCCCGCCGTCCTGCCGGCTCCGGCGCTCGCGCGGTCTCGCGGGGCGGCGCCTCGGCCGGCGCGGCCGCGAGAGGATCGAGAGGATCGGCCTCTCCATCCTCTCCCTCGGTGAGCCGGAAGAAGAGCTCCTCGAGGGTCGCGGTGTGCGGCACCAACGCCCGGATGCCCACGCCGGCCTCGCCGAGGGCGACGGAGAGCGCGGCCACCGCAGGCTCCTCGGCGGCGAGACGAAGGCCGCCGTTCTCCACCACCACGTCGGTCACGCCCGGCTGGGCGGCGGCGAGCCCGCGGGCGCGGGAGTCGTCGGTGGTCTCGAGCCGGTAGGCGCCGCGGGCCGAGGCCAGCAGATCGGCGAGATGGTCTTCGTAGATCACGCGCCCGGAGCGCACGATGGCCACCCGGCTGCAGAGCTCCTCGACCTCGCCGAGAAGGTGGCTCGAGAGCATGACGGTCATGCCCTCCCCGGCCAGGCGCTTGACGAGCGCGCGCATGTCGCGCATGCCGGCCGGGTCGAGCCCGGTGGCGGGCTCGTCGAGCAGGAGCAGGCGCGGCCTGCGGAGCAGCGCGGACGCGATCCCGAGGCGCTGCTTCATGCCGTGGGAGAAGCCCCCCACCCGGTCGCGGCGCCGAGCGGTGAGCTCGACGGTGTCGAGGGCCTCCCCGATGCACGCCTTCGCGCCGTCGCCGTCGTAGGCGGCGAGGAGCTCGAGGTTCTTCAGCGCGGACAGGTAGGGGTAGAAGCGGGGCTCTTCGACGAACCCCGCCACCCCATCGAGGGCGGCGGCACCCTCGGCGAGCGGGTCCCGGCCGAACAGCCGCACGCTGCCCTCCGTGGGGCGGATGAGCCCGAGGAGCATGCGCAGCGAGGTGGTCTTGCCGGCCCCGTTCGGCCCGAGGTAGCCGTACACGTCGCCGGGGGCCACCGTGAGATCCACGCCGTTGACGGCCGTGAGATCGCCGTAGCGCTTCACCAGGCCGCGGGCCTCGATGGGCGGGGCGCCGCCTTGGGCGACGCCCGACCTCGAGCCCAAGGTACCGACGCCGTCGCTCACCGGAGCTCTCGCGCGGCGGCCTCGGCGGCCACCGGCTCGATCGATCCGCCCACCACGTGGGACACGCCGTCGCGCTCGAAGGTCACGACCGTGCCGAGCGCGGTCGAGAGCTCGGTTCCGGTGGCACCCTCGATCGAGACCTTGGGCAGCGAGGGCGCCCCCTCGCGCATCCCCTCTCGTCCCTCACCCCGCTCGGGCTCGCCAAAGGGCCCCGGGCGGGCGCCCTTGCCGCGACGGGCCTCACTCTGGGCCACGACGATGGCCCCGAGCCCACGCCCGTAGACCACGACGGCCGTCCGGCCCTCGGGCTTCTCGACGAGGCGGACATCGCGCCGGGGGAGCCCTACGAGCTTGGAGGGAGCCGCGAGGCGGAAGGGCAGCTCGGCCTGAACGTCCTCGACGCCGCGCACTCCTTCGGAGCGGTCCTTCGAGCGGCCGCGCTTGTGTCCCATGGAGCCTCGCTCCGGCCGGTCGGCGAGGCGAACCACGCGGTACCCGGCCGGGGCCGGCACGTCGACGTCGGATAGGGACACGGCGTCGTAGCCGATCTCCGTGGTCGCGAGCTCGATCACCGGCTCGGGCCTGCCCTGCGCGTAGACGGCGGCGCGAAGCGGCACGCCCCGGGCCGCGTCCCAGGCCACCTCGCCGGCGCCGAGCAGGCCGCCGTCGCGCTTGGGGCTCGCTCGCAGCGTGTAGGCGGGGCGATCGGCCACCGAGCCGGGCTCGGCCCCCGAGAGGTTGACCTTGCGCGAGAGACGGGTGAGGCCGCGCTCGATCTCCTTCACCGAGGGGGGCCCGTGCTCCTCGCGGCCGTCACGCTCCTTGCTCCCGTCGCGCTCCCTGTCGCCATCGGGCATGGAGCCGACGTAGATCGTCTTCGAGCGCGCGTCGACGAAGCGGATCTCGCGGCCGTCGGAGACGATCTGCGAGTCGCCGGCGCTCGACTGCAGCTCGAGCCGGAAGCGCCCGTCCGAGCGCAGCCACACACGACCGGTGGCGCCCGTAAGCAGCGGCGAGCTGTGGGACTCGCCACCGGGCAGGGCCCCCGCCGGCAGCAGGTTGTTGGCGAAGCGCACCCGGGCGGTCACGCCCGGCACCTTCGGCGCGGTGGCCGCGTCGTGGAGCGCCTCGGCGAGCGGCTTGGGCGGAGGTGGATCGACGCCTCCGGCGAGTGCGGCGCGAGCGATGCCGGTGCCCGCGAGAGCCACGCCGAGCAGGGCGAGAACGAGGAGGGAGAGGCGGCGGGGAGAGAGGGTGCGAAGGTGGCTCATGACGGTCCTTTGTTGGCGGCTTGCGGATGCAGCTTGGGCGCCTCTCCTGAGAGATCCCTGAGAAGGGGCAGGTCCACGGCGAAGCGCGAGCCCTCGACGCTCACCCGGCCCCCGTGCCGCTCGACCGTGGCCCGCACGATGGCGAGGCCGAGCCCCGAGCCCTCGCCGCGAGCGCCGGGCGCACGCCAGAAGCGGGTGAACGCCCGCTCGGCCACATCGGGCGGGGGGCCGGCGCCCTCGTCGGCCACCGAAAGGCGAGCGCTCGAGCCGGAGCGCTCGACCGAGACCTCGACCGATCCCTCCGGTGGGCCGTGGCGGTGAGCGTTCTCGACGAGGTTCTCGAGCACCCGCTGGAGCGCCACCCGATCGCCGCGGACCACGAGCGGTGCGGCCTCTCCCACCGTGACCCCCGGGTCCTCGGACGCGGCCGCCCGTACGAACTCGTCGAGGTGGAGCTCCTCGCCGGGCGTGTCGGCGGCGTCCTCACGGGCGAGCGCGAGCAGGGACTCGAGCAGACGCGCCAGCCGGGCGGCGTCGCGCTCGAGGTCGGCGAGGGCATCGGGATCGGCCCCGTGGCGGGCCACGTAGGCGGCGTTCCCGCGCAGCGCCGTGAGCGGAGTTCGCAGCTCGTGCGAGGCGTCGTCCACGAAGCGCCGCTCGGCCTCTCGGGCCCGCTCGAGCGAGCCGAGCATGGCGTTCAGGGTCTCGCCGAGCTCTCCCACCTCGTCGGGACTGTGGGGAGCGGGCAGGCGTCGCGAGGCATCGCCCGTGGCCGCGATCTGCCGGGCGGCCGAGGAGAGGCCCGAAAGCGGGCGGAGCGCCCGGCGCACGAGAGCCGTGGCCAGCACCGCGGCGAGGAGCGCCGCGCCGAGTGCGGACAGCAGCACGAGCCGCCGCACCACGGCCAGGGTGCTCTCCACCTCAGCAGTCGATGCGGCGACGATCACGGCGCCACCCCGCGCCTCTCCCCCGCCCACGAGCGAGAGCGGAGCCACGAAGAGCCGCAGCGGCTCGGCGCCGAGGCGCGCGTCGAGGAACTGCCGCTCGCCGCGTTCGAGGGCCGAGCGCGTGGCCGGCCCCTGCGGCAGCACCCGCCCCCCGAGGGCGATCGAGCGCGCCACGATCCTGCCCCGCGCGTCGATGACCTGCACGAGCAGCTGTCGGCCGCCGAGGCGGCCCTCGAGGGCGTCGGGGGCCGAGAGGAGGGCGGGCGTGGAGGCCGAGAGCCGCGCCACCTCGCCGGCGCGTGCCACCAGCGTTTCGTCGAGCGAACCGCGGAGCTGGCTGGCGATCAGCGCCACCAGCGCGCCGCCGAGCACCACCACGGCGAGCAGGATCGCCGCGGCGGCGGCCAGGGCCACGCGCGAGCGCAGCGCGACCGGGCGAAGGTTCATGGCGCCGAACGCCCCGGAGCAGCGACCCTACCCACCGTCGAGCACGAAGCCCACGCCCCGCACGGTCCGGATCAGGGGCGGATCGCCGAGCTTCTTGCGCAGGTAGGCCACGTAGCGGTCGAGCACGTTCTCGGACACCGCGGCCTCGTCGCCCCACACCTCGCCGAGCGCCGCCTCGCGGCGGACCACCACGCGGGCGTTTCTCATCAGCAGGGCGAGGAGCTCGGCCTCCCGGCGCGTGAGCTTGAGCGGGCGGCCGCCGCGGGCGGCGGTGCCGGTGTCGGGCTCGAGCGTGAGGTCGGCGAAGGCCAGGCGCTCGGCCACGGCGTGGGTGCGCCTGAGCAGCGCGCGCAGGCGGGCGTGCAGCTCCTCGAAGGCGAAGGGCTTCAGCACATAGTCGTCGGCGCCGGTCTCGAGGCCCGCGACACGGTCGGCCACCGCGTCGCGCGCGGTGAGCAGGATGATCGGCATCGAGAGCCCCTTGGCCCGCAGGCGCCGGGCCACGGAGAGCCCGTCGAGGCCCGGCATGGCCACGTCGAGCACCACGACGTCCGGGGCGCGCCGCTCGACGGCGGCGAGCGCCGCTCCCCCGTCGGCGGCGGCGTCCACGTCGAAGCCCTCGTCGTCGAGCGAGCGCTCGAGCATGCGACGCACCCCGAGGTCATCATCGACCACGAGGACGCGCGCCGCGGACATGCGGCGGATCGTAGGCCGGGACCGACTACAGGTGCGGCGCCGCGGCGACCCAGACCGACTCGGGGGCGCCCTCGGCGTGCAGCACCTCGGCTGGAGCCCGGTCGTCGAGCTCGGGATTGGGCTCGACGAGCCATGCGTGTGCGCTGCCCGGCCCGTCCTCGACCGAGAGCAGCCAGGCCACGGCGTAGAGGTTGCGCACCCGGCGCTCGGTGCCGGCGTCGGGTCTCTCACCGTGAGCGATCAGGCCCACCTCGCCCACCGTGGGCACGCCGGCGGCGAACGCGGTCAGTCGCGGGCCGAGATTCGACGCGAGCCATTCGGCGAGGTGGGCCACCGGCTCTCCCTCGAGCCTCAGCCTCATGTCTCGTCGTTCACGGATGCTGGTCATGGTCTCGGTATATCAAGCAGGGCGGTCGGTCAGGAGTTGCGCTGTGCCCTCCCGTCGCGCTTGTCATCGACCTGTGAACCGGAAGCTTGAGTCTTTACCGACCGACCCGTGCGGCGGCCGGGATCCGCGGTTCGCCTCTCAGAGGATGGCCATGTAGCGGTCGAGCTCCCACCGGGTGACCTGCACCCGGTAGTCCTCCCACTCCTGGCGCTTGATCTCGATGTAGCGGTTGAAGGTGTGCTCGCCGAGGGTGCGCAGGACGAGCTCGGAGTCCGCGGTGATCTCGATGGCCTCTCCGAGGTTCTCCGGAAGTTGCTCGATCCCGAGGCGCTGGCGCTCCTCCGGCGTCAGGTGGTAGAGGTTCTTGTCCATCGGCTCGGGCAGCTCGTAGCCCTTCTCGATCCCCTCGAGGCCGGCCTGGAGCAGGGCGGCGAAGGTGAGGTAGGGGTTGCAGGCGGGATCCGGGCAGCGGAGCTCCATGCGGGTGGCCTGCTCCTTGCCGGGGTGATACAGCGGGACGCGCACGAGCGCCGAGCGGTTGCGCCGCGACCACGCCACGTAGACCGGGGCCTCGTAGCCGGGTACGAGGCGCTTGTAGGAGTTCACCCACTGGGCGAAGATCGAGGAGATCTCGCGTGCGTGCTTGAGCTGACCGGCGATGAAGGCCTTCCCGATCTCGGAGAGGAAGTACTGGTCGTCCCCGTCGTAGAAGGCGTTGCGGCCGCCCTTGAACAGCGACTGGTGGGTGTGCATCCCCGAGCCGTTCTCTCCGAACAGCGGCTTGGGCATGAAGGTCGCGTGCCAGCCGTACTTCATCGCGTACTCCTTGACCGTGATGCGGTAGGTCATGCAGTCGTCGGCCATCTTCATGGCGTGGGCATAGCGCATGTCGATCTCGTGCTGGGAGGGCCCCACCTCGTGATGGGTGTACTCCACGTGGATGCCGAGCTGCTCGAGCGCGAGCACCGTCTCTCGACGCACGTCGGAGCCCGCGTCGAGGGTGGTGAGGTCGAAGTAGCCGCCCTCGTCGAGGATCTCGGGCAGTCCGCCCTCGGGGGCGCGGGCGTTCTTGAAGTAGAAGTACTCGAGCTCGGGGCCCACGTTGAAGGCGTCGAAGCCCATGGACCGCGCGCGCTCCAGCGCCCGCCGGAGCACGTGGCGCGGATCACCCTCGTACGGCTCGCCACCCGGCGTGTGGATGTCGCAGAACATCCTTGCGACCCCCTGCGACTCCGGGCGCCAGGGCAGGACGTCGAAGGTGGAGGCGTCCGGCATGGCGATCATGTCCGACTCCTCGATGGCGTTGAAGCCGGTGATCGAGGAGCCATCGAAGCCCATACCGCCCTCGAAGGCGTCATCGAGCTCGTCGCGACCCACCGAGAACGACTTCAGTTGACCGAGGATGTCGGTGAACCAGAAGCGTATGAAGCGGATGTCGCGCTCGGCCACGAGCGCCTTGACGTCGTCGGGGGACTGCGGCCGGTCGGCCAATCGATCTCCTCGGGTCTCGGGGCCGCCGTAGGCTACCGGCGGCGCGGGACCCGCACCGTCGCGTCCCGCTCGAGCTCGGGCCGGCTCGGCGCGGGGCCGGTCAGTGGCACCAGGCCTGGGCCCACGCCTTGAGTGCCTCGACCGCGGGCCCGAGGGCGCGGCCCTTCCCGGTGAGCGCGTACTCGACGCGGACCGGGGTGCCGTCCACCACGTCACGCTCGACGATGCCCTCCGCCTCGAGCTCCTTCAGGCGCTCGGAGAGCAGCCGATCCGATACGTCGGGCACCGTGGCCCCGATCTCGGAGAAGCGCATCGGGCCGTCGAGGAGCACCATCAGGATGGCTCCCGTCCAGCGCTTGCCCACCATCTCGATCGTCCGGTGGTAGAGCGGGCAACAGCCCCGCCCCGCAACCGGCTCGGCAGCGGGGTGGCGTGTCGCGGTGGCGACCACGAGGCGGATGCTATGCCCGGATCAGGCCGCCCGCAACAGGCGGCCTTCCTCGGCCGAGCCGTCGCGCGGAATGTCTCCTGCCCGGGTCACGATGCCGGTGAAGGTCGCGAGGGCCACGTGGGCCACCGCCTCGAGGATCTGCTCGTCCGACCAGCCGGCCTCGCGGGCCTCCTCGTGAAGATGCACCGGCGGGGCACCCTCACTCTCGACCACCGAGCGGACGTAGCGCAGAAGGGTCGACTCGGCCTCGTCGCGGGAGTCGAACTCCCGAGCGAGGGCTATCTCGTCGAGACCGAGGCCGGCTTCGCGTGCGCTGCGCTGGAGGGTCGAGAGCGAGTATTCGCTGCGCTGGTGCTCGGCGACGGCGAGGGCGATGCGCTGCTGGGTCTTCAGGGACAGGGTGCCGTTGCGCAGCTCCGAGCGGAAGAGCGCGTAGGCGCGCAGCACGGCCGGCGCACCGGCAAGCACCCCGACGATATTCGAGAGCTGGCTCCCTCCGGCAAGCGCCCCCTTCAGGATGGGCAGGCTGCGCTCCGGGGCGGTCAGCTCATCGTGTACCTGGAAACGGCTCTCCTGGGTCTTCATCGTGGCTTCGCTTTCTGCGGTTGCTTACTCCACGTAAGGGTAGAGGCTGTAACGAGTTGTCACAAGCACCCTTACGGGCGAAGCGGGCACTTCGGATGCATCTCACGGCCCTACGAGCACGAGGAGAAGCCGGTCGCCGCTCTCGCGTTCCCTTCGGAACCGGGAGCGAGGCGAACCCGGGAGAGGGAAGGTGCTCTCAGCCTGGATCAGCGGATACTTAGGACCGCCGGGCCGGTGGCGGGTGGATCGGCCGCCGCGGCCTCCGCCGTGACCGCCGCCATGAAGGCCATGAAGAGCCCGAGGGCCACCGCCCACAGCGCCAGACGATCGGGCCGAGACCGGCGCGCCGACGCGCTCGGCCGCGGCCGCGGAGGACGCCGCGCCGCCTGACCGGTGATGCGAACGGTGGGGCGCGGAGTCGAGGTGGGGGCGGCCGCCGGCGCATGGAAGCCCGCACGCGCCCCGGACGGGTCGGGTACCGAGGCGCCGAGGCCGGCGGGCGCCGCAGCCGGCGCAGGCGCTCCCGGATCGTGGCCGGGCCGGGCCGGAAGCCGGGTGGCCGTCGGCGGATCGAGATCGGGGCGAATTCGAGACCGGGGATGCGGAGGCCCGGGAGGAGCGGACCGCTCGAGCGGGGCCGTGAACTCGGGGGGATCGGCCGGACGGGCAACGCCGGCAGCGCGGGTGCGGCGATCGGCGGGAAGCGCCACCGACGCGTCTGAGCCGCCATGCTCGGCCGTCGCGGGGGCCTGCCTTTGGAATCGGCGCCCGGGAGCCAGAGCGACGCCGAGGTCTGCGGCCTCCAGGGCATCGGCCGGGCTGTCGACCGCTCGCAGACGGGACCGCTCGGGCCGCGACAGCGCTTCGACCTCTTCCCGCAGGCTGCGGACGCTCGCTTCGGACATGAGACTCTCTTTGGTTGGCCTACGGGGTTAGCTGACGGGCTCGCACAGAAAGAGCTGCGCTACGCCACCGTGGTGGCGATTCGCCCCTGGCCTTGGGCCTGGATGTGGGTCCCCCGCGCCCCGCCTCCCGAGCGGGGCCTCGGCGTTGTGGGCGCGAAACCTAGCAGGGGCATCGGACGGATTGACCGCCGATATGGACGCTCTTCTCCGCAGTTTGCGCGAAGCCCGCGCGGGTCGGTCGAAGGGGCCTCGAGAGGCCGGAGAAGCCGGGTAGGCCAGCGGTCAGCGGCCGGCGACGCGGGCTACGTAGGCGGCCACCAGCTCGGCGTCCTCGCCCTCGAGCAGCCCGGCGGGCATCCTCAGATCCCCGGAGCCGCCGTTGGCGATGGCGGCGAGCACGCGCTGCTCGCTGAGCCGGCCGAGCCCGTCGAGCACCGGGCCGGTGGCGCCGCGGGCGTTGCTGGCCCGCAGAGAGTGGCAGGAGGCACAGTTCTGGCCGAAGAGCTGCTGGCCCTGGCGCAGCTCCGGCGTGAGCTCCTCGTCGGCCAGCGCTCCGGACGAGCCAACGGACCCGGAGCGTCCCGCGATCACCGCGGCCGGAACGGCGAGCCCGAAGCCGATGAACACCACGGGCAGCAGCACCCCCAAACCTCCGCTCATGACTCCGCTCGGACGGCTCGGGCCCCGCCGGGGGCGCCGCGCGCCGCCGCCGAAGGCCACGGCGAGCACGGCGATGCCGATGACCACGAACGGGGTGATGAGGATGGCGGTGCTCACGGGCGCCGCATCGTATTGGAGCGCGGAGGCGCGAGTGCGCCCGTTCTTTGACTCCGACTCGTCGAGAGAGGCCGGATCCAGGATCAGGCGGGGAGGGCCTGGAGCTCGCGCTCCTCGGCCAGCTTGCGCAGCGCGCGCCGCTCGAGCTTGCGGACGCCCTCCGCCGAGAGGCCGGTGTGCTTGGCCACCTCCCTGAGCGGCAGCGGCTCCCCGCCACGAAGACCGAAGCGAAGCTCGATGACCTGGCGCGCGGAGTCGTCGAGGCGCTCGAGCGCACGGTAGATCGACTGCTCCTCGAGCTCTATCTCGACCTGCTCCACCGGCCCCGGCCCGTCGGCGGGCAGCAGGGAGCCGAGCTCGGCGTCGCCGTCAGCGCCCACCGGCGTCTCGAGGGACACGGGCACCCGCTCGGCCGAGCGCAGCTCCTCGAGCTGCTCGAGATCCACTCCGAGGCGCGAGGCGATCTCCGCCGGCGTGGGGTCCCGTCCGAGCTCGGACGCAAGCGATCGCTCCACCGAGCGCAGCTTGGTGAGCTCCTGACCGATGTGCACGGGAAGGCGGATGGTGCGCGAGTGGTGCTGAAGACCCCGCTGCATCGACTGGCGTATCCACCAGGTGGCGTAGGTCGAGAACTTGAAGCCGCGACGGTAGTCGAACTTCTCGACCGCGCGGATCAGTCCCAGGATCCCCTCCTGGATGAGGTCGAGGAAGGGAAGTCCGAGCCCGCGGTAGCGCTTGGCGTTCGCCACCACGAGCCGAAGGTTCGACTCGATCATGCGCTCCTTGGCCGTCTGGTCCCCACGCTCGATGCGCTTGGCCAGGAACACCTCCTCGGGAGCGGTGAGCAGGGGGCGCTGAGCGATGTCTCGGAGAAAGAGCTGCAGCGAGTCGCTCGGACCCTCGCTGGCGGCGATCGGCGCCGCGGCCTCCTTGGGCGGCGCCTCCTCCGAGAGCTCGATGCCGCGGCGCTCGGCCTCGGCGTGGATGGCCTCGGCGGCCCCCTCGTCGAGCTCGAGCTCCTCGACCGCGCTGGTGACCGCAGCGTAGGCGAGCACGCCCGTCTCCTCCGCCTGGCGCAGGAGAGGCTCGACGGCGGCCACGGGGGTCTGAGTGTCAGTGGGGGCGGACAAGGTGGTAGGCCAGCGTAGCGCCGCGTCAGGCGGCTTCAAGGAAGGAGGGGCTCACGTGGCCAAACGTTCGGCGCCGGAGTAGACGTTGAAAGAGGCGTCGCGGACGAAGCCGCAGAGCAGTAATCCCCGCTCACGGGCCAGATCGACGGCGAGCGACGAGGGCGCTCCCACGGCCACGAGCCCGGCGAGCCCGGCGAGGCTCGCCTTCTGCACGAGCTCGAAGGAGGCGCGTCCGCTCAGGCACGCGAACACACCGGGGAGCGGATAGCGCCCGGCGAGGAGCATGGCTCCGAGAGCCTTGTCCATCGCGTTGTGGCGGCCCACGTCCTCCCGAACGACCAGGAGCTCGCCCCCGGATTCGAAGAGCGCGGTGGCGTGGAGCCCCCCGGTGCGGGCGAAGGCCACCTGCTCGGCCCGGGCCCGGGGCGGCGCGGCGAGCACTGTCTCCGGCGCGAGCACCCCGGGGGTGGCCCGTGACTCCGGTGCCTCCTGACGCACGAACTCGAGCGCCCCCTTCCCGCACACGCCGCAGGAGGAGGTCAGGTAGAACCGGCGCTCTTCAGCGGCCGGATCGCGACGCAGCCCGGCTCGGGTGCGAACCTCGACCACGTTGGCCGCGAAGGCCGCGGTGAGGCCCGCGGAGGCCACCTCGTCAGGGCCTCCGATGAGCCCCTCGCCGGCGAGAAAGCCCGCGGCCAGCTCCTCATCCTCGCCCGGCGTGCGCATGGTCACGGCGAGCGCCGCGCCGTCCACCCTTATCTCGAGCGGCTCCTCGACGGCTACCTCGTCGGCCACCTGCTCCAGGGCCTCCGGACCGAAGCGCTCGATGAAGGCGCGGGCCACGTGGGGGTCGAACGCGGTGGCCATGCGTCGGCATTGTGGCCCACGCCTCCGGCGCGGTGGTGGAGCGCTTAGGAGCGGATACGCACTGCGCGGGTGGCGATCTTCACGTTTCCGAACGAGTCCCTGGCCTGCACGGTGAGCCGCGCGCCCACCGAGCGGCGCCCGCGCATGCGTCGCCGGGCCGAGCTGAGCAGCCTCAGAGTGAGCACCTTCTCTCCGGGCGAGGTGAAGGTCGCCCTGCCCAGAGCGAGCGTGACCGAGCGCGGGTTCGGCGCGGATCCCCGAGGCCCGGCCGTCCGCAGGAGCTCGTTGGTCCGGAGGGCGACGACCACGGTGCCCGGCTCGTCGACCCGCACGCGAACTCGGAGGCCTCCCCGCAGAAACGTCGAGAGGAGGATCGAGCGAGCGGCGCGGGCACTGAGCCCGGGCGGCCGGACGTCGCGCTCCAGGAAGGGGAAGCCCACGGGGCTCGTACCCGTGTCCGGCGAGCCTCCGTTGCCGCTGCCGGAGGAGCCACCGTCGCCGCCCGACGAGCCGTCGCCGCCCGACGAGCCGTCTCCGCCATCCGAGCCGGTGCCTCCGCTCGGTGGTGGGGCGCAGATGCTGGCCCCCCGCGCGGCCCCGTGCGGCCGCCGGCAAGGCGGAACGGCCCGGTCACCTCGAAGGTGCGCCCGAGGGGAGCGTCCCCCAATCCGCGGCCGCGCTGGGAGGAGAAGTACATGCGCGTGCCCGAGGGATCGAAGATGACGCCGGCCAGCTCGGAGTCCTGGACGCCACCGGCGGTGGTGTCCGGCCCCGTGAGCTTCAGGAACCGCGCCACCTCCTGCTCCGGGGTGATGATCCCGATGTCGAAGTCGCCGCCGTCCTCACACACGTAGAGGTCGCCGGACGGGGAGACGGTGATGTTGTCGAGGCCGCTGAGCGGCGCGTCGGGAATGGCCTCCTTGTCGTAGAGAACGGCAAGCGTCTTGGTCGCCGTGTCGTAGGTGCGGATCTTGTTGTCGCCCTTCGTCGAGAAGTAGACGACGCCGGTATCGAACCAGATGCCCTCGCCGCCGTCGAAGGTGGTCGTGCCCTGGACCTGCCTGCGAGTCGGGGTGGCGACCGTAATCGTGCTCGGGAAGGGAAGAGGGACCGCCGCTGGGCTGGGCACCGCCGCCCACGTGACCGATCCACCATCGCGCCCGCCGTCCACGATCGCGACCTCGAGCAGCCCGTCGGTGAGATCGGGATAGTTGGTGGGAGTGAACCGGTAGAAGGCGCCGTCCTCCTCGTCCTCGGTCATGTACAGGCGCTTGCCGTTCGGGTCGACGGACGGCCTCGTGCTTGAAGGTGCCCATCGCGGGTCGCGCGAACCCCTGGCTCGCGGTGAGGGGCGTGCACTCCCACACCAGGCTGTTCTCCGCCTCCTCGCAGGAGAGCCACTTGCCCTCGGGCGTCGGCCCGCCGGCGCAGTTGCGCTGCGTGCCGGCGAGGATCCGGTAGGCGTCGACGATGGTGCCGTCCGTGTCGAAGCGAATCGCCGAGGAGCCGCCGTCCGGGGGCAGCGACTCGGAGTTCGAGACGAGGACGAATCCGCCGTTCTCGGTCGCGAAGGTGGCCTGCCCGTCGGGAAAGACGTGCCACCGATACGCCGTTCCCTCGACGAGCTCACGACTCCTGGCGACGACCCTCGAGGTGAAGCCATCCGGCAGCATCAGGCCGTTGCAGTCCGGCGGGTTGAGTGCGCCGTACGGGCTGGGTCCCACCCTCAGGGTCTCGGCGGCCAGGGCGCCCTTCTCAGAAGGAGGGTCCGAAGGCCAGCGCGCCCGCGGCGAGCGCCGATGAGCCCAGGAGTTGGCGGCGGCTGATGACGCGGGGGGCCTGCACGGCAGGCGGCGGGTCGAGGTTAATAGGGGGTCAATGGCCTCTCGGGAATAGAAAGGGCCCCGCCCGTAGGCGGAGCCCTCCCCGTAGCTGGCCGGTAAGCCGGATCCTGTCGTGAGCAACCATCCATCTGCCCCGGCACCTCGAAGGGCGCGGGGCGGGCCAGAGGCCCTGCGGCCGACCTGGGACTCGGCGGGCAGCGTCAACGTCCCTGCTTGGCCTTGCACCGGGTGGGGTTTGCCTGGCCGGCGTGTCGCCACGCCGCCGGTGCGCTCTTACCGCACCATTTCACCCTTGCCGGCGGCGGACCCCTTCGATGGTCCCCCCGGGGGTGGACCATCGGGCCCGTCGCTTGGGCGGTGTGTTTTCTGTGGCACTTTCCCGCGGGTTTCCCCGGGTCGGGTTCCCGACCACCCTGCCCTGCGGTGTCCGGACTTTCCTCGAGAGGCCGGTTTTCTCTCCGGCCTCCCGCGGCTGCTTGGCCAGCACCACGGAGCGTAGGGGCGAGTGGGCTGAAGGACCAGCGCAAACCGTCCTCGGCCTCGTGCCCCGGCGCAACGGGGTCGATTCCTCAGGAGAGCGTCGAGCCGCAGTCCCGGCAGCGCCCCACGCGGTCGCCCCACGTCATCGGCCCCTGGCACAACGCGCACTCGGCCGCTCCGCCCGAGCGCAGAGTCTCCACAGCCCCGGAGAGTCGCTCCCCCAGCGTGCTCGCGGGGCCAGGACGGCACTCGGCGCGACCGCGTCGGTGCCGAACGGGCTCCGAGGCGCGCGGGGCCTCGAGCGGCATCTGCCCCAGGACCCCGCGCCGCGGCGGCGGCGCCAGCCGGCTCACGAGACCCTCCGGCACACGCCCACCACGCGGCCGAGCACCTGAACGTCGCGCGAGCGGATGGGCTCCATGGCGGGGTTCTCCGGCTGCAGCCGAATGTGGTCGGGCTCGCGGAAGAAGCGCTTCACCGTGGCCTCGTCCTCGAGGAGGGCCACGACGATCTCGCCATTCTGCGCGCTGTCCTGGCGGTGCACGACGACGTAGTCGCCCTCGAGGATGCCCGCGTCGCGCATCGACTCCCCCGAGACCCGCAGGACGAACTCCCCCTCCTCCCCGCCCGCGATGGCCGGCACCTCGACCCACTCGTCGATGTGCTCCTCGGCGAGCACCGGCTGCCCCGCAGCCACCCGGCCGACGAGCGGGAGGCGTTCGGGCCCCGCGACGGCCCTCTTGGCCTTGTCGACGATGACCTCGATCGCCCGCGGCTTGGTGGGATCGCGGCGCAGCAGCCCGACCTTCTCCAGATTGGCGAGGTGCGCGTGCACCGTCGAGGACGAGGTGAGGCCGATGGCCCGCCCGATGTCGCGCACCGTCGGCGGGTAGCCGTGGCTGGCCGAGTACCGCTTGATGAACTCGAATATCTCCGCTTGGCGCTTGGTGAGGTTCACGGGGCGTTCTCCCTGCTCCGGCCGAGCATCGCCGGAGCCGTTGAAACGAACATGTGTTCGTGGAACCTAGCGGAGGATCCGGCGGAATGCCCACGGCTCGGGACGCCGGTGCGCCGCTTCTATACTTCGCCGCCCGCACGCGCCTGTGGCGGAATTGGTAGACGCGCAAGGTTGAGGGCCTTGTGTCCTTTACGGGACGTGGTGGTTCGAGTCCACTCGGGCGCACTCGGAAGGCAGCGAGCGCGCTGCCGGCGACGGAGCGGTCCTCGCCGCATGAGAGGATGCCGCCCGTGGCACGGCGGCCCCTGAGCATCCCGGACCCTCTCGGCACCGTGATGGAGTTGGCCGAGCCCCTCGGTCGCCTTTCCACCCGCGCCTGGCCCCTGCGCGCCTTCCTCGGCGGCGGGGGTTCGACGCTCGAGCGTCCGCGGCCCTCGCCTCCACCCGGACACGTGGAGCGCGTGCCCGGCTCGGGGGATCTCTTCTACCGCGACACGGGACCGCCCCGGGGGGCGACCCGAGGCACCATCCTCCTCCTCCACGGTTGGATGGTGCCCTCCGACCCGCACTGGTTCGCCACGTGGTCGGTGCTCGAGGACGCCGGATGGCGGGTCATCGCCCTCGACGCCCGCGGACACGGGCGCGGCCTCCGCGAGGCGGAGCCCTTCCGCCTCACCGACTGCGCCGACGATGCGGGAGCGCTGCTGCGCCATCTCGAGCCCGGCCCCACCATCGTCGTGGGCTACTCGATGGGGGGCGCCATCGCCCAGCTCCTCGCTCGCGATCACCCCGAGCTCCTGGCCGGAGCCGTGTTCTGCGCCACCGCGGCGGAGTTCCAGACGAGCGTGGTGATGCGCGCCGTGTGGTCGGGCATGGGGCTGTGGCAGCTCTACCTGCGGATCGCTCCGCAGTGGGCGTGGGAGGCGTGGGTGCAGATGCTGGCCCAGGGCGACCGGCGAACGGCCGCCTGGGTGGTCGGCGAGCTTCGGCGCGGGGCGGCCTGGGACATCGCCGAGGCCGGTCGCGAGATCGGGCGCTTCGACTCGCGCAGATGGATCGGGCGGCTCGAGGTGCCCGCGGAGGTGGTGCTCACCAGCGTCGACTTCCTCGTTCCCCCGGCGCGCCAGCGCGATCTCGCCCGTCGCGTGGGCGTGTCCCCGGTCGAGCTTCGCTCGGACCATCTCGCGCCCGCGAGCACGCCGCGACGCTTCCACGCCGCCCTGCTCGAGGCGCTCGATCGGGTGGGCGGCGCCGAGCTGGGCGACGCCGCCACGCGGGCCACCGCGCGCACCGGCGCCGCGTCCTGAACCTGGATCCACCCAGCCTTCAGGCGCGGCCGAAGCAGGCGTCCCTCTCGCGGCAGGGGCCGAGGGGCCGCCGACGGAGCGATAGCCTGCCGCGCCCTCATGCGCGAGATCCTCAAGGACCTGATGGACGCCGCCTCCCGGCGGGCGGACTACGCCGACGTGCGCCACGTGCGCTCGCGCGCCGAGCGGCTCTCGGTGCGGGGCGGCTCCGTGGACGCCGCCCACCGCTCCGAGGAGGAGGGCATCGGCGTGCGTGTGCGGCTCGGCGGCGGGTGGGGCTTCGCGGCCGCCCGGGGCTCGGACAGGGCGGCGGCCGAGGAGGCGCTCGAGCGGGCGATCGCCGTGGCCGAGGGCGAACCGGTGAGGAGGGCGAACGGCGCGCGGATGGCTCCGGAGCCTCCCGCCTCCGGGCGCTATACGGCCGGAGTGGCCCCTGGCGAGGACCCCTTCGCCGTGCCGGTGAGCGAGAAGCTCGCCGTGCTCGCCGCCGCCGAGGAGGCCATGCGCGGAGATCCGCGCCTGAGGGTCACCAGCGCGCACTTCCTGGCCTTTGGTGAGGAGAAGGTCTTCGCCTCGAGCGAGGGTGCCCTCGTCGAGCAGGCCACCGCGGAGTGCGGCGGAGGCATCGTGGCTCAGGCCGTGGAGGGCGGCGAGGCGCAGGTGCGCTCCTACCCCGCGTCCTTTCGCGGCGACGTGGCCCAGGCCGGCTACGGGCATTTCGCCGCGCTCGACCTCGAGGGTCACGCCCCGCGGGTGGCCGAGCAGGCGCTCGCGCTCCTCTCGGCGCCCGTCTGCCCCGCCGAGCGGACGACGCTCATCCTCGACGGCGAGCAGCTCGCTCTGCAGCTCCACGAGTCGGTGGGCCACGCCGTGGAGCTCGACCGCATCCTCGGCACCGAGGCCTCATACGCGGGCACGAGCTTTATCTCCCCCACCGACCTCGGCCGGCGTCGCTACGGGTCGGGCCTCATGAACGTAACCGCCGACGCCACCACGCCCGGCGGGCTCGGCTCCTTCGGGTGGGACGACGAGGGGGTACCCGCCCGTGCCACCCCCATCGTCCGCGAGGGCGTGCTCACGGGCTTTCTATCGTCGCGAGAGTCGGCCGCGGAGGTGGGCCTCGAGCGCTCGGCGGGCTGCATGCGCGCCGCCGGCTTCGCCCGCCAACCGCTGGTGCGGATGACCAACGTGCACCTCGAGCCCGGGGAGGCGGGATCGCTCGAGGACCTCATCGCCGACACCGACCACGGCGTGCTCATGGAGACCAACCGCTCGTGGTCGATCGACTCGCGGCGGCTGCACTTCCAGTTCGCCACCGAGCTGGCCTACGAGATCCGGGGCGGTCGGCGGGCGCGCCTGCTCCGCAACCCGAGCTACGCGGGAACCACACCCGAGTTCTGGGCCGGCCTCGACGCGGTGTGCTCGCGCTCGGACTGGCGCCTCCGCGGCGTGATCAACTGCGGCAAGGGCGAGCCGGGACAGGCCATGCGGGTTTCCCACGGCACCTCGCCGGCGCGCTTCCGCGACGTGCAGGTCGGCGTGGCCTAGATGATGCCGACCCTCCTCGAGGTCGCCGAGCGGGCGCTCGAGGCGGTGCCCTCGGAGGTCGACGGCGCGCAGGCCACCGCCTCGGCCGAGCGCTCCCTGACGCTGCGCTTCGCCCGCTCGCGCCCGACCCAGGCCACCTCGATCGACGACGTGTCGGTGCTCGTGACCGTGGTGCGCGACGGGCACGTGGCCTCCGCCGGCACCAACCGGGCCGGGCCCGACGCGGTGGCCGCCTGCGCGGTGGCGGGAGGGGACGTCGCCGGGGCCGCGGCAAGAGTGTGCGGCCCCTGCGTCTCCCCCGGCCCCCCCACACCCCCACCCCTCTCTTCTC
>JBPCRE010000229.1:0-2844 GCA_050997195.1 Thermoleophilaceae bacterium
GCTCCTGGCCGAAGGCGCGCCGGCAGCGATCGAGGAACTCCCCGATCTCGACGCCCTCGGCGCTTCGCCCCACCCCACCCACCAGGCGGCCGCCGTGCTCGGCGAAGGGCTCCGCCCGCTCAAGGCCGAGCGCGGCGCAGATGGGCGCGTTGTTGCCCACATCGGGGTGCGCGTCGCGGGGGCGGTGGTCGGCGGCCAGGGAGAGCTCGACGCGGAAGAGTGCCTCGAGGCGGTGCTTGGCCTGGGAGTCGAGCGCCCGCGGCTGCTTGTCCCAGAAGATCCCGTGGTGGCAGAGCACGAGCTGCGCCCGCCCGCTGACCGCGCGCTCGAAGAGCTCGAGGTGGGCGGATACCCCGGTCACCACCCGCTCGACCTCGGGCGCGCCCGGCACCTGCAGGCCGTTCGGCCCGAAGTCCGGCCATCCGGGCGCGTCGAGGAGCTCGTCGAGGAAGGCGATCACGTCGTCGCGGGAGGCCACGAGGGCCACGGTAGAGGACAGGGCCGGAGGTCCCGGCCGGTAACCTCCAGCGCCGTGGCCGACGTGGAGGCGGATCGACCGGAGGCCGGAGGAGTGGTGCTCGAGGAGGAGCTCCTCGAGTCCCTCATGGACACCGACCTCTACTCGATGGGGGCCTTCTTCTCCGACCAGCACCCCGAGCTCGTGGACGAGGTGATCGCCTGGAGCGAGGCCATCGAGGACCAGGGGCTTCGCGGCTACGCCGACGCCAACGACCTGACGGTGGAGGAGTGCTTCGAGACGCTGCTCACCGGCCTCGCCGTTCGCTACTACAAGGCGGTGGCCTCGTAGAGAGGCTTGAGACGGGCGATCTACGCCACCGTGGACTCGTGGCGCTCGTCGTCGAGGGCGGCGCGCAGCATGTCGGCCAGGGGGCGCGGCTCGACGCCGAAGAGCGCCGCTCCCGAGCCGTCGGTCACGGTGGTCTCGGTAGAGAGGCTCTCCACCAGCGGGCGGGCCACCCCGGCGTCGACCGGGGCCACGAGGCTGATCCACAGCGAGGAGAGCTGCGGCGAGAGGAACGGCACCGGGAGCTTCGGCCGCGGGCGGCGGCCGAGGGCCTTGGCCATGGCGTCGAGCATGGCGCCGTAGGTGAGCACGTCGGGGCCGCCGATCTGGACCTCTCGGCCCTCGGAGGCGGGGATCTCGGGCGCCTCCACCATGTAGGCGAGCACGTCGTCGATGCCGATGGGCTGGGTCTTCGTGGCCAGCCAGGCCGGGGCGATCATCACCGGCAGCCGTTCGACGAGGTGGCGAAGGACCTTGAAGGACTCGCTCTGCGCGCCGACCACCATGGCAGCTCGGAAGTAGGTCAGCGGCGGGCCCTCGGAGGCGAGCACCTGCGACGTCTCGTGGCGCGAGCGCAGGTGCCTCGATCCGGGCTGGGTGCCGAGACCGCCGAGGTAGGCAACGCGGCCAACGCCCTCCTCGCGCGCCATGTGCGCGAAGGCGCGCGCGGCGGCACGCTCGCGCTCCTCGAAGTCGCCGTCGCCCCCGCGGCCCATGCCGTGGATGAGGTAGTAGGCGATGTCGGTGTCGCGTCCGGCCCCTCGCAGGCTCTCGGGATCGTCCACGTTGCCCTCGTGGATCTCGTAGCCACGCTCGGCGAGGTGGTCGGCCTTCGAGCGGTCGCGCACCAGGCAGCGCACTTCGGCTCCCGACTCCTCCAGGGCCTGTGTGAGCCGGCCGCCGATGAACCCCGTGGCTCCGGTCACCAGTGCGCGCACGGCGAGGATGCTAGTGGGCGTCCTTGAACCTCTCTATGGCGCGAGCCGGTACACGGGCCCCTTCAGCGACACCACGTAGACCCGCCCGAGCCCGTCCTCCCCGAAGCCGGTCACCTGGGGCACGCGGAGGCCGAGCGGTCGATCGACGGCCGCCCGGGGACTGCCCAGCCGGGCGGAGCGGAGCTCGGGGGAGCAGAAGTCTCCGTACACGTAGCGGCCGGCGAGGGCCGGGAGAGTGCGGTCGCGGACCACGTAGCCGCCGGTGATCGAGCAGACCCCGTCCTCGTGGGGCCGCTCGAGGACGGGCTCGACGTGACCAGGGGCGTCGCCCGCCTTCAGCCGCCGGGTGCCCTCGAACACGCTCCAGCCGAAGTTCGGGCCGGTGGGCCGGCCCCGGGGGACGAGGTCGACCTCCTCGATGTTGCTCTGCCCCACGTCGGCGATGGCGAGGTCGCCGCCCCGGCGGTCGAAGGAGAAACGATAAGGGTTGCGGAGGCCGTAGGCGAAGATCTCCGGGCGCGCGCCGCGCCGGCCCACGAACGGGTTGTCGCGCGGGACCCGGTAGCCGCGACGGCCCGAGCGGCGCGGGTCGACCCTGATCATCTTGCCGAGCAGGGTGCTCAGCCGCTGTCCGGCACCGAGGGGGTCGCCGCTCCCGCCGCCGTCCCCGAAGGCCGCGTAGAGCAGCCGGTCGGGCCCGAAGGCCACCTGACCGCCGTTGTGGTTGGAGTTTGCGCTGTGCTCCTGGCGGATGACCAGCCGCTTCGACCGCGGATCGGCGCGGTCGGGGTTCCCGCGGGCGCGGCGGTACTCGAGGATCACGATGTCGCCCCCGTTGTCGGTGAGGTAGAGGTAGAGGAGCCCCGACCGCGCGTAGTCGGGCGCGAAGGCCATGGACTGCAGACCTCGCTCTCCCTCGGTATTGGTCAGGCCCGACACGGGAACGGGCGCCGAAGCGTCCGGCCCGCCCGCCTGATGCGGATGCGGCCCTCGCGCTCGACCACGAACAGGCGCCGAGCGTCTCCGGCCGGAGCGGTTACGAAGACCGGGGACTTGAAGCTCCCGACGCTCTGCAGCCGCACGCCGGCCGCCTGCGCCGGG
>JBPCRE010000044.1:0-2687 GCA_050997195.1 Thermoleophilaceae bacterium
CTCCCCACCCACCGGATGAGGGAAGACGAGCCGCGCCGCGTGGAGGAACTGCCGGTCGAGCCCCAGCTCGGCCCCGCACGCCGCCCCGCCGTACTGGCGGTCCCCGCACACCGGCAGCCCGATGGCCGAGAGATGGGCGCGGATCTGGTGCGTGCGCCCGGTGTCGAGGGTCACGCGCAGGAGGGTGGTGCGGGCGAGCGTCTCCTCCACCGTGAAGTGGGTCCGGGCCTCCTTCGGACGGTCGGTGCGGACGGAGACGAGCGTGCGCTCGCTGCGGTCGCGCCCGAGGGGAGCCTCGATGGTGCCGGTGGCCGAGGCGGGGCGGCCGGCCACGAGGGCCAGGTACTCGCGGCTCACCTCTCGGGCGCGCAGGGCGGCCTGGAGGGCCCGGAGAACGGAGTCGGACTTCGCCACGACCAGCAGCCCCGAGGTGTCGCGGTCGAGGCGGTGCACGATGCCGGGCCGCCAGGGCTCGTCGCCGCCCGCGGCGCGGCCCGCCAGCGCCTGGACGAGCGTGCCGGTCGGGTGGCCGGGCGCGGGATGGACCACCACGCCGGCGGGCTTGTCCACCACGATCAGGTGCTCGTCCTCGTAGGCCACGGCGTAGTGCACTCCGGCCGCGGCGTCCATCTCGGCGTCGCTCGGAGCTTCCACGCCGTCGTCGATCGTGGCCTGCACTCGCTCCCCCACCGCCAGGGCATGGCGCTTCTGGCGCCCGGCCCCGTCCACCCGCACCCGCCCCGCGTCGATCAGCCGCTGCGCCGCCGCGCGCGAGCCCACCTCGGGGCGGGCGCCGAGCGCCACGTCGAGGCGGGTACCCGCCTCCTCGGGGGCGGCGACCCACTCGAGCTCGGTCTCGGCGCTCACGCCCCCGCGCCCCCGCTCGCGCGGCACCGGAGCCTCACCCGCCTCCCTTCCCCTCGTCGTCTCCCTCGACCACGTAGAGCAGGCCGAGCACCCCGAGCACGATGCACGCGTCGCCCAGGTTGAAGGCCGGCCAGAGCACCGGATCGATGAAGTCGATCACCGAGCCCTCGCGCACGCGTTCGGCCAGGTTGCCGAGCGCGCCGCCGAGCAGCATCCCCACCGGAAGCCACAGGCCGCGCCGTGTGGGGTGTCGGGCGAAGTAGCCGATGAGCACCACGAGCGCGACGGCGGTGAGGACCATCACGAGGGCGCCGGTGTTCGCGAAGGCCCCGAACGCCACCCCGGTGTTTCGCACCAGGTTCAGGTCGATGCCGAAGAAGACGTTCTCCGAGACCCCGCGCTCGAGCGACGCGACCGCGAGCTGCTTGAGCGCCTGGTCGAGGACGAGAACGGTGGCGAGGGTCGCGCCGGCCCTGGTCCACGCCTCGACCGCTCCGGCGGAGGTCCGCGCGCCGCGGTGGACGGCCATCGCCCGCTACACCGGGATGAGCGAGACCACGATCCGCCCGACGATCAGGAGCACGAACGTGGCCACGATGGGACTCAGGTCGATGGCGGCGGGCCCTGCCCGCACCGGCGGGATGAAGCGGCGGAAGAGGTTGAGGTAGGGGTCGGTCACGTCGCGCACGAAGCCGAGCACCTTGTCGAGGATGCGGTTATACGGGATGCGCGTGAAGTACGACATGACGATCCGGGCGAAGATGAGGATCAGGTAGACGTAGACCAGCGTGTTGACGAAGTCGGCGACGGGCGGCAGCTCTCTCATCGGGGCCCTCCCCACACCACGGCGTCCACCGCGTCCTGGAGCGAGGCGCGCACGCCGCCGCGCTCGAGCGCCGCGAGGCCGCGGGCCGTCGAGCCCCCCGGCGAGGTCACGCGAGCGCGCAGCGCCTTGGTGTCGTGGACGGCCTCGCGCTCGGCGAGAAGCGCCGCGGTGCCGGCCATGGTCTCGACGACCATGAGGGCGGCCTCCTCGGGCCCCAGGCCGTGGCCCACGCCGGCGTCCACGAGGCCTTCGGCCACGAGCGAGAAGAAGGCCGGCCCGCAGCCCATGAGCGCCGTGGCGGCCTCGAGGCTCGACTCCGGCACCGCGATCACCCGCCCGAGGCGGCCGAAGAGCTCGAGCACCTCATCCTCGGGCCCCTCGCCGGCTCGGGTTCCGGGGGCGTAACAGAAGACTCCGCGGCGCACCTCGGCGCCCACGTTCGGCATGAAGCGATACACCGGGCGCTCGGGATAGGCGGCCTCCACCTCGGCCACCGGCGTTCCGCCGAGGATCGAGACCACGCAACGAGCACCCTGCCGGAGCTCCTCGGCAACCTCGCACAGTTGGGCCGGCTTGTGGCAGAGCACCACGAGATCGGCCTGGTCGGCCACTTCGGCACCGGATGCGAGGGCGTCCCCGCCCACCTCCGCGGCAAGCGCCCTGGCGTGCTCGCTCCGCGGGTCGAACACCAGCACCGGCTCGTCCCAGCCCCGCACGAGCGCCGCCGCCATGTTGCCCGCCCCGATGACCCCGATCCGCATAGCGCCGTGAGCATACGGCCGAGTGCCCCCTCGCGGTCACAGCGGGGCCGAGCGGCACTCGGGTCTCAGCTCCCAGGTCGCTGGACCCCGAGACCCTCGCACCTAGGACTGGTTGAAGAACCCCTTCTCGATCAGCCGGGCGCGCTCCTCGGCCGAGACCTCGACGTTGCGCGGGGTGAGCAGGAACACCTTGTCGGCGATGCGCTGCATGCCGCCGTCGAGCGCGTAGGTGA
>JBPCRE010000101.1:0-7891 GCA_050997195.1 Thermoleophilaceae bacterium
GCGGACCCGGCGGCCGACCGGCTGCAGGGCCGCCTCAGCGCGCTGGTCGAGCAGAGCGCCGCCGCGCAGGAGGCGACGGGCCTGACGTTCGCGCGCATCCGCGCGGCAGTGCGCGAGGCGACCGGCGTGGCGGGCGCCCCGGAGCCGGAGGCCATCCCCATGGGATCGACCGAGGGGAGGCCACTGCCCACCGAGCCGTGGTTCTGCTGAGCGGAGCCCACCGAGGGCCAGTTCGGCCCTCTTGACTCCGCCCGGGCTAGAACTGACTTCGGCGATTCAGAACGTGCGCACGGGCATGACGCCCGAGGTCCTGAATGACTTGCCGGGGCTCGCACTCACCGATTGGTCGCGCAAACGGCTACGCGGCCGTGGCGATGACCTCAGCGATCTGGTCAGCGACCTCCTCGGGTTTGAGGTTCGACGCGTCGATCCCCTGAAAGCCTTCAACAACCGAAGGTGCCGCCCGCCGCGCATGCTGGCTGAGGAACACCGGCAGGACGGTCTTGGATTGTCCCATCGCCGCGCCGATCTCGAAGTTCATCCAGGGCGAGTCAACAGCTCTTCCGATGAAGGCGACCAGCAGCGAGGAGGATCGCAGCGACTCAGAGAGCCGTTCGGAGAACAAATCCCCTGGCTCGATTTCGCTCGCCTTGAGCCCGGCGTCGACGCCCCGCTTGCGAAGTTCGGCCGCCACGGATCGGACGAAGGGAACCTCGTCGCGCGTGTAAGAAAGAAAGATGCGTCGGTCAGCCATCAGTAAGCCGTTGCCGCAGTTCTCCAAGGTACTCCTCGAGCTCGTTGATGTCGCGGAGGACGATGCCCGTCAGGAAGGCGGGCGTGCCGTCTCGGCCGGCGAGCTCGCTCGTCGTCATGCCGTGCAGGATCCCGATGATGCGCTTTCCTTGGCTCCAGGCTGCGCCGATCTCGATCCAGACGTAAGGGCGTTCTAGAGCGGCCGGTGTCAGCAGCACCAAGAGCTCATCGGCGTCGTGAAGAGCGGTCTTGAGCTCCGCTTCGAGCTGATCGCCCGTCTCGACGACCTGCGAGTCGGCGAACCCGGTTGGGCCATACTGCCCGTGGTGCCCCTGTACGAGTTTCGCTGTCGGTCGTGCTCCATCCCTTTCAGCGAGCTGGTGGGCAGCGAGGCGCCCGCGCCCGAGTGCCCCTCGTGCGGCGCGGCGCACGCCGAGCGCGTCCTCTCCTCGTTCACCGCCAATCCCGCGCGACGAGCCGGGGAGCGCTTCACCCCGGCCATGACCCGGCGCGACGCCCCGGGGCACGGCCACCACCGCCATCACTGACCAGGAGGAAGAGCGCATGAACGCAGAGCGACGGCTGGCCGTGGTGAGCGGCGCGAACCGGGGCATCGGCCTCGAGATATCGCGCCAGCTCGCTCGCGAGGGCTACCGCGTGATGATGGGCGCGCGCGACGAGGCGAAGGGCCGCGAGGCCGCCGAGAGCCTCGCGGGGGAGGGCCTCGACGTGGAGGCCCACCCCCTCGACGTGGCCGACCAGGCGAGCGTCGAGGCCTTCGCCCGCGCGGTGGGGGAGCGCGGCGGGCGCGTGGGCGCGCTCGTGAACAACGCCGGCGTGATCGGGGACACCTCCGCCTCCGGAACCGAGGCCGATCTCGATGAGGTGAGGCGCACGCTCGAGACCAACCTCTTCGGCGCCTGGCGGCTCTCCGAGGCGATCATCCCGCTCATGCGTGGCGAGGCCTCGGGGCGCATCGTCAACGTGTCGAGCGGGATGGGACAGCTATCGGACATGAACGGCGGCGCCCCCGCCTACCGCGTGTCGAAGACGGGCCTGAACGCGCTCACCCGCATCCTCGCCTCCGAGCTGGCCGACGAGGGCATCAAGGTGAACTCTGCCTGCCCGGGCTGGGTCCGCACCGACATGGGCGGATCGGACGCCCGCAGCTCGGTGGAGGAGGGTGCCGACACGCCGGTGTGGCTGGCCACCCTGCCCGACGACGGGCCCACCGGCGGGTTCTTCCGCTCACGGGAGCCGATCCCGTGGTAACCTGAAGCTGAACTCAACTTCAGGAGGTAGTCGCATGTCAATATTCCAGGCACTCGGGGAGCTCAAGCAGGTAGAGCTCGAGCAGGGCACCGTTCGCTATAGGGAGCGGGCCGGAAGCGGCCCAACGCTCCTCTTCGTGCACGGTGTGTTCGTGAACGGCGATCTGTGGCGCCGGGTGGTGCCCGCCCTCGGCTCGGACGCGCGCTGCATCGTGCCCGATCTCCCGCTCGGCGCCCACCGCCCCGCGCTCCGGCCCGACGCCGACCTGACCCCGCCCGGGGTGGCGCGGCTGCTCGCCGACTTCATGGCCGCCCTCGACCTGAGCGAGGTCACGCTCGTGGGCAACGACACCGGCGGCGCACTCTGCCAGGTCGTGGTGGCCAACCACCCCGAGCGGATCGAGCGGCTCGTGCTCACCAACTGCGACGCCTTCGAGGACTTCCTACCGAAGGTCGGGCGCCCCATCCAGTGGGCGGCGCGGGTGCCGGGCACGGTCCGGGCGCTCGCCGCGCTGCTGAAGGCGGGCCCCATTCGTCGCGCCTTCCTCGCCACCGTGGCCCGGCACGAGCCCGAGCCGGAGGTGCTCGCCTCGTTCTTCGATCCCGTGATCGAGGACGCCGCCGTGCGTCGCGACCTCACGAAGTTCCTCCGCGGCATCTCTAACCGTCACACGCTCGAGGCGGCACGGAGCTTCCCGGCCTTCCGGCGCCCGGTCCTCGTGGTCTGGGGCCAGAACGACCGGTTCTTTCCCCGATCGCTGGCCGGCCGCCTCGTCGCCGCCTTCCCCGACGCGCGGCTCGAGCACGTCAGCGGCTCGCGTGCGTTCGTGCCCGGGGATCGGCCCGAGGCGCTGGCTCGCCTCGTGACCGACTTCGTCGCTCGTCCCATGACGGCGGCCGCCTGAGCTCGACCGGGGCCTCAGAGGCGCCGGCGCGTCCCGACCTCCTCGCCGAGGAGGACCTGCCGCCCCCGCCGCAGCAGGAGCGCAGCCGGCGCAAGCGAGACGCCCTTCAGGCGGCGGCGCTCGAGGTGTTCGAGGAGCGCGGGTTCGACGCCGCCACCCTCGAGGAGATCGCCCGCCGCGCGGGGGTGGCGACGGGCGGCTTCTACATGCACTTTCGCTCCAAGCGCCAGGTGCTCCTCGTGCTCATGGATCGCCTGCTCGGGGAGATGGATGCCCTCGCCGTGGTGGAGGTGCCCGCCGGGGCCGAGCGGGCGGTGGCGGCCGGTCTCGTGCACGTCGCGCTTCGGGTCGACCGCGCGTACGCAGGTGCGTACCGCGCCTGGCGGGAGGCGAGCGCCGGCGACCCTGAGCTCGCGCGGCTCGACGCCCGGGTCGACGAGTGGAGCGCCGAGCGCATGGCCGGCCTCCTGCGGCTGCTCCTGCGGTCACCGGACGCCCGCTCCGACGTGGACCCCGACACCACCGCCTGGATCCTCAGCTCGCTCTTCTGGCGCCTCACCGAGGCACGGCTCGACGGCCTTGAGGCGGTCGAGGCCGCGCTGGCTCACCTGGTCGAGCGAGCGCTGTTCAGGGACGAGCCGGCTTCGCCCGAAACCTGACCCGCTCGCTCGGGTTCACGACGCGAGGCCACCGCCGGCTCCCGGCACCACCGGCAAACGCGGCTACCCTCCCCGGCCGTCGAGCCGGCGCCGCACCAACGCCCCGCACCGCTCGCGCCCGAACCCATGCCCTCAGCCCGACTCATCCACGGAGGAACACCTTGACGCGCCATCTCGCCCGCCTCTCCGCGGTCCTGGCGCTCCTCGCGCTCGCCCCCGTGGCCCTCTCCCAGCAGGACACCACCGGCCCCACGATCTCCTCGGCGCGGGCCCTCTCGCTCACCGAGGTGCGGGTCACGGCCAGTGAGGACCTCGACGCCGGCTCGGTCGCGGCAGAGGACTTCGACCTCGTGATGGCCAACGAGCGCCGGCGGATCTCGGGCGTGAAGGTGAGCGGCCGTGAGGTGGTGCTCACCTCCTCGGGCTGGCGAGCCGGCGAGGCCGGCAACGTGCGCTTCACCGGCGCGGGCGCCGTGCGCGACCGCGCGGGCAACGGCAACCCGGGCGAGTCCTCGGTCACCGTGGCCGCCGGACCGGGTGACAACCAGGCCCCCGAGGTCACCCGTCTGTCGGTGAGCCCCTCGACGTTCTGCGCGGCGCGCGGCTCGCGCTGCCGGGGCACCGGCACCACGGTGAGCTTCGAGGCCTCCGAGCCCGGCGACGCCGTCCTGCGCGTCGAGGGTGCTCGCAAGGGCAGCCGGACCTACAAGGTCGAGGACGCCGGTCTCACGAAGGTTCGCTTCAGCGGGGAGATCCGCGGCAAGCCGCTTCCCCCCGGCTCCCACCGCTTCTCGGTCGTGATGGAGGACTCGGTGGGCAACTCGAACGCCGGGTCGGCCGCGTCGGTCGAGGTCACGGTCAAGGACCCCGGCAAGCCGCTGCCGAAGCGCAGGCCCGCCGCGGCCCGGCCCAAGTCAGGCGCCAAGCAGCCCGCGCGCGGAGGCGAGCCGAGCACCGCTCCCAAGAACGCCCCCCTCACCACTGTCGGCATCGCCGACCAGAGCCCGACCATGTTCGCCGCCCCGCTCTTCCGCAGCCTGGGCGTGAAGCGCAGCCGTTACGGCCCGGCCTGGAACTCGATCTTCACCGAGCCGGAGGTGGTGGACACCTGGATGAAGGCCGCGCAGGCCGCGGGCGTCGAGCCGCTCATCGCCTTCAACACCGCCCGCGGGAGCAACTGCCCGACCCAGCCCTGCAAGCTCCCGAGCGTCACGGAGTACCGAACGGCCTTCCGCGCCTTCCGCGAGAAGTACCCGTGGGTGAAGAACTACCAGCCGTGGAACGAGGCCAATCACCAGTCCCAGCCCACCGCGCGCAACCCGAAGGCGGCGGCGCAGTACTACAACGTGGTCAAGGCCGAGTGCCGCACCTGCACGGTGGTGGCCCTCGACCTCCTCGACTCCTCGAACATGACGCGCTACCTGAAGTCGTTCCTGCTCTACGCGAACGGCAAGCCGCGGCTGTGGGGCCTCCACAACTACTCCGACGTGAACCGCTTCACGTCTAAGGGCACGAAGACGCTGCTTCGCACCGTGAAGGGCGACGTGTGGATCACCGAGAGCGGCGGGCTCGTGGCCTTCGAGACCAAGTCGGGCCGCAAGACCTTCCCGTCCAACGAGAAGCGTGCCGCGAAGGCCACGGAGTTCATGTTCAAGATCAGCCGCGACTACCGCCACCGCATCAAGCGCCTCTACATCTATCACTGGCAGGGCGGTACGGACAACCGCTTCGACGCGGGCATCGTGCGAAGCAACGGCAGCGCGCGGCCCACCTACCAGGTGATCCGCCGGCACAAGGCGCAGATCAAGTAACGAGAACGGGGCAACGGCGGCGGGGGCCGGCGGGTTCTCTCCCACCCGCACACCCCCTCAGTTCAGCCGCGCCTCGAGGGCGAGCAGCTCGGTGCCCATCCGCCGGCGCTCCTCGTCCGGCACGGGAAGGGCGAGGCGAAGGCGCGCGGCGCGAATGGCCTCATCGAGGCGCGCCCGCCGCGCGAAGGAGCTCACGAGGTTGTTGAGCATCCGCAGCGCCGTCTCGTGTGCGCTCCAGGGGCGAACGAGCGCCGGCGGCACCTCGGCGACCACCGGGGCGCCGCCGTTGAAGGGGTCGAGCAGCGGGGGCGGCGCGGCCCCGAAGTGGCCCACCACGAAGTGGCCGGGAAGGCCCACGCAGGCGAGCGGCACGCCGGCGCGCCGGGCCACCTCCACGTAGACCACCGAGAGCAGGATGGGCAGGCCCCGCCGGCGCTCGAGCACCACGTCGAGCATCGAGTTGTCGGGGTGGTCGTAGTCCTTGGCGTCGCCCCGGAAGCCGTGGCGCTCGCCGAGAACGGCCACGCAGGCCGCCACCTCGGCGCTGGGGAATCGGGCACCGGCGGCGTCGAGCTCCCCACCGAGCGCCGCGAGCTCCCCGCCGAGCTCCTCGAGCCGCGCGCGTGCGCCGTCGGGGTCAACCGGGCGAAACTCGGCCGCGAGCGCGAGGGCGAGCTCGTCGAGCTCGACCTCCGGGTCTTCGGCCAGCGCGGGAAAGCCCATCTCGGCCACCGAAGGCCCCCTACCGGCTCTCGCGCAGCGACTCGCGCAGCGCCTCGGTGTCGCGGAGGACCTGACGCTGGCGCTCGATGAGCCGGTCGATCCGACGCTCGGCGCTCGTGCCCGCCGGCGGCGAACCCCGCGCCCCCGACGGAGACCCTCCACCCGGCGCCGGCGAGGCGCCCCCCGCCGAGGGTGAGGAGGCTGTCGCCCCCGGCGCCCCCGCGTCGCTACCGGCCGGCACGCCGCTGTCCGCCGGGGCCTTGCCGGTGGCCAGGAAGGCCACGGTCTGGCGATCGGCGTCCGGATCGAGGTCCGAGTCGAAGATCCGAACCACCTTGTTCGAGGCGGCGTCCACGATCACGCTCTTAGACACGGCGTTGGCGGACTCGGGCACGATGGACAGCAGGTACACGAGCCGCCCGCCTGTGAACACCGGTCGCGGCTCGACGACCTGGAAGCGCCCCCCTGCGCTCGGGCCCCGGGCGTCGTCCCCGGCGAACACCACGCCGGGGATCGACGCCGAGCGAACGGCCTGGATAGCGCGCCGGTTGCCGCTCAGGGACTGGTTGCGGGGCACGCGCCAGATCTGCGTGGCCCCGGTCACCGCGTCGGTGAGGAAGATCGCGCTCGCCGCGAAGGCGCGCCCGTAGGGCTCGGCCACGGTGACCCACTTCGCGCCCCGAGCGCCGAAGTCGATCAGGTAGGGCTGCTCGTTGCTCTCGGTGTCGGTGATCTGGGTCTGCTCCTCGTGGAAGAGGAGGCGGTTGACGATGCCGCGCTTGTAGGCGTAGGCGTCATGCACGATGCGCGCCAGCGGCTCGGGGTAGAGGCGCCCGGAGCGGGCGATCTCCGGGCGGGCACGCGCCTGCTCCGGAGAGAGGTCCTCGATCCGCCCGTCGGGGTTGACCACGAACACCCCGCCGAGCACCGGGCGGCGCACGAGGATGCCCCTGTACTCGAGGTAGGGGGCCACGATGAGCGGGCGGCCCTGGTCGTCGAGGATGGCGGTGGGCTCCACCGGGTCCACCAGGAAGTGCTCCTTGAGGATGCGCCAGCGCAGGTTGTCGGTCACCTGGAGGCCCGGGGCCACCTCGAGCCGGGCGTCGGTCTGCCGAGAGTTGCGCTCGGTCTGGAGGGCGTCGAGCGAGACGATTCCCTGGCTCTTCTTGGTGAAGGTGCGCACCGTGCCGTCGGGGGTGCGAAGCGACGTCCACTCGAGGCCGCGTGGCGTGCGCACGATGTGGAAGTCGCTGAGGCGCTCGGTGGGGGAGTTGAAGCCGCTAGACGTGCTCTGCACGGCAACGTCGCGGGGCACGAGGCGCACGGTGCCGCCGGCGGGGAGGCCCGGGATCTCCTCGTAGCTGGTGTTGGTGTAGACGGCACGGGCGGTGAGCGGCGTGTTCAGGAAGGCGCCCACGAGGAAGAGGAGCACGGTGAGGGCCGCCACCCCGATGAGCACCGGCGGCGGGCCGGTGCGCCGGAGCTCCTCGATCGAGTAAGGAGAGGGGCGCCGGGGGCGCAGGGGGGTGGGATCGTCGCGAGGGTCGGTGGGGCGCCCGGCCGCGCGCCCGGCACGGTCGGTCCGCGAGCCCGCGAGCACCACCACGCCGGATACGACGAGCACGAGCAGCGGCGGCAGCCACACCAGCGGGTTCTTGTAGAACGACATGACGAACCCGTGGAAGACGGGGCGCACCAGGTAGGCGCCGAGGAGCGCGAGCGCGACGGCGATGGCCGCCGAGACCGCCTTGGCAGGGCGTCTGGACACC
>JBPCRE010000252.1:0-7238 GCA_050997195.1 Thermoleophilaceae bacterium
GGCGTTCTCCACGACCATCTCCGAAGGATGGCCGCCGCGCAGCTCCTCGACGTGGGGCGCCACCACCGAGAACGACACCCCGAGCTGCTCGAGGATGGCGCGCCGCTGAGGCGAGGCCGAGGCGAGGACCAGAGAGCTCACGGCCGAACCCTAAGAGTACGAACCCTTCAGCCAACGCCCCTGAGGCGCGGAGAGCGAGTCAGGCGGGGGATGCAGGGTCGAAGGCTTGGCGGGCCAAGCCGAGACCCGAAGACCCCGCCTGGCGCTATCCGCGCGTCAGGGAGGGGAAGAAGAGGGAGGCTTCGCGGGAAGCCGACTCAGGAGAGTCCGAGCCGTGCACCAGGTTCGTCTGGACCTCCGTGGCGCAGTCCCCGCGGATCGACCCCGACGAGGCCTCGAGCGGGTTGGTGGCCCCGATCACCTGCCGAGCCGCCGCGATCGCCTGGTCGCCCTCCAGGATCATGGCCACGAGGGGCCCGCTCGTGATGAACTGAACGAGGTCTCCGAAGAAGGGCTTATCGGCGTGCTCGGCGTAGTGCTCCTCGGCCAGCTCTCGCGGAGCGTTCATGAGCTTGAGCTCGGCGATCCGAAGGCCCTTGCGCTCGAAGCGGGCCATGACCTCGCCGGTGAGGCCTCGCGCGAAGGCGTCCGGCTTGACGAGGATGAGGGTGCGCTCCATGCCCGTGGGGGCTCAGCGGGGCGCGGCGCCGGAGCGCTGCTCGCCGGCCTCGGCGCCGGCCGTGCGCGCGGCCGGTCGTGCCCTCGTGGGCTCGGCGTCCGAGCCCCCGCGGACCGCTGCGCCGCCTTCGGGCCGCGAGCCCGCTGCCGCGCCGCTACTTCGAGCCCCGGCCGCGGTGGAGCCCCGTCCGGCGGCTCGCGCCGGCCGTCGGCGTGAGCCCGACTGGGCGATCTCCGACTCGCAGCAGGGGCAGATCTTCCAGCGGGGGTCGAGTGGCTTCCCGCAGGTCTGGCACGGCTCCTTGAGCCTGCGGAGGCAGCTCGGGCAGCGCAGGAAGCTCTTCTCGATCTCGAAGTCGCAGTAGTGGCAGGTGAGCTCCTCGAGCTGAGCCACCTGGGCCTCGGCGGCGGCGATCTCGAGCTCGCGCTCGTGAGCGTCCGCGAGGTACTCGGGCGGACGGACGATCATGTAGATGACCGTGCCGATGAACGGAAACAGCGACGCAAGCGTGGCGCATCCCACCAGCATCGGGTCCTCGATGCGACGACGGGCGTCGGCGAACGTCCAGTAGACCAGGGCGAGCCATAGCACCACAAGGAACAGGAGAAGCAGGTTGACGGCCAGGCTCAAGCCGTCGCTCTCGATGCCGAAGAGGGCGAGAACCATAAGCCGGAGGAGTGTATCGACCCTGCCCGACGCCTATACCGGGAGACGTGCGTCCGGGGTGGCCCAGGACCGAGCTGGGCGCCGACCGGTGGTGAAGCGGGTAGCGGGGCTACCCGCGAGCCGCCGGGTGGCGATCCAGCGAAGGTCATGGGCCGCAGCCGGACGCACGTCTAGGCGAACAGACGCCCGATCAGGTACCCGATGGCGAAGAACACGAGGATGACGGAGGCCACCACGAGGGCGACCAGCCCGATCATGGGCAGGAAGCCCGGGCCGTCGCGCTCGTTCACAGCCGCCCCCCGACCGCCGGTGCCCTCACGCCGTCGAAACCGCGACTCGACGCCGGCCGCGCGTCAGCTCGCCCACGAGGTGAAGGGAGCCGGTGACGAGCACGGCGCCCTCCGGCCCGGCCAGGGCCAGCGCGCGCTCGAGCGCGTCCCGCGGATCGTCCACCGCCTCGATCTCCGTGGCGCCCGAGGCTCGCCCCTGCGCTTCGAGCGCCGCCGGGGCCACCGCACGAGGGTGTGGCGCGCGCGTGAAGAGCACGCGCTCGGCCCTGGGCACGAGCGCCGCGAGCATGGCGGGGACGTCCTTGTCGTCGAGCACCCCCAGCACCAGTGTGAGCGGCCGGCCCTCCAGCACCTCCGGGAGCGCCTCGGCGAGGGCCAGGGCGCCGGGCGGGTTGTGCGCGCCGTCGAGCATCACGAGCGGCTCGCGTCCGACCTCCTCGAGCCGACCCGGTACCTCGACCTGGCCGGCCACCTCGCGTAGCGCCTCGGGTGCGAGCGGGCCGGCAAAGGCCTCCGCGACGGCCACCGCCACCCCGAAGTTGCTCCGCTGGAACGCCCCGCGCGCCCGAAGCGCGCGTCCGACCCAGGGGCTCGCGCGAACATGCCGGGCGTGGAGCGCCGCGGCCGACCGGTCGGCCACCTCCTCCGCCTCGGGAGAGAGCTCCGCGGTCACGAGCGTCGAGCCCTCGCCGAGCACCGCGAGCTTCTCGGCCGCGATCTCCGCGACGGTCGTGCCGAGCCACCGGGTGTGCTCGAGCCCCGCGCTGGTGAGAGCGGTCACGCGCGAGGAGATGACGTTGGTGGCGTCGAGGCGACCGCCGAGTCCGGCCTCGATCACCGCCACATCCACCTCCCGGCGGGCCAGCTCGGAGAAGGCGGCCGCCGTGAGGGCTTCGAACTGGGTCACCCGATCGTCGAGATCCTCGGCGGCGGAGTCCACGGCGGCCACCGCGCGCGCCGTGCGCTCCACGGCAGCGGCGAAGTCCTCCTCTCCCACCCGCCGACCGTCCACCTCGATCCGCTCGGCGAAGGAGCGCAGGTGCGGGGAGGTGTAGGAGCCCACCCGCAGCCCGTGCCGGCGCAGCAGGGCGGCGATCATGCGCACGGTCGAGCTCTTGCCGTTGGTGCCCACCACGTGGATGGAGGCGAAGCGCCGCTCGGGCTGCCCGAGCGCGGCGCTCAGGCGGTGCATGCGCTCGAGGCCGAGGCGCATGCCGAAGAGCTCGAGCTCGAGCAGGTAGGCCTCGGCCCCGGCGTAGGTCACCCGAGTGACTCGAGCTCGGCCCGCAGCCGGAGGAGCTTCTCCCGCTCGGCGGCCACCACCGCGGCCGGGGCCCGCTCGACGAACTTCTCGTTGGCGAGCTTTCCCTCCGCACGGACGATCTCGGCCGCACGCTTCTCCCTCAGCCCGCGGCGGCGGCGCTCGAGCGCCTCCGCGTCCATCGCCTCGGAGGGCAGGACGAGAACCGTCCCGTTCGGCACCGCGACCGACGCGAGCACTTCGCCGTCGCCGCCGTTGGGCGCATCGCCCGAGGGCTCGAGATCGAAGCGCGCGAGCCGCCCCACCTGGCCGAGGGTGAGCTCGTAGCCCGCCGCGTCGAGCCGGCCGGGGATCCGCGCGCCGGCCGGCACGCCGGCCTCGTCGCGGTACCGGCGCAGGGCGGTGACGGCTCCCACCGCGTCCGTGACCAGCCGTTCGGCCGCGGGATCGATGAGCTCGGGCGTGGGCCGCGGCCACGCAGACGTGGCCAGCAGCCCGCGCGAGCCCGGCAGGAAGGACCAGATCTCCTCGGACACGAAGGGCATGATCGGGTGCAGCAGCGTCAGCGTGCGCTCGAGCACCCAGAGGAGGGTGGCCGACAGCGCCGAGCGATCGGCCGCCTCGTCGTAGAGGCGAGGCTTGACGAGCTCCAGGTACCAGTCGCAGACCTCGCCCCAGAACACCGAGTAGAGCTCGAGGGCGCAGTGCGCGAAGTCGTAGGACTCGATCAGCGCGGTGGCTCGCTCGGTGGTGCGCTCGAGGCGAGAGAGGATCCACGCGTCCTCCGGCGTCTCGGGGCGCGGGGCGGCCTCGACGTCCTCCACCCTCAGGAGCACGAGCCGTGAGGCGTTCCACAGCTTGTTGGCCAGATCGCGGCCCTGCCCCACCTTCTCGGACGAGAAGCGCACGTCCTGTGAGGAGGACATGGCCAGCAGGCCGAAGCGCAGGGCGTCGGCGCCGTGCTCGTCGATGAGCTCGAGGGGGTCGATCCCCGTGCCGAGGGACTTCGACATGCGCCGCCCGTCGGGCGCGTGGATCACCGAGTGGATGTTCACCTCGGCGAACGGGGGCCGGCCGGTGAACTCGATGCCCATCATGACCATGCGGGCCACCCACAGGAAGATGATGTCTCGCGCCGTCGAGAGAGCCTGGGTGGGGTAGTAGGCGCGCAGCTCGGGCGTCTCGGCCGGCCACCCGAGCGTGGCGAAGGGCCAGAGCGCCGAGGAGAACCACGTGTCGAGCACGTCGGGATCGCGCCGGAGAGCGGCGTCGCAGGCGCCGCAGCGCTCGGGCGCGACCTCCGCCACGTAGGTCTCCTCGCAGGCGTCGCAGTACCACACCGGGAGCTGATGGCCCCACCAGAGCTGGCGCGAGACGCACCAGGGCCGGATGCCCTCGAGCCAGTCGAGGTACACGCCGGTCCAGGGCCGCTCGGGGTGGAACCGCACGGCGCCCTCGTGGACGGCGGCGATGGCCGGCCCAGCCAGCCGCTCCGTGTCGCAGAACCACTGGAGGGAGATCAGGGGCTCGATGCGCCGTCCCGAGCGCTGGGAGTGGGGCACGTCGTGCACGTAGGGGCGCTGACCCGAGATCCCGTCCTCGGCGCGGAGCGCCCGCACCACCTCCTCGCGCGCCTCGTCCACCTCGAGCCCCGCGAACGCCGGGCCGGCGGCTTCGGTCATCCGGCCGTCCTCGCCGATCACCGAGATCTCCTCGAGGCCGTGAGCGCGCCCGATCTCGAAGTCGTTGGGGTCGTGGCCGGGGGTTATCTTCAGCGCGCCGGTGCCGAATCCGGGGTCCACGTAGGGGTCGGCGATGATGGGCAGGCGCCGGCCCACGATGGGCAGGAGCGCCGACTCGCCGACGAGCCGCGTGTAGCGCTCGTCGTCGGGATGGACCGCGATGGCGGTGTCCGCGAGCATGGTCTCCGGGCGTACGGTGGCCACCGTGACCGACCCCGAGCCCGAGGCCAGCGGGTAGTCGATGAGGTAGAGCGTGTCCTCGGCGCTTCGCTGCTCCACCTCGAGGTCGGAGATGGCCGAGCGGGTACCCGGGTCCCAGTTGACCATGTAGTTGTCGCGGTAGACGAGCCCCTTCTCGAACAGGCGGACGAAGACGCGCGTGACCGCGCGCGCGTAGGAGGAGTCCATCGTGAACCGCTCGTCCTCGTAGTCGAGCGAGGCCCCGAGGCGCTTGAACTGCCCGACGATGGTCGATCCGTGGCGCTCGCGCCAGCGCCACACGCGCTCCACGAAGGCGTCACGCCCGATCGCGAAGCGGTCGGTTCCCTCGGCGGCAAGCTCCTGCTCGACCTTCACCTGGGTGGCGATCCCGGCGTGATCGGTGCCGAAGATCCACTTCGTCTCCCGCCCCTGCATCCGCTTGAGGCGAATGAGGCCGTCCTGGATCGAGCCGTTGAGGGCGTGACCCATGTGCAGAGCCCCGGTCACGTTGGGCGGAGGCACCGCGATGGCGTAGGTCTCGCGCCCTCCGCCATCGGGGGCGGAGCGGAACATCCCGGCTTCCTCCCACCGCGCGAACACCCGACCTTCCACCTCCGACGGGTCGTAGCGGGTGCGCTCCTCGAGGCGCTTCAAGCGGTCATCGGCCACGACGCACCAGTGTAGGTCCGGTCGAGGCACCCAAGGTCCCGCTCTCCCGGCAGCCGCCGACGCGCGGCGAAGGACGGGCGTGGGCCGTGCCGCGTTACCGTGGCCTCCGCGCGGTGTTGGGTTCTGGGCCCTCCCGAGCCGGAGGCGCCAGCCAACGGAGGGAGCAACCATCAACGTCGAAGGCAACGGACGGATCACGGCCCTCGAGCGCCAGCTCGCGAGCCTCTCCGAACGTATCGCCGAGCTCGAGCGGCGCATCCCCGAGGGCTCAGGCTCCCTCGCGCCTCCTTCCGCCGGGGAGGACAAGCCGCCGACACCATCGTTCTACGGCGCGGCGGGGGCCCGACGCGAAGAGGGCCCCATGCCGTGGCCCGCGCCCCGGCGCCCCGACCCTACGAGCGAGACGCCGCAGCCCGGAGCCCACCCTCCGTACTGGGGCCCTCCGCCCACCGGCGGCCCGCCGGCACCGATCACCCCCGCGGCCGAGGCACCGGCGCGCGCGCCCCTGTCGCTCGAGGATCTGCTCGGCGCGCGGGTGCTCGCCTACGCGGGCGGCGTGGCGGTGATCGTGGGCATCACCTTCTTCGTGGCGGTGGCCATCCGTCGCGGCTGGATCGACGAGCCCACCCGGATCCTCCTGTCCTTTCTCGGCTCGAGCGCGCTCCTGGTGGTGGGCGTGCGCCTGCACGAGCGCCACGGTGCCACCGACGCCTCGCTCGCCGCGGTGGGCACCGCGGTGGCCGCGCTCTTTCTCACGGTGGCCGCGGCCACGCAGCTCTACCAGCTCTTCTCGGTGGGCTTCGGCCTGCTGATCGCCCTCGGGGTGGGAGCGATCGCGACGGCGATTGCGGTGCGCTTCGATTCGCGCGCTGTCGCCGGGCTCGGCATCGTCGGGGCGCTCCTCTCCCCCGTGCTCGTTGGGGCGGGGACCACCGACGGCGCGCTGGCCTTCATGGCCGTCGCCCTGCTCTCAGCCGTAGGGGTGCTCGTGTGGCGGCGGTGGGACTGGCTCGCGGTGGCCGCCTTCGCGGTGAGCACCCCGCAGCTCTTGGCCTGGATCCTCGAGGGTCAGCCGACGGCGCTCGCTCTTGCGGTGCTCGCCGCCTTCGGCGCCCTGAACGCGGTGGCCGCCGTGGGCTACGAGGTGCGCGTGCCGGCGTCGGGCCTCCGTGCCTCCTCGACCATGCTGTTCCTGGCCAACGCCGTGGTGATCTCGGGCGCGGGCTACCTGACCCTGAACGTGCTCGGCTCCCGAGTCGGGGGTGGGGACGGGTGGATCGCCGGCGTGGGAGCCGTGCATCTGGCCCTCGGCGCCTACACGCTGGCCGGCCGGCGCGTGCGAGTGGCCCGGGAGGTGGCCATCCTGCTCCTCACCGCCGGCCTCGTCCTCGGCGACCTGGCCTTTGGCCTCGCCGCCGACGGCGTGCTGCTCGCGGCCGGATGGGCGGCCGCCTCCGCCGCCTTCGCCTACGTGCTCGGCCGGCGCCGGCACGACGTCGAGCTGCTCCAGGTGGGGCTCGGAGGGCACGTGATGCTGTCGCTCATCCACGTCCTCCTCTTCGACGCCAACCCGACGGGCTTCATCGACGGGTTCGCCGACCTGCCGAGCGCCGTCGCGGCGCTGCTCTGCCTCGCGGTGGCGGCCCTGGTGGGAGCGCGGTTCGTGGGCGAGGAGAACGCCACGGTGGCCCAGGCGCTCGACGTCGTCGGCCTGGCGGCCGTGGCCTACG
>JBPCRE010000227.1:0-2837 GCA_050997195.1 Thermoleophilaceae bacterium
GTTCTGGTTCGGGGGGGGGGGGGGGGAGGGAGAGGGGGTGGGGGGGCGGGGGGCGGGGGGGGGGGGGGGAGCCCCCCCTGGCCTGGTGTGGGGCCCCCCCCGGGGCGGCTAACCGCCGCAGTTCGGCCACGCGGCCGTGCCCTGCTGAGCCACGAGCGCCGCCGCCCGGGAGTCCTGCTCGGACTCGCTGGCCGAGGCCGGGTCCCCCGTGCCGCCGACCGAGGACCAGGTGCTCCGATCGAACTGGTACTTGCCGCGGTACTGACCACCGCCGCCCACGGCGCCCGGGTTGCCGCCGGACTCGCAGGCCGCGATCGAATCGAGGGCTCCGGAGGACGAGCTTCCCGACGCGGGCGCGGCCGACGAGGCGCTCCGGCCCGCAGCGGCCGCACTGGCGCCGGATGCCTTGGGGCCGCCGCCGAGAGTCGCTCGGAGCTCCGTCACCGAGCGCTTGATCTCTCTGCGCGTGGCGGCGCGGGCACGGCGGCCGTCACGCACGCCGTCCTCGGCGATGTTGCGCCCGGGCGGCCGACCGGTGGCCCGCTCGGCCCGCCGGTAGAGGACTCGGTAGCGACGCTTCGCGGTCTTGCTCTCGGTCTTTGCCGCCCCGCGCCGCTCGGCGGCGGCGCCGTCGGCGGCCTCGCCCGGAGGACCGAGGGCAGGCGTTCGCCCTCCCGTGGGATCGGCCTCGGCGGCGAGGGGGCTGGCGGCCAGGAACGACAGGGCGGTGGCGGCCATCAGCTTGTTCTTCTTGGTGTGGAACACGAGAACCTCCGTGTGTGTGTCGGGTGCGTCCGAGCGGCCGGCGTCTTCCGCTGCAAGCTTGTTAGCTCGGACTCCTGCTAACTGGCCACGAGTGTCGCGGCCGGACCCACGGCCGTCCGTGGGGAAGCGCACACTGGCCGAGGGCTTGCAGGCGGCCCAAGTCGTCGACCCCGCGCGGTCGTCCGCCGCCCCTGGCGCTACTCTGACCGCTTCGACTTCACCTAGCCGAATCTCCGCCGCTCAGGCGACGGGGATCGGGGGACCCACGAGGGCCGAGACGGTGTCGGTCCGCGGGGCGAATCGCCGCCACAGTGCGGCGTAGCGCTTTCTTTCGGCGCGAGCCCGCCAGCTAACCCCGTAGGCGCCCGAAAGAAGGAGCCCCACCCCATGGCCGCACCCGTGACCGATCTTGCCGCGCCCGCGCGTTGGCGCGACTCGCTCAGTCGCTCGCAGAACCGGAGGACCCAGGCGCGCCGCCGCCGCCGCCTCGTCTTCCGCTCCCGCGGCGTGGCCATGCTCGCCGCCGTCCTGACTCTCGTGGCCAGCACCGCGGCGCTCGGGGCCACCGGGTCTCGGTCCGCGCAGTCCGGTGGCGCCGCGGTGGGCAGCTCGTCCGCCACCGTGGCCGACGCCCAACGCGGCCTCGGCGTCGAGGCCGACGGCGTCGTCGGGCCCGCCACCCGTCGGGCCATCCGCGCCTTCCAGCGCGACAGGGGACTCTCGGTTACGGGCAACCTCGACAGCGCCACGCTGCGGGCCCTCGACGTGAAGCCCTCCGCCTCGGCCCCGGCCGAGGAGAGCGGTGGCTCGACCCGCCTTCCCGCGGCGCTCGTGAAGATCGCCCAGTGCGAGTCGGGCGGCAACCCGCGCGCCATCGGCGGCGGGGGAAAGTACCGCGGCAAGTACCAGTTCTCGCGCGAGACCTGGCGGGGCCTCGGGGGCACCGGTGACCCGGCCGCCGCCTCGGAGTCCGAGCAGGATCGCCTGGCGCTGAAGCTCTACCGCGCGAAGGGCACCGCGCCCTGGGCCGGCTGCGCCTAGGCCGGTCCAGCGAGAGTCACGCGGCTTGGTATCGGGTCTTCTAGCCGCTGTGTAAGCGAAGCTCAGGGGCCAGCTCGGCCAGTACCTCGAAGTCGTCGTCCTGGGTCCAGACAACCAGATCCTGAGCCAGCGCGGTGGCGGCGATGATGGCGTCCATGGCGCCGGCCCGCCTTCCGGCGCCCCGTGCGCGTGTGAGCAGCTCGGCCAGCCGCTCGGCCACCTGCTCGTCGTAGGCCAGGGCGACGAACCTCCTCGCGCGCTTCAGCGTCTCCTCTCGCAGCATCCTCACTGCCGGGTCCTCCGCGCGGCGCACTCCGACCATCAGCTCGGTGAGCGTGGCCACCGATATTCGGGCGGCGCCCTCGGGTGGGGTGCTCAGAGCTCGCCGCTGCTCGGCGGCCACGAACACGCTCGTATCGGTGAGGTAGCCGGTCACCCACCCATGTCCTCGGTCGTCAGACCAACGTCGAAGTCGCGTATGTCGGACTCCACCGCGAGCTCGCGGGCGAGCTGGTCGATCGCGCTCAGGTCCGCCAGCAGCAGCTCGGTCGGCCGCCGCTCGCTGCGGGCTTGGCGCGGGAGGATGTCGGCCACCGGCCGACCGTGAACGGTCAGCACGACCGGTTCTCCGCTCTCGATGGCCGCGATCACCCTCGCGGTGTGGTTCCGAAGCTCGCGCACCGAGACGTCCATCGTCGTGGCACAACGTAGCACGCGCTCGTGCGCCTCCCTGGTCGCTCCTTGCAAGCATGCGAGCTATCATGCTTGCATGAGACAGATAAGCCTCCGCGTGCCCGATCAGCTCGCCGACGACCTCAAGCGCGCGGCGGCCGACCGCGAAGCCAGCCTGAACTCCTTCGCGACGGCGGCGCTGCGGGCCGCCGTGGATCCCGACTTCAGCGGCGACGAGGCCGAGCGCCTGCGCGGGCGCCTGCGTCGAGCGGGGCTGCTGTGGGAGCCGGAGGGGGTTCCGCCCGATCCTCCCACTCGTGAGGAGCTCGAGCGTGCCCGTGCCGCTGCGGGCGAGGGCA
>JBPCRE010000286.1:0-3028 GCA_050997195.1 Thermoleophilaceae bacterium
TCCGCTACCGCGACCAGCCGGGCATGATCGGGCTCGTGGGCTCGCTGTTCGGGCGCCACGACGTGAACATCCGCTCCGCGGCGGTCGGCGCCCGTGAGTCCGGGGAGGAGGCGGTCATGGCCGTGACCACCGAGGCCCCCGTTCCGGAGGCCCTCATCGCGGAGATCGCGGGGCTCGAGGGCTTCCACGACGGCCGCGCGGTCTCGGTCTAGCAGGGCTCCGAGAGTCCCTGTCTGTAGGGCTCGGGCGACGCCGGGCCGTGCGCTCGGGCGCTAGCGCCGACGCGCCAGGCTGCCCTGCGCCCGGGGGCTCACCGGTTCGGGGACTCAACCCGCCCCTCGGTTGTGCCGACAACGGTCGGAGCGCTCACTCGAGCTCCTGCATCACGACCACCCTCATCCAAACGGAGACTTAATGCCCGCCAAGCGAACCATCGTCGCCTCGCTCGCCGTCGCGGCCCTCGTGCCCGCCACGGCCAGCGCGGTAGTCGGCACCCGTGCCACCCAGATTGCCTCGGCGCCGGCCGCCGACGCGGCCTCGGCCCATCCCGCCTTCTCCTCGGACTCCTACACCGCCCGGTACACGGCCTTCGACTCGGAGGCCACGAACCAGGTCCCGGGCGACTCCAACGGCGTGCGCGACGTCTTCGTGACCGCACGCGGCGCGGGGCTCGGCAACATTTCCGGCGCGGCCCAGCGCGTCAGCGTGGGCCGCGGCGGCGTACAGGCCAACGGCGGGTCACAGAAGGCCTCGGTGGATGGCCAGAAGGGCCGTGCCGCGCACTGCGTGACCTTCGAGTCCACTGCCACGAACCTCGACCCGGCCGATCGCTCGCCGGACTCGGACGTCTTCGTACGTGACCTGCGCCGCAACACCACCACCCTGGTGAGCGTCGGCCACTCCGGGGCCCAGAACGGCTCGGTGGACGGGGAGTGCGAGTTCGTGACCTACGACGCCGGCGGATCGGTCTTCGTGCGCGACCTGCAGGCCCGCAAGACCGTGAAGGTCGGCAGAGGAGCCAACGGCGACCAGCAGACCAACGGCAAGGGCGTCGCCTACGAGCGGGCCGGGCAGGTCCGGTACCAGGGCTTCCAGAAGGTCAACGTGAAGGGTGGGGGCGGAAAGAAGAAGGGCGTCAAGCGCATCGGGCGCGAGGTGCTCGCGAGCGCCGGCGCCCGAGGCGCGGGCAACGGCGTGAGCGGTGATCCCTCCATCGACGACAACGGCTTCTACGTAGCCTTCGAGTCGACCGCCACCAACCTGTGTCAGTCGGCTTGCCAGGGCGTCTCCGAGGACCGCAACGGCCCGGCGAGCGACGTCTTCCGGCGCACGCTCTCCAAGCGGGCGCCGACTCGGGACCGCATGCAGATGGTGAGCTACTCCGGACTGGTCGACGACCAGGGCAACGGGGCCAGCAACAACCCAGCGATGACCGGGGCCGGGGAGAACATCCTGTTCGACTCGGAGGCCACCAACCTCCGTCAGTCCTCCGGGATCACCTCCATCGACCCCAACGGCCCGGTGCGGGACATCTACTACTGGAACTTCCCGCGCCAGCGCCTGAAGAGCGCCGTCTCGCGGGAGTCCAAGGCGGGATCGAAGGGCGAGTTCAACGGGGCGAGCTTTGAGCCCGCCACGAGCGCGCGCGCCAACTACATCGCCTTCTCGAGCGAGCAGACCGGCGAGTCCGGGGAAGCGAACGGCGCGGGGATCGCCGACCTCTTCATCCGCTTCATGGGCGGGTCGGACGAGGGCGGCGTCGAGTAGCGGCGTCCGGCGACGCAGCGGGCCTGGGAGCACCCGGGCCCGCTGCGGGCGGCCGCGACACCCATCTAGGGTCCCTCCCTGATGCGTGCCCTGGTGACCACCGAGAAGGGCGGCCCCGAGGTGCTCCGCGTCGAGGAGCGCCCGGACCTCTCTCCCGGCCCGGGTGAGGTACGGGTCGCGGTAAGGGCGGCCGGCGTCAACTTCGCCGACCTCATGGCCCGCCAGGGCCTCTACCCCGACGCGCCGAAGCTGCCCACCGTGGTGGGCTACGAGTTCGCCGGCGTTGTGGACGCGGTGGGGGAGGGCGTCGAGCGTCCCGCGGTGGGCGACCCCGTGCTCGGGGGAAGCCGCTTCGGCGGCTACGCGGAACAGGTGGTCACGGGCGCCCGCAACGTGATGGCACTGCCCGAGGACTGGTCGTTCGAGGAGGGCGCCGCACTTCCGGTGAACTACGCCACGGCCTTCGCGGGTCTCGTGCGCTACGGCGCGGTGCACGAGGGTGAGCGCATCCTGATCCACGCCGCGGCCGGGGGCGTGGGCATCGCAGCCACCCAGATCGCGGGCATCATCGGCGCCGAGGTGTTCGGCACGGCGTCGGCGAGCAAGCACGACGCCGTCCGGGGCTTCGGGGTGGCTCATCCCATCGACTATCGCTCGACGGACTTCGTCAAGGAGGTCCGGCGCCTCAGGGGCGAGAAGCGCCCGCTCGACCTCGTGATGGACGCGGTGGGCGGCAACTCCTTCCGCAAGTCCTTCTCGCTCCTTCGTGCGGGTGGCCGGCTCGTGTGCTTCGGTGCCTCCTCGCTCGTGACCGGCGACACGCGGAGCATCCGCACCGCGCTCAAGGGCCTGGTGCAGACGCCCATCTTCCATCCGCTCCCCCTTCAGGCCAGCTCGCGCTCGGTCATCGGGCTGAACATCCTCCGGCTATGGGACGCGAAGGGCTCCCTGGAGGAGTTCATGGCGCCGCTCGAGGGCTGGGTCCGCGAGGGGCGCATCCGCCCGGTGGTGGCCGAGGCCTTCCCCCTCGAGCGCGGGGCGGACGCGCATCGCTACCTGGGCGAGGCCCGAAACGTCGGGAAGGTCGTCCTCACGTTGTAGCCTGGAGGCAGCGTGACGTTCTCCGCCTCCCTCCGACTTCTCCTTCTCCTCCCCCTCCGGGGGGAATAGCGCGTGGCGGCCGCGAAGCCGCATCCCGACGGAGACCGGAAGGCAGGAACGGAAAGGAACGACATGGCTGAGGAGCACCCCACACCCGGCG
>JBPCRE010000130.1:0-12824 GCA_050997195.1 Thermoleophilaceae bacterium
TGCCCCCGGCCACCACGTAGATCGCGTCGCCCTCGCCCACGTTTCGCATCTGGCGCAGCGTGGCGGCGTCCACGCGGGCGAGCCCGCCCGGGCCGAGCACGTGCCGCGACTCGTCGCCGAACACGAACTCGATGCGGCCCTGGTGCACGAAGTAGGTCTCCTCCTGCTCGTCGTGCCAGTGGCGGCCGGAGTCCGAGCCCTCGGGGAGCACGACCGCGTTGATGCCGAACGCCGTCACCCCAAGGCCCTTGCGGATCTTGCGGAAGCCGGGGCCCTCGCCAAGGCCGTCGATGTTGGCCACGGCGTAGCCCTCGCCCTCGATCGGCTCGCCCACCTCGTCGCCGGCCATCAGTGATCTGCCACGTAGCCGCCGTCGGGGGCGAGGGGCAGCCCGGCCTCAGCCCACGCCTGGATGCCGCCCTCCATGTTGTAGGCGTCGTAGCCCGCGGCCCGGAAGGCCTGGGTGACCATGCCCGAGCGCGCGCCGAGCCGGCAGTGGAACACCACCGCACGCTCGCGGTCCACGCTCTGGGCCTGGGAGGCGATGTGCTCGAGGGGCACGTGCCGGGTGCCCTCGATGTAGCCCGCCTCGCGCTCGTAGGGCTCTCGCACGTCGATCACCTCAACCTCTCCGGAGGCCAGGAGATCGGCCGCGCGCTGCGGCGAGACCTCGTGCGCGGCCTCGGTGAAGGCTCCCACTCAGACCGATCCTAATGCTTCGTGGGCGAGAGCCGGGGCAGCATCGAGGCCACCGTCTCCGCGGGCATGGGGCGCGCGAGGTGGAAGCCCTGGGCGAGCGCGCACCCGCGTTCGACGAGGAAGCGGCGCTGTGCCTCGGTCTCCACGCCCTCGGCCACCGCCTCCATGCCGAGAGCCTCGGCCAGGGCGATGGCCGCGCTCACCAGCCCTGCGGCCTCGAGGTCCTCGGGCGCGCCGACGAGGAAAGAGCGATCGATCTTCAGCACCTGCACGGGCAGGGTGCGCAGGCGGGCGAGGGAGGAGAACCCTGCGCCGAAGTCGTCGATGGCAACGTGCAGGCCGAGATCGCGTAGGCGGGTGATGAGGGGGATCGCGCGCTCGGGATCGTGCATGAGCGCCGACTCGGTGATCTCCATGGTGAAGCGGGAGAGATCGAGCTCGGCGGCGTCGAGGCGCTCGGCCATCACCGGCACGAGGTCGCGCCGGCGAAGCTGGCGGGCGGAGACGTTGAAGGAGACGTGGGGGTCGAGGCCCTCGGCGAGCCAGTCGCCGGCCTGGCGTGCGATGTCGGCGATCACCCACTCCCCGATCGACTCGATCAGGCCGGTCTCCTCGGCGAGGGGGATGAACAGCGCGGGCAGCATGAGCCCGCGGTCGGGGTGCTCCCACCGCAGGAGCGCCTCCACCGAGGTCACCGTGCCGCGGGCCAGCGAGTAGATCGGCTGGTAGTGAAGAAGGAGCTCGTCGCCCTCGAGCGCGCGGCGCAGGCGTGTGGTGTCGGAGAGCCGGCGAAAGGACTCGAGGGTGCCCCCGCTGTAGACGGCGAAGCCGCCGGGCCCGCCCTCCTTGGCGGCGTACATCGCGGCGTCGGCGTGCTTGAGCAGGTGGTCGGCGGTGCGGGCGTCCCGGGGGAAGACGCTGCCCCCCACGGTGGCGCACACCTCGAACTCCGCGCCGTCGATGGAGAACGGCTCGGCGAGGATGCGGGCGATGCGCTCGGACATGGCCAGAGCGGCCTCGTCGGGGTCCTCGCCGGGATCGCCGAGCATGAGCAGGAACTCGTCGCCGCCGGGGCGTCCGAGCGCGTCGGCCGGTCCCACGAGGTCGCGCAGTCGCGAGGCGATGCGGCAGAGCACCGTGTCCCCGGCCGAGTGGCCGAGCGAGTCGTTTACGAGGCGAAAGGCGTCGAGGTCCACGGAGAGGAGCACGAGCTCGCGGCGCTCCTCGCGCGCGTCGCTCACCGCCCGCTCGAGGCGGTCCTCGAGCAGCGCGCGGTTGGGCAGGCCGGTGAGGGCGTCGTAGAACGCGAGGTGCCCGGCCGGCTCATCCTCGCCCTTCTCGTCGTCGCCGGAGAGCACTCCGAGGTACTCCTCCGCCCTCGTGCGCTCCTCCTCGAGCGCGCGCCTGGCCTCGCGCTGCTCGGTCACGTCGACCCACACCCCGTGCGCCAGTGTGCGACCGGTGCCCTCCGCCGGCACCGCCGTCTGCTCCCTGACCCACACCTCGCGCCCGTCGCGACCCACGAGCCGGTACTCCGCGGCCACCGGCCGGTGCTCGAGCCACGCTCGCCCGCACTCGTCCACCGCACGCTCTCGGTCCTCCGGGTGCAGCAGCTCGCCCCACAGCGGCGGCTCGGCGAGCCAACGTTCGCGCGGGTAGCCCAGCAGGGCCTCGACCTGCGGGGAGACGTAGCGCACGCGCAGGGTGTCCTCCCACGTGCCCACGAAGGTGGTGAGCGGTAGAGCCTCGACCAGGTCGCGGTAGCGGCGGTCGAGCTCGGCGACGCGCTCGAGCGAGCGCTGCAGATCGACCTCGCGCGCTTGGGCCCCGCCGGTGGCGTCCGGGCCCTCGTGGAGAGCGGCCACGAACTCGCTCCAGAAGGCGTCCTCGCTCATGAACGATCCTCTGAAGTGCGCCAGGGTCGAACCATGTCAGGGAGGGTAGGGCGCGGCGATGAGGGAGGGAGCAATTCGGCGGTCCGCCTCGGTCCCCTGGGGGGGTCATCGCGGCCCTCCGCGTGCTCTTCGCGCTCGCGCCGCCCGCCGTCACCCCCGACGTGTCTCTCCTACGTGGCCTGCGGGCCCGTGGGCGCGCTGCATCACTCGAGCCCCCTACCTGAGCCCGCCGAACGCCTCCCCCGGTGATCCGGTGGTGGCTCTGGTGGCCTTCCGCGAGATCCCGATCCGGAGCCAGGTTTAAGGCCGCGTTCAGCCACCCTTGGTAGCTTCGCGGGTGGACCTCCGGTCGGTGGCGCCGAGCTCACCTTCCACCTTCTCGGCAGGCCCTCACCACGGGCGGGTCGAACCTCCTCACGTGACCAGGACAACGGCTCGACCACCAGCGCCCGCCGCGGCCCTTCGGGAGCCGGCTACCGCGTGGGCACCGGACCCCTCGCCGGAAAGCGTCCGCGGCTCCCGGCCTGCCGCCCTGCTCGTGCTCGGGTGCCTGGCCCTGGCCGCTCTCACCCTCCTGCTCCCCGCCGCGCCGACCTACGACCCGTGGTCCTGGATCAATTGGGGCCGCGAGGTGGCGGCGCTCGACCTGAACACGGTGGCCGGCCCCTCCTGGAAGCCGCTGCCGGTGATCTTCACCACGGTGTTCTCCCTGGCCGGGGATGCGGCGCCGGAGCTGTGGCTCGTCCTCGCCCGGGCCGGAGGGCTCCTCGCGTTGGTCATGGCGTGGAGGCTGGCCGCGCGCCTCGCCGGCCCGGCGGCCGGCGCGGTGGCCGCCGCGGCCCTGCTCCTGGCCGACGGGTGGGTCTACACGGTGGGCCTCGGCAACTCCGAGGGACTGCTCATCGCCTTCGCCCTTCTCGCCGCCGAGCGCCACCTCGACGGGCGCCCGGACCACGCGTTCGCGCTCGCGGTGGGCGCCGCGCTCCTTCGCCCCGAGGCCTGGCCCTTCCTCGGTGCCTACGCCCTCTGGGTGTGGCTGCGGCGCCCCGCCGCACGGCCGCTGGTGGCCCTCGGGCTCGCCCTGGTGCCCGTGCTGTGGTTCTTGCCCGAGCTCTGGGGCTCGGGTCAGCTCCTTCGCTCCTCCGAGCGCGCGGCCACCCCCGACTCGCTCAGTCCCGCCTTCGCCGATCAGCCGGCCCTCGCGGTAATCGCCCGCGCTGCCGCGGTGGTGCCCGTGCCCGCCGTGATCGGCGCGACCTTCGCGCTCGCCCTCGCTCTCGCCCGGGGCCGCCGCGGCCGCTTCGAGTCCCGCGCAGCGCTCGGCCTCGGCGCCCTCGCCGGGGCGTGGCTCGCCCTGGTGGCCCTCATGACCCAGGCGGGCTTCTCGGGCAACCTGCGCTACGTGCTGCTCCCGGTGGCCGTGGCCTGCGTGCTCGGGGGCGTGGGGTGGGCCTGGCTCGCGAGCATGGTCGGCGCCCTCTCGCGGGCGCGCTTCGGCGATCGCCGCGGGCCGCGGATCGCCGGCCTGGTCGTGCTCGCCCTCGGCGCGCTCTGCGTGGCTCCGTTTACCCCGCGCCTTGCCGAGGCCGCCCCGCGCGAGCTTGCAAAGCTCGGCTACGAGGCGCAGCTCTACGACTCCCTCGAGGTGGCCGTCGAGCGCGCGGGCGGCCCCGCGAGCGTGCTGGCCTGCGGGCGCCCGGTGGCGGGCCCCTACCAGGTGCCGGCTCTCGCCTGGCGGCTGCGGGCCCACGGCATCGACGTCGGGCTCGACGCCCGTGAGGCCGGAACCGTGTTCCGCGCCGCACCCGTGCGTGAGGCACGTCGTGAGCCGACGCTACCCTCCGGTGGTTCCGGCCTTCGCACGGTGGCTCGCGCCGGACCGTGGGAGGTACACGCGGCGTGCCGCCCGAGCTCGGCGGACGGTCGCACGGACGCGTCCCGCCGGGCCCCCATCTCCGAACGTCTGCCATGAGCACTCCCTCCACCGCATCCACGCTCGCCGCCCGGGCGCTCGCACTCCCGTTCGTCGAGCGCCTTCCACTGCGGGCCGCGGCTTCGATCGCCGCGCTCGGCGCCCTCATCGTGGCCTCGCTGGTCGTGCGTTCGCGCGCCATCGCGGCAGGCTTCTGGATCGACGAGGGGCTCTCGGTGGGGATCGCGTCCTTCCCGCTCTCCGAGATTCCCGAGATCCTGCGCCAGGATGGCTCGCCACCTCTCTACTACGCGCTCCTACACGTGTGGATGTCGATCGCCGGACGGCAGGAGGAGGCCACTCACCTGCTGTCGCTGTTCTTCGCGCTGCTGGCCGTCCCGGCGGCGCTGTGGTCCGGTTGGAGCCTGTTCGAGCCGCGCGTGGGTTGGTTCGCCGCCGGCCTCGCGGCGCTCAACCCGTTCCTCACCGTGCACGCCCAGGAGACGCGCATGTACGCGCTCATGGTGCTCCTCTCCATTCTCGCCACGACGGCCTTCGCGCACGCCTTCGTGTTCGGGCGAAGGCGCTATCTGCCCCTGTTCGCCGGCCTGTTCACGCTCATGCTCTACACCCACAACTGGGCGCTCTTCTACGGGTTCGGGGCGGTGCTCGCCGTGGGGTTCTGCATGCGCCAGCGCACCGATCGCCGTCGCGTGGCCGTCGACGCGCTGCTCGTGTTCGGCGCCGCGGGCCTCCTCTACGCGCCGTGGGTGCCCACGCTCATCTTCCAGGTGCTCCACACCGGGGCGCCGTGGTCCAACGCGCCGCCGCCCAACGCGCCGCTCTCGCGCATCGCGAGCATCCTGGGAGGAGACAAGCCGGCGCTCGTGCTCCTGCTCGGGGCGGGCGCCGGTCTGGCCGCGCTCGTGGAGCGGGGCCGCCGCGACGACGAGCGTCGCTCGGCCGTGATCTCTCTCATGATCGTGGGAGCGGCCACCCTGGTGGTGGCCTGGCTCGTCTCCCAGGTGGCGCCGGCCTACACCACGCGCTACCTCGCGGTGGTGGTCGGTCCCCTGCTGCTGCTCGCCGCGAGCGGCCTGGCACGCTCGGGCCGGCTCGGGCTCGTGGCCGCGCTCATCGTGGCCTTCTACTGGACCGGGCAGCCCAACCTCGAGAGCAAGAGCAACACGCGCAACGTGGTCTCCGAGGTCAAGTGGATGCTCGAGCCCGGCGACCTCGTGATCTCCACCCACCCCGAGCGCATGGCCGTGCTCGACTACTACCTCCCGGCCGGCTTCTCCTACGCGAGCCCGCTCGGGCCGGACACCAACCCGGGCGTAATGGACTGGCGCGACTCGCTCGCCAAGCTCAAGGCGGCGCGGCCCGAGCGCACCCTCGATCCTCTGCTCAGCAAGCTTCCCGAGGGACAGCGCGTGCTGCTCGTGCGCCCCGTGATCGGCAACCGCTCGGACTGGGCGGCGCCCTGGACCCGCCTCGTGCGCAAGCGCTCGGCGCAGTGGGGCCGCGCGCTCGAGCGCGACCCGCGCTTCGTGCGCCGCGCCGCCGCGCCGGTGTCCGGGCGCACCAGCCAGCATGGGATCCGGGCGCTCGTCTACACCAAGGTCGCACCGCCCTCCTCGGCGCCCCCCATGCGCGCCGCCGTTCGCAATTAACCAAGCCCTTAGCCGGGGCCGCTAGACAACCGGAGCTTTGACCATGATCGCTGAGACGTCTGGACGCCCCATGACCACGGACGCGGAGCGTCCCACCGTTGTGCTCGGGGCGGGCCCCGCGGGCCTCACGGCCGCGTACCTGCTCGCCAAGAAGGGCCTCCCCGTGATCGTGCTCGAGGCCGAGAACCAGGTCGGCGGCATCGCCAAGACAGAGGTCCGCGACGGCCCGGGCGGCAAGTACCGCTTCGACCTCGGCGGGCACCGCTTCTTCACCAAGGTCAAGGAGGTCGACGACCTCTGGCACGAGATCATGCGCGAGGAGTTTCTGCTGCGCCCGCGCATGTCGCGCATCTACTGGAACAAGAAGTTCCTCGACTACCCGCTGCGCGGACCCGACGTGATCAGGAAGCTCGGTCCCGTCGAGCTCACCCGCTCGCTCTTCTCCTACCTGTGGGCGCAGGTCAAGCCGAAGGGCCCCGAGGACACGTTCGAGCAGTGGGTGTCGAATCGCTTCGGCAAGCGCCTGTTCAACCTCTTCTTCAGGTCCTACACCGAGAAGCTGTGGGGCGTGCCGACCTCAGAGATCCGGGCCGACTGGGCGGCCCAGCGCATCAAGGGCCTGTCGTTCTTCAGCGCCGCCAAGGCCGCCTTCTTCGGCAACCGGGGCAACGAGATCAAGAGCCTTATCTCCGAGTTCCACTATCCCCGCTACGGCCCCGGGCAGATGTGGGAGCAGATGACCGAGGACATCCAGAGGCTCGGCGGGGAGATCCTCATGGAGACGCCGGTCGAGAAGCTGCTGGTCGAGGACGGACGGGTCACCGGCGTCGTCGCCGGCGGTAAGACCTACGAGGCCGATCACGTGATCTCCTCGCTGCCGCTGCGAAACGTGGTCGGCATGGCCGACCCCGTCCCGGGACCCGAGATCCTGTCCGCGGCGCGGGGCATTCGCTACCGGGACTTCCTCACCGTCTCGCTGGTCCTCGACGGCCAGGATCTGTTCCCGGACAACTGGATCTACATCCACGAGCCCGACGTCGAGGTCGGCCGCATCCAGAACTTCCGCTCGTGGAGCCCGTGGATGGTGCCCGACCCCACCAAGGCCTGCGTCGGCCTCGAGTACTTCTGCTTCGAGGGCGACGAGCTGTGGGAGATGGACGACGACAAGCTCGTCGAGCTCGGCATGCGTGAGCTCGAGCAGCTCGGCCTCGCCCGGCCCGACATGCTCGAGTTCGGCTTCGCCACCCGCGTGCCCAAGGCCTACCCGATGTACGACATGGACTACTCCGAGCGCATCGCCACGATCCGCGGCTGGCTGGACGGGATCGAGAACCTGCAACAGGTCGGGCGCAACGGCTTGCACCGCTACAACAACTCCGACCACTCGATGCTCACGGCGATGCGAGCGGTGGACAATCTCGTGCTGGGCACCGAGCACGACATCTGGGCCGTGAACGCCGAGTCCGTGTACCACGAGACCGAGAAGCAGGACGAGCAGCAGCCCTACATCAAGGCGCCGGACACCGAGGGGATGAAGCAGCCGCTGGCGTCCGAACGGTAGCTAAGCCTCATCGGCACGGCCTCTCGGGCGATTGCCGGGGGAGCTGGACTGATCTTATCGACTTAGGCGGTAAGCTTCATAAGCTTGGCTAAGGTTCGTTGGGATGGACCCCTTCGAGAATCCCTTTCGTCCGGGAGCAGGAAGCCCGCCCCCCGCGCTCATCGGCCGAGACGCTCTCATCGAGCAGTTCGGAGTCGCGGTACGGCGAGCCGTAGCCGCTCGACCCGGGAAGAGCCTCATGCCGATCGGTCTCCGTGGAGTGGGCAAGACTGTTCTACTCAATCGCTTCCACGAGATCGCCCGGGACAATGGACTGAAGGTGGGCTTCGTTGAAGCACCCGAGACCGGCGATTTTCGTCGGTTGCTCGCCACCCGCTTACGGGCGATCTTGCTGGAGCTTGACCAGGGTCCAGTGTCAAGCGTGGTCAAGCGAGCATTGGGAGTCTTGAAGTCCTTCTCCTACACGCTTCCCGACGGGGGGTCTATCTCCGTCGACGTCGAAGCGCTCGCAGGCAAAGCCGACTCGGGGGTGTTGACGGAGGACGTCACGGACTTGTTCGTTGCGACGGGCGAAGCGGCCAGGGACCGCGGCAGTGGCGTGCTGTTGGCTATCGACGAGGTGCAGTACCTCAGTGGCGATGAGCTCGCGGCGATGATCACCGCCGTCCACCGCACCGTTCAGCTCAACCTGCCCGTGGTGCTCGTCGGTGCGGGTCTGCCTCAGTTGCCCGGACTGGCTGGCGACGCGAAGTCCTATGCGGAGCGGCTGTTCGAGTTTCCGCAGATCAGCTACCTGCGGTCCTCGGACGCCAGAGCGGTGCTCACCATTCCGGTCGAGGCGCAGGGAGTGTCCTTTCGCGACGCGGCTCTCGACGAGATCCTTGCCCACACACGTGGATACCCATACTTCCTTCAGGAGTGGGGTTACCGCGTATGGAACGCCGCTCCAGCGTCTCCCATAAGCGCGGAGGACGTGAAGGCCGCAGCCCCGGAGATCGAGAAGCACTTGGACGAGAACTTCTTCCTCGTGCGAATGGACCGCTTAACACCCGCGGAGAAGAAGTACCTGCGAGCGATGGCGGAGCTCGGCCCCGGTCCACACCGATCGGGCGACATAGCGGCTCAGCTCGACGTGAAGGTCGAAAGTGTCGCTCCCAGGCGGTCGGGCCTCATCCAGAAGGGGATGGTGTTCAGCCCCGCGCACGGCGATACGGCGTTCACGGTCCCCCTCTTCGACGAGTTCTTGCGTCGCGCTCTCCCCGGGATATGAACATCATCCCGGCTCGGCTATCTCTTCACACGCGGTTCCGGCACATCTCGCGAGCCACGTAGCGGAAGACGCCCCATGCGCCTTGGCATCGACGTGGGCGGCACCTTCACCGACCTCGTGGCGCTGAGCGGGGAGCGGCTGGTCACCGTCAAGGTCCCCTCCACGCCGCACGATCAGTCCGAGGGGGCGATGCGGGCGGTGGAGGCGGCGGACGTCGAGCCCGACGAGGTGGTGGCGCTGGCCCACGGCATGACCGTGGCCACCAACACGCTGCTCGAGTGCTCGGGTGCGAGGACGGCGTGTGTGAGCACAGAGGGCTTTCGCGATCTCCTCGAGATCGGCCGCCAGAACCGGCCGGCCCTCTACGACCTGACCCGCAGGCGGCCCCCTCCGCTCGCCCCTCGTGAGCTCTGCTTCGGGGTGCGCGAGCGCATGGGTCCCGACGGCGAGGTCGCCGCGCTCGACGAGGGGAGCCTGCGCCAGATCGTCGGGGAGCTCCGAGACGCGAGGGTGGAGGCCGTGGCCGTGTGCCTGCTGTTCGCCTTCCTTCGCCCGGAGCACGAGCGCCGGGTGGGGGAGGTCCTCCGGGCCGAGCTCGAAGGCGTGCACGTGTCCCTCTCGAGCGAGGTCCTTCCCGAGCTCCGGGAGTACGAGCGCGCCGCCACCACGGCCGCCGACGCCTACCTGGGGCCGCGTCTCGGCGCCTACCTGCGGCGCCTGGCCGAGCGCACCCGGGAGGCCGGCCTTCCGGCGCCGCTCGTCATGCGCTCCTCTGGCGGGGTCGTGGATCTCGAGGCCGCCGCCGCCGGAGCCGCCTCGTGCGTGCTCTCGGGCCCGGCCGCGGGCGTGGTCGGTGCCGCCCACGTGGCGCGGGCGAGCGGCTACGACGACGTGCTCACCTTCGACATGGGGGGCACGAGCACCGACGTGGCGGCGGTGCGGGGCGGGGAGGCCGAGGTCACGACCGAGGCCGAGGTGGCCGGCGTCCCGATCAAGCTTCCCATGGTCGACATGCACACGGTGAGCGCCGGCGGGGGCTCGATCGCCGAGGCCGACCCGGGGGGAGCCCTCAGGGTGGGCCCGCGCTCGGCCGGCGCGGATCCGGGGCCCGCGGCCTACGGACGCGGCGGCGAGGAGCCCACCGTGACCGACGCGAACCTCTTCCTCGGCTACCTGGGGGACGGCGCGGAGCTCGGCGGAGAGCTCACCCTCGGGGCGGATGCCGCCGAGGCCGCCCTGGTTCGCGTGGGCGGCCAGCTCGGGCTCGACGCGCTCGCCACCGCCCGAGGGGTCCTGGCCGTGGCCGACGCCGAGATGGCCCGCGCTCTGCGGGTGATCAGCGTGCAGCGGGGGCTCGACCCACGGGAGTTCGCCCTCGTGGCCTTCGGGGGTGCCGGAGGCATGCACGCGTGCGGCCTCGCCGAGGAGCTCGGCATGAGCGCAGTGCTGGTGCCGCGGGCGAGCGGCGTGTTGAGTGCGCTCGGCCTCGCCATCTCCGACCTGCGGCGCGACTACGTGAGCCCGCTCATCTCGGCTCTCGACGAGCTGGACGCCGACCGGTTCGAACGAGCCTTTCGGGAGCTCGAGGCCAGGGCCGCCGAGGACCTGCCCTCGCCCGCGCTCGTCCGCCGCGCCGACCTCCGCTACCGCGGGCAGTCCTTCGAGCTCACCGTGGAGGCCGGCGACGCCGCCGCCCTGGCCGAGCGCTTCGCCGAGGCTCACGAGCGCCGCTACGGCTACCGCATGGACGACGAGCCGGTGGACGTGGTGAGCGTGCGCGTAGTGGCCACGAGTCCGGTGGAGAAGCCCGAGCTTTCCGAGGATCCACCGCCGGGCGGGGACGGTGACGCACAAGAGCCCGCTCGCCGCCGCGCGTACTTCGACGATGACTGGCGCGAGGTGCCCGTGCTCGAGCGCGCCGCGCTCGGCCGAGGCTCCGAGGTGACAGGCCCCGCGCTCGTCGAGTTCGCCGAGGCCACGTGCGTGGTGCGGCCGGGGTGGGCCGGCGCGGTGGACGGCGCGGGCACGCTCGTGCTCGAACGCTCGTCCGGAGGCACCCCGTGAGCGGGCCCCGCCTCGACGCCGTGACCCTCTCCGTCCTCGCCAGCGCGCTCGCGAGCATGGCCGAGGAGATGGGCGCCGTGCTCATTCGTGGCGGCTACTCCTCCAACATCAAGGAGCGTCGCGACTGCTCGGCCGCCGTGTTCGACGCGCGCGGGCGCATGGTGGCCCAGGCCGAGCACATCCCGGTGCACCTCGGCGCCATGCCCGAGGCGGTGGCGGCCGTGATGGAGCGATCCCCCGAGCCCGGGGACGTGTGGGCGCTGAACGATCCCTACACCGGCGGCACTCACCTGCCCGACCTCACCCTCGTCTCCCCGCTCACGAGCGAAGAGGAGACGGTCGGCTTCGCGGTGACCCGGGCTCACCACTCAGACGTGGGGGGCATGCGGCCCGGCTCGATGCCGAGCGACTCGCGCGAGATCCACCAGGAGGGGCTGGTGATCCCGCCGGTGCGCCTCGCACGCGAAGGCGAGTGGGTCGAGGACGTGCTCGCGCTCATCCTCGCCAACGTGCGCACTCCGGGCGTGCGCCGCGGCGACCTCCGGGCCCAGAGGGCCGCCGGGGCGGTGGCCGCCCGGCGCCTCGATGAGCTCGTCGAGCGGCGCGGCCGCGAGACCGTGCTCGCCGCCTTCGAGGAGGTGATCGCCTACACCGAGCGGAGGACCCGCGAGGCCCTCGCCGAGGTCCCCGACGGCGAGTACGCCGCCTCCGGCGAGATCGAGGGCGACGGGGTGACCGACGACGACGTGCCCATCGAGGTCACGGTCCGCGTGAGCGGCGAGAGCATCGAGGTGGACTTCGCCGGCACCTCGGGCCGCGTGGCGGGCAACGTGAACTGCCCGCTCGCGGTCACGCGCTCGGCCTGCCTCTTCGCGCTTAGGGTCCTGCTGCCCGAGGACATCCCGGCCAACGCGGGCATGGAGGCCGCGCTCACCGTGCGCGCCCCCGAGGGCTCGCTGGTGAACGCCACGCGGCCCTCGGCCGTGGTGGCCGGCAACGTGGAGACGAGCCAGCGCGTGGCCGACACGGTGCTCCTCGCCCTCTCGCGGGCGGTCGAGCTCCCGGCCCAGGGTCAGGGAACGATGAACAACGTGGTGATCGGGGGTGAGGGCTTCACCTACTACGAGACGATCGGCGGCGGCCAGGGCGCGAGTGGCGCAGGGCCCGGGGCGTCGGGTGTGCACGTGGGGATGAGCAACACGCTGAACACCCCCGTCGAGGCCCTCGAGCTCGAGTACCCGATGCGCGTCGAGCGCTACGAGCTGGCGCGCGGCTCCGGCGGGGCGGGGGAGCACCACGGCGGGGACGGCGTGGTGCGCGAGCTGCGGATGCTCGCGCCGGTCGAGCTCTCCCTGCTCACCGATCGACGCCGGCACCAGCCGCTCGGCACCGCCGGCGGGGAGCCGGGGGAGAGCGGGCGCAACGCACTGAACGAGGAGGAGCTGGCGCCCAAGGTGAGCCGCACCCTGGCCGAGGGTGACATCCTCACCGTGAGGACTCCGGGCGGGGGAGGGGCGGGAGTGTGACGGGCCCGAACCCCGGGTAGGCCCCGGATGGCCGGCGCCCGGTGGGGATGTCGAGGGGCGAGTACCCGATCGAAGGAGCTTTGTCGTGGAGGTCAGGACCGAGCAGGTGGCGGAGGGCATCCATCGCGTGGCCGACGGCCTCGTGAACTTCTACATCGTCGAGGAGGAGGGGCGGATCGCCCTGTTCGACACCGGCTGGCCCCGTAGCTGGCCACGGATCGAGC
>JBPCRE010000045.1:0-6174 GCA_050997195.1 Thermoleophilaceae bacterium
ACCCTGCGTCCACCCCCTCGCTTGGTTCTCGCGGCCCGGGGCCGCCCCGGGAAACCGCTGCGCGAGGGGGAGTCCTCGCCTAACTGGGGGGTGTTCCGGGGCAAAAGCCCCGGATGTAGGGGGTGAAGCCCCCTGGTCCACCCCCTCGCTTGGTTCTCGCGGCCCGTTCCGGAGGCCGCCGTGGCCCGGGGGCCCTACCCGTCAGCGGGAGGGGCTCTCCGCCCGCCTCACCAGGGCGGCTAGCTCGGGGAGGAGCTCGGGGTTGGCCGCCATCAGGCCGTCGGGCTTGCCCTCGAGATACTCGAGCGCTCCGCCGGCCTCTGCCACGATGAGGCGGCCTGCGGCCCAGTCCCAGACCTTCCCGCCTCGTTCCCAGTAGCCGTCGAGCCGCCCCGCGGCCACCCAGGCGAGGTCGAGGGCGGCCGAGCCCGCGCGGCGGACGTCGCGCACCTGCGTGAGCACGCTCCCGAAGGCACTGGCCTGCGTCGCCCGGGTGTCGGCGTCGTAGGCGAAGCCGGTGGCCACCAGGGCCTCGTCGAGCCTGGCGTTCCGGCGCACCTCGATCGGGTGGCCGTTGAGACGAGCTCCCGATCCGCGCTCGGCCGTGTAGGTCTCCGCCCCCACGGGGTCGTGTACCACCCCCGCCAGCAGCCCGTGCTCGTCCTCGAGGGCCACGCTCACCGACCACGCGGCCAGCCCGTGGAGGTAGTTGGTCGTGCCGTCGAGGGGGTCCACGATCCAGCGCCGACCGCTCGCCGCCGACTCATCGGCGCCCTCCTCCCCGATGATCCCATCCTCGGGTCGCTCCGTGCGGAGCATGTCCCCGATCGTCCGCTCCGCCTCCAGGTCGGCCTCGGAGACCATGTCGGTGCTGCTCGACTTCAGCTCCACCCCCTCGGCCGGCCGCCGGAAGCGAGCCAGGAGACCCTTCCCCGCGGCACGAGCCACCCGCTCGGCCAACTCGAGGTCCTGGCCCACGGAGCTCAACCGAGCGACCGAAAGAGAACCACGACCACCACGAGCAGGATCACGGCTCCCCCGACGTAGAGGAGGAACCGAAACGCCTCACCCTCGGAGCGAAGAGGGTTCAGCATCGGCTCGACCCGAGGGCCCAACGACCCGAAGAGGTTCGGAGAGGCAAGCTAAGCGCGGATCACAGAGGTTGGGCGGTGCCCCGCACGGCTCACCCGGAGAGTGCCGCATGGCGCAGCCGGGCAGACCGTCCTACAAGACGTAGATGGTGCCATACACGATGATCCACATGACGTCGACGAAGTGCCAATAGATGCCCGGCACCTCCACCCCGCGGTGCTCCTCGGCGGTGAAGTGACCACGGAAGGCGCGGATGGTGGCGAAGAGCAGCAGTGTGAGCCCGACGAACACGTGAGCCCCGTGCAGCCCCGTGAGGCCGTAGAAGATGGATCCCTGGGCGTGATCGGACGGGGAGAAGCCGAGGAAGACGTACTCGTTGACCTGGATGCACAGGAACGCGAGGCCTAGCAGAAAGGTGAGGAGCAGACCGGCGCGCAGCGCCGCCCGATTCTCGTTCTTGGCCCCGAGCGTGGCCCAGTGCATGGTCGCGCTGGAGACGATGAGGATCGCCGTGTTCACCCCGGCCACGTCCACGGGAAGCTCGGTGCCCGCGGCCGGCCAGTCGGAGCCGAGCACGACCCGGATGAAGAAGTAGGCCGTGAAGAACGCTCCGAAGAGCATCACCTCCGAGATGATGAACAGCAGCATCCCGAGGAACTGCGCGTCGACCCGGGAGGAGCGGTGGGCATCGGGCGGGTGCGCATGCTGGATGGCGTCCGGGATGTGGGCATCGTGGCTGCTGGCCCCGTGGGCGTTGCCCGCGGCGATCGAGCCCGATTCCATCAGGATTCCCGCGCCGACTGCCCGGGGTCCGCCGGATCGCTCTGTTCGGCGTCGTCCATGTCCACCACCACGTGCTCGAGGGGCTTCGAGGTGAGCCGGCGCACCCGCTCGACCACGTCCCGGCGTAGCCATCCAGACTTGGCCTCCGGCAGCGTGGAGATGACGATCTCGTCGACCGCGTAGTAGTCGAGCGCGTTCTGCACGGCCGTGTAGGGATCGGGGTCGCCCACCTGGCCGACGGCGTCGAGGCCCTCGTCGGCGAGCCGCTCGACCATGCGGTCGAGCCGCTCGCGGGCCTCGTCGGTGCCCTCGGACTGCGGACAGACCACCACGAAGCGGTAGCGCCGCTCCGAGGCCCGGTGGCGTATGGCCTCGATCAGCGCATCGCCGCCGACCGTCTGGTTGGCCACCACCAGCGCATGGGTGACCGCCTCGCGGTCGGCGTCGAGGTCCACCACCACGTGCTCGACCGGGAGCCCGGTGTCGTCCTTCACGCGATCGATGAGGTCGCGACGCAGCCATCCCGACCGGGTCTCCGGATGGGTGGAGATGACGATCTGGTCGGGTCGGAACTCCGAGACGGCGTCCATCGTGGCCGCGTAGGGATCGGCGTCGCCGGTCTCGCCCTCCGCCTCGATGCCGTGCTCGCGGAGGTTCTCGATGGTGAGCTTCAGCCGGTTGTCGGTGGCCTGGTCCACGCTGTCGGCGTAGACCACGTAGCCGTGCTTGGGCTGGTTGCTCGGGCACACCACGTGCACGTGCACCGGCCCCCGCTCGGCGTGAGCGGTCACCGCGTCCATGAGCGTCTGTCCGCCCACGGTCTCGTTGGCCACCACGAGGATGCGCCGCTGAGCGCCTTCACCCCCGCCTTCGGCCGCTGTGTTCACTCGGCCACCACCGGCTGGCGGCCACCGCGACCGGCGGCGGGGGCCTCCTCGGGCTCGTGGTCTCGAAAGACCCCGTGCTGGGCGCCGGGAACCCCGTACTCGTAGGGCCCGCCCACCACGGTGGGGATATGGTCGAAGTTGAACAGCGGCGGCGGGGAGGACACCTGCCACTCGAGCGTGTGGGCGCGCCACGGGTTGCCCACCGCGCGCGGGCCCGAGCGCCAGGACGCCACCATGTTGTAGAGGAACACGAAGAACGACAGCCCGAACAGGAAGGACGAGGCGGAGATGATCGCGTTCATCGTGGCGAACTCCTGGGCGTAGTCGGCCACGCGGCGGGGCATCCCGTCGATGCCCACCAGGTGCATCGGCCCGAAGGTGAGGTTGAAGAACACGAACGACAGCCAGAAGTGCACCTTGCCGAGCGCCTCGTTGTACATGCGCCCGGTCATCTTCGGGAACCAGTGGTAGATGCCCGCGAAGATGGTGAACACGCTCCCGCCGAAGAGCACGTAGTGGATGTGGGCCACCACGAAGTACGTGTCGGACACGTGGATGACCACGGGAATGAGCCCGAGCATGATTCCGCTGATGCCACCGAGGGTGAACATGGTGATGAACCCGAGGGCGAAGAGCATGGGCGTGGTGAGGTGGATCACGCCCTTCCAGAGGGTGGCCAGCCACGAGAAGATCTTGATTCCGGTGGGCACGGCGATGAGCAGCGTGGTGATCATCATCGGCACCCGCAGGAAGGAGGACATGCCGGAGACGAACATGTGGTGGGCCCACACGGTGAACCCGAGCAGCACGATGGCCATGAGCGAGAAGGCCATCATCCGGTAGCCGAAGATCGGCTTGCGCGAGTTGGCCGATACCACCTCGGAGACGATCCCGAAGCCCGGCAGCATCATGATGTAGACGGCTGGGTGCGAGTAGAACCAGAAGACGTGCTGATACATGAGGATGTCCCCGCCGCTCGCGTTGTCGAAGAAGTTCATGCCGAGCGCGCGGTCGAGCAGGATGAAGAACTGCGAGCCGGCGATGAACGGCGTGGCGATGACCACGAGCAGCGAGGTGGTGAAGTTGGCCCACACGAGCAGCGGCATGCGCCAGAAGGTCATGCCCGGAGCGCGCATGGTGATGATCGTGACCAGGAAGTTGAGCGCCGTGGCGATGGACGAGGCCCCGGCGAACTGAACGCCGATCGTGAAGAAGGTCTGCCCGAGGGGCATCTGGGCGGAGAGCGGGGCGTAGGCCGTCCAGCCGGTGGCGAAGGCGCCGCCCGGCGCGAAGAACGAAGCCAGCATCATGACCCCGGCCATCGGCAGCATCCAGTAGGAGAGCGCGTTCAGCCGCGGGAACGCCATGTCGGGGGCGCCGATCATGAGCGGGATCACGTAGTTCGCGATGCCGGCGAACACCGGGATGATGAACAGGAAGATCATCAGCGACGCGTGCACCGAGAACAGGCCGTTGTAGGTGTTCGGGTCCACGAATTGCATGCCCGGCGCCGCCAGCTCGGCGCGGATCACCATCGCCATGAGCCCGCCGAGCACGAAGAAGACGAACGTGGTGACGATGTACTGGATGCCGATCACCTTGTGATCGGTGTTCACCCGGAAGTAGTCCTTCCACGAGTGCGCGCCGTGCCCGGAGTGGTCCTCGGCCACCGTGGGGGCCCCCGACGCCCAGCGGAACCAGTAGTCGAAGCACCCGATGCCCACGAGGAACGCCATCGGCACGGTGATCAGGCACACCGTGGTCACGGTCTCGGCCTCGAAGATCACGTCGCGGCCGAGGAGGGCGCGGAGGCCGGTGACGAGCGCGATGCCCGCGGCCAGGCCGAGGAGCATGAAGAGTGCGGCCCGGTACCAGCCCGGCGCCGTGAGCTTGGCGGCCATCGTCACTGCGGTCTCCCTCCGGTCTTCTGACTGGCGCGCACAAGATAGTTCACGAGCGTGTCGACCTCACGCGGGCTCAGCTGCTGGCCGTAGTTCGCGGGCATGCCCTCGGGGGAATAGCCGGGCACCACCACGTTCTTGGGGTCGACGATCGAGCGGCGCACGTACTCCTCGAAGGGGACGCCGGGAGCGCGACTCGGGGCCACCTCGGCGAGGCCCCCGAGCGGCGGGCCCGTGGCGGCCACGGCACCGGCGTCGGCGAGGGCGTGGCAGCCCGCGCATCCGGCACCGCCGAACAGTCGGCGTCCGGCGGCCTGCTCGTCGCGAGCCGCCGTGACCGAGTCGGGGCCGGCTCCGCGCCAAGCCGCGAACTCCGTGGCGCCCACCACCCGCGCGCTCTGGCGCATGGTCGAGTGCCCGATGCCGCATAGCTCCGTGCACACCACCGCCCACGCGCCCTGGCGGTTCGGGGTGGCCCGTAACCGAGTCTCGATGCCGGGGACGACGTCGGACTTCAACCGAAAGGCGGGGACCCAGAAGGAGTGGATCACGTCCTCGGAGTTCAGCTTGAACTCCACCGGGCGGTTGATCGGGAGCACGAGGTTGGTGGTCTGCTTGGCGGGCGCGCCGCCCTCGGCCGGGTACTCGAACCGCCACGCGAACTGCTGGGCGATCACGTTGACCCGGATCGGGTTCGGCTGCTGGGCCTCGATCGACTCGAGCCCGATCCAGGAGTAGATGGCAAGCGCCGTGACGATCACGAAGGGGATGAGCACCCAGATCACCTCGAGCCGGGTGTTGCCGTGCACGGGCTCGGCGTCGCGGAGGTCTCCCGGCGCCGCGCGGTAGCGGACCACCGAGTAGATGACCACGGACATGACGATCACGAAGATCGGCACGGCGATCACCAGCGTGACGTCGTAGAGGAGATCGACCGTCTGGGCCTCCACGCTCGCCTGGGGCGGGAACCAGTCGATTGCCAGCCCGATGACGATCCCGACGATCGAGGCCACGATGCCGATCGCGAACATGCGGAAGAGCGGGCGCCTAAGCACGGCCGACCGGGATTGGGGCAGGGGGCATGAAGCCGGCGATCTTACCCTGACGGATAGGTGGGAGGACCACCGGACCCCGCCCGGCCCCGGCTCTCGGCGCGTGGCCGCCATTGGCGGGGCTCAGCCTGGTCAGAGGCAGGCGGCCAGGGGCTCGCGGCGGCGAAAGGACGACGGCTGGGTGCCCTGATGCCGTCGAAAGGCCTTTGCGAACTGCGCCGGCTGGCGGTAGCCCACGCTCGAGGCCACGTCTCGAACGGGCATCGAGCCGTCCTCCAGGAGCTCGGCTGCGCGGCGCATGCGCACCTGCGCGAGGTAGAGCCGAAAGTTCGTGCTCCCGATCTCGGCGAAGGCCCGCTGAAGCTGACGGCGCGAGGCGGCGATCCGGCGGGCGAGCGTTTCGAGATGGAGATCGTCCGCGTACTCGACCTCGATGATGGCCGCGGCCTCGTTGAAGAG
>JBPCRE010000186.1:0-3634 GCA_050997195.1 Thermoleophilaceae bacterium
CGACTTCTCCTTCTCCTCCCCCTCCGGGGGGAATAGCGCGTGGCGGCCGCGAAGCCGCATCCCGACGGAGACCGGAAGGCAGGAACGGAAAGGAACGACATGGCTGAGGAGCACCCCACACCCGGCGCAGGCGTAGACCGCGTCCGCATCTTCGACACCACGCTGCGCGACGGCGAGCAGTCGCCCGGCATCTCGCTGAGCACCCCCGAGAAGCTCGACATCGCGGGGCAGCTCGCGCGCCTCGGGGTGGACGTGATCGAGGCCGGCTTTCCCATCTCCTCGCCGGGTGACTTCGAGTCCGTGCAGGCCATCGCCCGCCAGGTCGAGGGTCCGGTGATCTGCGGGCTCGCGCGCACGAGCGCGCAGGACATCGACGCGGCCTGGAACGCGGTGCGCGACGCCGCGCGCCCGCGGATCCACACCTTCATCTCGACCTCCGACGTGCACATCGAGCACCAGCTCCAGACCACCCGCGAGGACGTGGCCGGCCAGGCCCGGGCCGCCGTGGCCCACGCGCGGGGCTACTGCGAGGACGTCGAGTTCTCCCCGATGGACGCCACGCGGGCGAGCGTCGAGTTCACGGCCGAGGTGATCCAGATCGCTCTCGAGGAGGGCGCCACCACCATCAACGTGCCCGACACCGTGGGCTACACCATGCCCGAGGAGTACGCGGCCATGTTCGGCGAGCTCTATCGCCTCGTGCCGGGCCTCAGGGATGTGACGCTCTCGGTGCACTGCCACGACGACCTCGGCCTCGCGGTGGCCAACTCGCTGGCGGGCGTGGCCGCCGGGTGCCGGCAGGTGGAGTGCGCCGTCAACGGCATCGGCGAGCGCGCCGGCAACGCCTCTCTCGAGGAGATCGTGATGCTGCTGCACACCCGCGCCGCCTCGCTCGGGCTCGAGACGGGCGTGAACACGCGCGAGATCGCGCGCACGAGCCGGCTGGTGTCGCGCCTCACCGGCTACCCCGTCCCGCCCAACAAGGCCATCGTGGGGCGAAACGCCTTCGCCCACGAGTCGGGCATCCACCAGGACGGCGTGCTCAAGGAGCGCACCACCTACGAGATCATGGACGCCACCACGATCGGCCTCGAGCAGAACTCGATCGTGCTCGGCAAGCACTCGGGCCGCCACGCGCTACGCAAGGCGCTCGAGGAGCTCGGCTTCGAGGTCGAGGGGGCCGCGCTGAACACGGCGTTCAAGCGCTTCAAGGAGATCGCGGACAAGAAGGCCAAGGTCACCGCGCTCGACCTCGAGGCCATCGTGTCCGACGAGATGCGCCAGTCGCCGTCGCAGTTCGCGCTCGAGGCCTTCGAGGTCGAGGCCTCGTCGGCGCGCTCGCCGCTCGCCCGCGTGAGCGTGCGCCTGCCCGCGGGAGAGGTGGTGTCGGGCTCCTTCACCGGGGACGGCCCCGTCGACGCCTTCTTCAGCGCCATCAACGCGGCCACCGGTCACGAGGGGCGGCTCAAGGAGTACCACGTGAGCGCGGTCACCGGCGGTCGCGACGCGCTCGGCGAGGTCACGGTGCTGCTCGAGCTCGGGGGCGTGCTGGCCAGCGGCCAGGGGGTCTCGACCGACATCCTCGAGGCCTCCGGGCGTGCCTACCTGCGGGCGCTCACCAACGCCCTCGCGGAGGCGTCCCCGGTGGCCGAGGCCGAGCGCGAGCTCGAGCGCGGGGCCGTGGAGGCGGTGGCGAGCGCCTCAACGCCTTAAGGGAGCTTCCACCGGTGTAGCACCGAGAGCTACACTAGGCGGCGATGCCCAGCAAGTACCGACGAATCGGCGTCGTATGCGATCCCGAGCTGGACGGCGCCATGCGCAGCGCGCGAGAGCGTCTCGGCCCGCGCCTCTCCTCGGCGGCGCTTCTGCGGGGGCTGGCGCTTCGGGGCGCCGAGGCGCTGCGTCGGGAGGGAATCCCCGACGAGCACGTCCGGCGGTTGGTCGACGAGCATCGAGCCCAGCCCGCACGCGCCCCTCTGGTGACCCTGCTCTCCGAGCTCGAGCCGGTGGATCCGAGCCATCCGACACCCGGGAGCGACGCGCTCGAGAAGGAGCGCGAGGAGCGCCTGCCCTGACCGCGCTCGGAGCCTTTGCCTACCTCGACGCGTCGGCCTTCGTGAAGCTCATCGTGCCCGAGCCCGAGAGCGCCGCCATGCGGCGCGCTCTGGTCGGGTGGGAGCGCACGGTGTCGAGCGAGGTCGTGACCGTCGAGGCACGCCGCGCCGCCGGACGCGTGGGCGGACCCGCGCCCGAGCGGGCTGAGGAGGCACTCGAAGGCCTCATCCTCATTCCCTTGTCGCCGATGATCCGAGACGCGGCCGCCTCGATGTCTCCACCGGCGCTGCGATCCTTGGACGCGATTCATCTCGCGACCGCGAGGGCACTCGGGCCGGAGCTCGGGGCCCTCTTCGTCTACGACCACAGGCTCGCCGCGGCCGCCGCCGAGGCGGCAATGCCTCTGGCTTCGCCGGCCTGAGGGGCTCCCGGGTTGGGCGCGCTCGATGACTTCAGGTGGGTGGACGGCGAGCGCCTCCTCCGCTTTGGCGCGGGCGTCCTTCAGGAGGCGCGCGCGCTGCTCGAGGAGCGGGCCTTCGAGGGCTACGCGCTCCTCACCACCGAGCGAGCGGCCCCGAGCGCGCCGGCTCTGGGCGCCTCGGCGGCCACCGTGCTGCACGTGCCGCCCGGCTCCGTGGCCGATGGCGCGGCCGCGGTTCGCGACCGCGTAGAGGGCCGACCGGTGGTCGCGCTCGGAGGCGGTCGGGTCGTGGACGCGGCAAAGGCGGTGGCCGCGGCCGACGGTCTGGCCTGCGCGGCGATCCCCACCACCCTCTCCGGGGCGCCGGTGACCCCGATCCACCGCATGCCCGCCGGGGTGGAGGGGGTCGCGCCCGTGCGGCCGTCGCTGGTCATCGCCGATCCCGAGCTCATGGCCAGCCAGCCGATGCCCCACCTCGCGGCGAGCGCCATGAACGCGCTGGCCCATGCGGTCGAGGCTCTCTACGTGCCCGGGCGCGGGCCCGTGACCGACCTCGTCGCGCTCCGAGCCGCCGAGCTCATCAGCCTCGCTCTCTCCGTCGAGGAGCCACACCGCGAGGGGCTCGCCCTCGGCGCGCTACTCGGGGGCTACGCGGTGGGCGTGACCGGCCTCGCCCTGCACCACGTGATCTGCCAGACCCTCGTCGCGGTCGCGGGCAGCCCCCACGCGGAGACCAACGCCGTGATGCTCCCCCACTCGATCGGCTTCGTGGCCGGGCGTGCGCCCGGCGCCATCGGACGGCTGGCCGAGGCTCTCGGAGCCGAGGAGCGGGACGTCTCGCTCGCCCAGCCCGCCGCGGCCAGGGTGGCGGCCCGGTCGGGGGCGACGCGGCTCCGCGAGCTCGGGGTGGAGGAGGCAGTGCTTGCCGAGGTGGTGAGCGCCGCGGCCGCGCGACCGCAGTTAACCGCCACTCCGGGCGGCGTGCCGAGCCGCGAGGAGCTCGCGGCGTTGCTGAGCCACGCCCTCTGACCCGCCGCCAGGCCCGTGGATCACACGGGATCGGGATATGCGAGCTCTCCGGCGCGGACCACCGCCTCAAGCCGGTTCTCGGCCGGTGCGAGGGGACAGGCCCAGTGGGCGTTGTACGCGCACGAGGGG
>JBPCRE010000193.1:0-16832 GCA_050997195.1 Thermoleophilaceae bacterium
AAGCTCACCGCCGAGCGCGGGAAGCTCCTTCACGCCTACTACGCCGGCGCCGTTCCGCTCGACCTGCTCAAGCAAGAACAGGATCGCCTGACCGGCGAGATCGCCCGGGCCGAGCGGCACCTCGAGACGGTCGAGTCCCTCGGCGAAGTCCAGGCGACGCTCGACAAGGCCCTTGATCTCCTGGCCAACTGCGAGCGCGGCTACGCCAGGGCGCCCGGCCATCTGCGTCGCCAGTGGAACCAGGTGCTGTTCGAGCGGCTGCTTGTCTACGACGACCGCATCGAGGAGGCCGAGGTCGCCGAGCCGTTCGCCACGCTCACCGACCCGGGGTTGGCCCGGCAACTCGACGGCGCCGCGACAAGCGAAACCGCCGCTTCGTCTGGCGGCGGTTCAAATGAGGTCCTGATAGTCGGGGCGGCCGGATTTGAACCGGCGGCCTCTTGCTCCCAAAGCAAGTGCGCTACCAGGCTGCGCTACGCCCCGCTGCATACGAGGGTACGCGGCGTCGGCGCTACGTGCTGATCTTGCGCCACTCCACGCGGCGCATGGGCGCCGAGAGGCTTTCGAAGTTGTCGAGCATGAGCAGGTACTCGTGTCCCACCGGATCGACGCCCACGATCTTCGCGAAGCGGCCGAGCTTCGAGCTCGAGCGGTGGTAGTCCTGGAAGTAGACCGTGCACTCGGTCGCGCGCGGGAGGGGATGCTCTTCGGGAAAGACCCTGACGAAGGTCCCGTCGGGAACCGACGGAGGCTCGATGGAGTGGCTCGCCTCCAGGAAGTCGCGCGTGGAGGGGATGGAGCCGCTGGCGGCCGAGCCTGGGAGGAGGTCCCGGTCGTCGGGCGGGCGCTCGGGAGTGGGCCGCGGGCCGGGGGCGACATCCCCATCGTGCTGCCCCGTCCCACGCTGTCCCATCGCCCCCCCGGGAGCACGGCGCGAAGAACGCGTGTCGTGAGCCTCGGCCTCGGGCCGTGAGCCGACCGCCGGTTGGGCGGTGCCTATCGGGCGACGTTCCATGGTTCTCCGACGGTAGCGTTCACGCGACGCAAGCTCCTCGAACTTGCCCCGTGCCGAGGGGCGCGAGCCTCGGCCGTGATCGACCACGGTCTCGGGCGCGATCCTGGACCTCCCTGGTGGAGGGGTCCGTCGTGTTTGGCGGCGGGGCCGACATGGCTTGCTTGCGCCGGTACTCACGCTCCAAGCGCCGCAGGCCCGGCGCGTTGGCTTCAGAGGAGTGTCGAGCGCCCCCGGCAGGATTCGAACCTGGCGACCTAGGGATTAGAAGTCCCTCGCTCTATCCGCTGAGCTACGGGGGCCGCTTGCAATCCTAGAGCGGCAGAGGCGAGCCGGCCGGGCCGCCGCTCACTGCGAGCCGATCAGCGGGTCTGCTCGTCGCGTCTTATCGCCGGCGCCCGTCAGCACCGGAGCAAGCGCGGCTGTGGGCCGCTCGAGCCCGAAATCTCGCATTCGAATCCTGCCGGGGACGCTTGCTACGGTGCAGCCCGTGGCCACCTGCCTCGTGACCGGCGGAGCCGGCTTCCTCGGCTCGCACCTATGCGACCACCTGCTCGCCGCGGGCCACCGCGTCATCTGCGTCGACAACGTCGAGACCGGGTCGCTGCGCAACATCGCGCACATTCGAAGCCCCGAGGAGTTCGAGTTCATCCAGCGCGACATCACCTCGCACTTCGAGATCCCCGGCCCCGTCGACTTCGTCTACCACATGGCCTCGCCCGCGAGCCCGATCGACTACGCGCGCCTGCCGCTGCACACCCTCAAGGTCGGCGCCTACGGCACGCACAACACGCTCGGCCTGGCCAAGGCCAAGCGCGCGCGCTTCCTGCTGGCCTCCACCTCCGAGGTCTACGGCGACCCGCTCATCCACCCGCAGCCCGAGTCCTACTGGGGCAACGTGAACCCGATCGGCCCCCGCGGGGTCTACGACGAGGCCAAGCGCTACGCCGAGGCGCTGACCATGGCCTACCTGCGCCAGCAGGGCGTGAACACCTCCATCGCGCGGATCTTCAATACCTTCGGCCCGAAGATGAGGCCGAACGACGGCCGTGCGATCCCGACCTTCCTGAGCCAGGCCCTCGCCGATGCCTCGGTCACCGTGTTCGGCGACGGATCCCAGACTCGCTCCTTCTGCTATGTGGACGACCTGATCCGCGGGCTCACATCCCTCGCCGAGTCGGACCTCCACGAGCCGGTGAACATCGGCAACCCGGAGGAGATGAGCCTGCTGGACATGGCCAAGCTCGTGATCGAGCTCACCGAGTCGCGATCGGAGATCCTCTTCGAGGCCCTGCCCGTGGACGACCCGAAGGTTCGTCAGCCCGACATCACACGCGCGCGAGAGCTGCTCGGGTGGGAGCCGCAGGTGAGCATGGCCGATGGCCTGCGCCGAACCATCGACTACGCCATCGCCGCGCTGGCCCAGCCCGCCTGAGTCAACCCGTGTCGTCGAGCGAAGCCAAGAACCTCGAGGCCATCTCCAAGGCCATCGACCAGCACAACGGATCGTGCGAGTACCCCGCGGTGGCCGTGGCCATGAACCCATTCGAGGTCGAGCGCCTGGGGTGGGACTCGATCCGCGGCCTGCCGATCCGCGAGGACCCCGCCGTGGGCACCGGGGCGTTCCGAGTGGTGTGCGGAGGCGGGGAGGAGGAGCCGGAGGCCGAGGTGGTCGAGGCGGTGGCCGAGGAGACCGTCCCGCTCGTCCCGGTCCGCTGAGCGTCTCCATGCCCGCCCTGCTGGTGCTAGATTGCCTCGCGCCTGGTGGGCGTAGCTCAGTCGGTAGAGCTCCTGGTTGTGGTCCAGGCGGTCGTGGGTTCGAGTCCCATCGCTCACCCTTCGTAGACGTAACGCGAACCCCGTCCTGAGAGAACGAAGTCAGGCTCGCGGCTAGGGCGGAGCTGGTTCGTCCAGCCGTTCCTGCGCTCCGGCGAGTCGCCTCTCGGAGCGTCCTCCACCGGCATCGTAAGCTAGAAGCATGGAGGAGTCCCGCAAGGAAATTGAATTCGTGTTCGCGCCCCAGGAGGAAGGCGGCTACCACGTCTATGCCCCCGATCTTCCGGGACTCCACACCCAGGGCGAAACCGTGGAGGAAGCCGAGGCGAACGCGAAGGAAGCCCTCGAACTCTACGTCGATGGCCTACGGGAAGAAGGCCGTCCCTTCGACACGGGCGTGCTGCGCCGCAGGTTTCCTGTCCCTGCGTGAGTCGGCGCCTCCCGGTCGTCTCCGGGACCCAGCTTGTACGAGCGCTTGAGCGCACCGGCTGGCAGGTGACTCGACAACGGGGAAGTCACGTTCGGCTGAGGCATCCGGAGCGAACGACTCCGGTGACGGTACCGCTGCATCGAGAGCTCAAGCGAGGCACCCTCGGCGGCATCCTCGCGGACGCCGGCGTGACTCATCGGCGCCGCGCGCCGCGGTGGCGCCAACCCCTACTCCGGCCGACAAAGGCCGGCGCTAAGCGCCTCGACGCAGCTCCCAAGGCCGCTCCGAGGCGCCTAAGCCTTCATGTAGCTCGGCTCAGCGTGGCGTCGCTATGTCTTGGACGGGGACTCCTCGTCCGGGGCGTCCTGGTGGGGGGGCGCGCCGACATCGTCATCGGGCGCCGAGTGGCCGGTCTGCTCCTTCTTCTGGCCCTTGTCGTCGATCGGCGGCGTGGCCTGCGCCTTGGCGCGACCCGCACCTTCCTCGAGGGCACCGGTGTCCTCTCCGGCCACGGGATGGCCGGACGCCGGGCTCACGGTCATGGGGTCCACGCCCTCGGTCTCTTCGCGCTTCTCGTCACCTTCGAACATCGTCTCCTCCTTTTCTCCGCCGCTCATCGCGGCGCTCAACCTCCGAGAGGCTATCCCGCCTCCCCAACGCTCGCCTCGGACGGCCAGCCTATGGTGGCCTTCGGCGCTCGTCACCGGCACGTATACCACGCCCGGGAGCACATGGGAGAGGGTCGGCCTCCGGTGAGCCGCTTCGGGGGCGCGGTGTCCCGCCCGCTGCCTCAGACGCGCTGCAACGACGCCCGCGCCTGAAGTGCTCCCAGCACCCCGAGGAGGAGCGCGGCGGTTCCCGAGGCGAGGTGCAGGAAGTTGTCCACAGCGTACGTGGCGTCGATGGCGAGGATCGGGAGGTAGTTCACGAAGCCGAGGAAGGCGGCGAGCAGGTAGACCAGGCCGCCGCCGACGAGCGCGCCCTCGGCGATCGCCGACTGACGGACCAGCGCGACCGAGAAGAGGCCCGAACCCACGACCAGGTGCACGATGTTGTGGAACGGGTTCAGGTCGAACCAGAGCATCGCCTCCCCCTGGTTGGCCACGAGGCCGTCGAAGCCGGTGAACGCGAAGCCGATCAGCCCGATCGCGATGTAGACCACCCCGACCGCCCCCGCGGCGAGCCTGGCGATGCTCAAGCCCCTCATCGACTCACCGCCCCGAGAGCAGCTGGCGGTGAAGGACGATCTCCTGCTCGAGTCCCTTCGCGATCGACGCCGCGGTCTCGAGCTCCGCGGCCGTGCCGGCATCTTCCCGGGGGCCTCCACCCGTCGCCGTCTGCGCCACCTCGGCCAGCGTGGAGACCGAGGCGTCGGTGTCCCGCAGCAGGAGGACGAGCATGGTCAGGAGGACGATCACCACGAGGATCACCACGGCGCCCATCCCCAGCGCCACCACCCACAGCGTGACCTCCTCGGGCGCGAGCACGCGCGCTCACCGGCTCCTGACGAGGGCGGTCCTCGCCCTGATCGCGAGGTCGAGGATCGCCGCCGCCGAGTCGTTGGCCCTGCGTACCTCGGACGCCGGAGCGACGCTGCTTCCCGTGCTCGTCAGCACCTCGCCGGCCCGCTGCGCCTGGTCGCCGATCCGCGAGGCGATGGTCAGGAGCCAGCCCGCGACCGCCACCACGACCACGACCACGACGAATCCGATGACCAGTCCGAGGTACCAGTTGAAGTAAGGATCACCTGCGGTGTGCGCTGCTAGTGGCATTCTCTCCCCCCGCTGGGTGCGACGAACGGTTGTCCCTTGCACCTTCCGTAACGAGATGGCAGCATAGCGGTGGTTGGTGGCGAGAGGCGCAGCGCCTCACGCCGGAATTCGAATTGACGGGAAGGGGAGGTAGATGGCCAGACTGAGCGTAACGAGCGTGGTCACGCTGCTGATCGTCGTCGTGGTGGCGGCGGTGGCTTCGATCCTCCTGGCCCGCACGGTGCTGGCGGCGCAGGCAATCAACGCCAAGGCCCAGACGATCGCCGAGAGCGGTCGCGGCATCAACATCGCCACGGACTCGGTGATCCAGCTCAGCCGGACCAACCGGACCGCCGGCTCCATCCTGCGCTCGGCCCGCCCGCTCGAGGGGCAGCTCAACCAGGTCATCGGCAACGCCCGAGGGATCGACGGCGTGGCGCGCTCGATCGACGGGGTCGCCGGCCGGATCAACTCGACGGCCGGAGACATCAACTCCTCCGCCCGCTCCATCAACGCCTCGGCGGTCTCGATCGACGGCTCGGCGGAAGCGATCAACGCGAGCGCCGGTGACATCAACTCCTCGGCCGTGGCCATCAACTCGACAGCCGGCCGCATCCTCGGCGCGGCCCGTCCGATCAACGCGACGGCCGGCGACATCAACACGACGGCGGCCACGATCAACACGACGGCCGCCGGCATCGGGAGAAGCGCCAAGACCATCAACACGACGGCCGGCAACATCCTCCCGCCCACCCGCGGGATCCTGCGCATCGCCGGGCTCGTGGACCGCGACGCGAACGGCATCAACCAGAACCTCGACGTGACCATCGGAATCGCGCAGGACATCAAGCGCGACACCGGCAACATCCTCGAGGAGGCCGTGAACGCCCACGACACCGCCACCTGCATCGACCGCAACGTGGGCGGGGAGCGAAGCAACGACGGGGACTGCCAGGGGCGCGGGGACTGATGGCCACTACTTCGGCAGCACCGACCGGAGCGACCACGGAGATGGCTCGTCACGAGGCGGTCATCACCCGCTGGCTGACCATGTGGATCACCATCGGGGCGCTGATCGTGGTCGTGGTGGTGGGCTTCTTGATCGGCATCGCCCGGGCGCTCGAGTCCATCGACCGCGGCCTGGGGGAGGCCGACGCCGCGGTGGCTGGAGCGAACGGCGACGTCGAGCCGCTGCCGACCCACATCGCGCGCATCAACGTCGCGCTCCGGCAGGTGGATACGGCCCTGAAGCCGATCTCCGGCCAAGCCGATCAGATCAACGGCGGGCTCAGCTCGATCAGGGGCTCGCTCCAGCAGGTGGACGGCTCGCTCCAGGACACCGCCGGCTCGCTCGGCGATACGGCCGGGTCTCTCGACAGCACGTCGGGACTGCTCGTGCGCACCGCGGTCTCGCTCGACGACACCTCCGGCACCCTGCGGACCACGTCCGGCTCGCTCGACAGCACCACCGGGCTGTTGGTGAGCACGGCGGGCTCGCTCGGACAGACGTCGCGGACGCTCCGGAGCACCTCGGGATCGCTCTCCACGGCATCGCCGGCCCTCACGAGCACCGGACGGTCCCTCACGAGCACCGGAGGGTCCCTCACGACCACCTCGAGCGGGCTCACCACCACTCGGCAGCTCCTCTCCCAGATCGAGGGGGTGCTCGACGTGGCTGAGAAGAAGGAGAGCAACGGAACGGAGGCCATCCCCATCAACGTGGCGAAGGCCAACGCCGTCCTGCGCCCGGTGGAGGAGGACGCCCAGGACATCGACGAGGAGCTGAACCAGGTCAACAAGCACCTCACGAGCATCTGCGAGTCCACGCTCGTCCTCCGCGGCGTGCCGCTCGCGACCGTGCTGGCGAGCCCGGCGACGCTCACTGCGGCCCAACTCACCTCTCTGCTCAACACCCTGCGCGGGGCCGCGACGAACAACAACAACCGCGCGGAGGGCGAGTGCTGACCGTCCTCCGCGGCGGCAGGGGCCTGGGCGGGATCGTCCTCGTGCTCGTGATCGCCTGGGCGCTGGCCGCGGTCCTCCTGCTCACCGGGACCCTCATCGCGGCGAATCAGATCGACACGCGGGTGGCGAGCATCGATACGAGCGTCAATGGCGCCAACCAGAACCTCGATGCCGTCCGGCTCGCCGCCCGGACCGGCCGGGTCGCGGGGCGGATCCGCGAGAGCGCCGCGCCGCTGTCCGGCCAGTTCACCCAGATCACGGCGTCCGTCGGGAGCATCGACGGGAGCGCGCGGTCGATCTTCGGTACGGCCGGTGCGATCAACCGGAACGCCGACTCGATCAACGTGAACGTGCGCTCGATCGGAGGGCGGGTCGGCTCCATCGACCGGAGCGTCGGGTCGATCAACGGGAGGGTCCGCTCGATCCGTTCGAACGCTGGGTCGATCAACGCGCGGGTCGCCGGCATTCGGAGCAACGCGCTGTCGATCGAGCGACGGGTCAGGGGCATCAACCGCAGCGCCGGGTCGATCAACACGAGCGTCGCCTCGATCAACACGAGCGCAGGCTCGATCAGCCGAGCGGTTCCTCCGATCAACAGCACCGCCCGACTCATCCTCTTGACCTCGCGGTCGATCGACGTCGGGGCCAACGGGATCAACGTCCGTGCCCACCGGGTGGCCGAGATCGTCGGGAACGACATCCTGCCCGACACCAACGAGATCCTCGACGAGGCCGGGGAAGTCGATCTGCACGCGAACTCGATCGACTGCAGCGCCACGATCCAGGCGGTGCGGCGGCTGGGCGGGAGAGCCGACACGGGGGCGTGCGGGACGCACGAGGGCGAGCCCGGCGTGCAGGGCACGCCGTAGTACCACCGCGGTCGTACCCTGCGCCCGCCCGCTGCGCCCCCGGCCCCCCGACGTGGCCGGGGTCAGTCAGGAGGAGGGGCGGAACGTGCTCGCGATCCGGTCGAAGACCGGCGCGTAGGTGGACACTCCGTCGGCGGGCAGCGCCTGGAAGACCATCGTGTACATCGTGTCCCCCCTGAACAGGAAGTATTGCGAGTGTGTGCCCTTGCGGCCGCGGCCGTCCTCGAACGTATAGAGGTAGAACCAGCCCGGTAGGCCGCCCAGGTCACTCCGCTGGGCGGGGGCCAGGAGCTTCACCTTCCGCCCCGACTTCACGACCTTGTCGGTGAGCTTCTTCGCCGCGTCGAGGTTCTGCGGGCCCACCGGAGACTCCAGCACCGCCACGCGCACCAGGAAGGAGGCCGCGTCGCCCTGGTCGGCGAGGATCTGGATCTCGGGGTCCTCCGTCCGGCGCCGCTGCCAGCTCGCCGGGTAGGCGATCGAGAAGAGCTCGTCCCGGAACTCGACGAAGCCTGGCGGTGGGGGCGTGGGCGGCCTTGCCGGGGCCGGGCCGGCGGCCGGCTGCCGGGCGGGGGCGGAGGAGAGGCTCGGCGACAGCAGGAGCTGGCCGGCGGCCGCCCCGACCGCCAGCGCCAGGACACCGAGGGCGACGGCCGCGATCCACCGGTTTCGCGTCACGGCCGTCCGAGCGCGGCTAGGGTCCGGATTCGGCCCGTTCGTGCGTGCGCACATCGCCGAGGAGGTCCTCGAGCGACGCGCACCCTCGCTCGAGGTCGTGGTTGATCTCGTCGATCGCCGTCTGCCCGGTCTCGGTCGTCTCCGTCGAAGGATCGAGCACCGCGACCACCGCTCCCAGCCTCCCGCTCGCGCTCCGCAGGACGAGTGCGACCGCGATGAGGGACACCGCCAGCACCACCACGATGAGCGCCACGATGACGAGGGTGACGAGGGCTACGGGCTCCATGTCCCCCTCGGGGCGGCGTCCTCGAGAACCTCGGTGTGGCGGACGAGACCCGATCTCAGCTCACCGACGAGCTCGCGCGTGCGCTCGAGGTCGCGCAGCCCCTCGAGCTGCTCGACCAGCGGCGTGCCGTGCTCGGCGAGTGTGTTGAGCCCTCTGCGGACCGCGAGCGCGGTGAGCAGGACGCGGACGAGGAGAAACACCACCACCGGCACCACGACCAGGAGAACCACCGCGTTGCCGATCCACCAGATGGTCACGGCGCTCCCCGGGCGGTGACGGCCGCGGCGGTTTCGCGCCGGTCGGCCGTCTTCTCCACTTGCCGGACCAGCCGCCCGCAGGCCGCGGGAAGGTCGAACTCGTAGGCGCCCGCATCCGTTCCCTGCAGGAGCAGCGCCCCGCCGCGGAGGGAGTCGAGCTTCTCGCGGTCGAGGTCGAACTTCAGCACGTAGTCGAGCTCTCCGTCGGCGTCTACCGTCGGGTACGGCTCGAGGGCGAGGATGCTCCGGCCGTAGGCGCCCTGTCCCTCCTCGGAGTCGATCAGGCCGTTCTCGTCCCCGTCCGTGAGGGCGCCCGTCGGGCAACGCGAGTCGCGGTCATCGCTCGCGAACGAGTAGAGGTGCTGCGCGTGTATCTGCCGTGGCTTCATGCCGGTCGCCCGGATCCGGATCACGAGGTGGGGGCCGGCCCGCATCAGGTTCGCGGTGCCCTCCACGCCGGAGTCGTTGAGGGCCTTGAGGCGGACCGAGTAGCGCTCGACCTCGGTGGGCCCCGGCTCGGTCTGGGCGCAGCCCGCGAGCAACACGAGCGCCGCGGCCAGCGCCGGCGCGCGCCAGCGGGTGAGGCGCACTCCTGCGCGGCGCGGAGCCGGAGCGGGAGCGGGAGCGGGAGGTCGTGGCGGCGGGAGGTTCATCGGACTGTGGCCCTTCGGCTCGCGATGTCGTCGAGGGCTGTGGCCACCTTCTCGAGGCTGTAGTTGACGTCCTGGAGCCGCGACGGGACGGACTCGACCTCCGGGTCGAGCGCCGGGATGGAGGATCCGACGACCTCGACGCTCGACGCGATCCGCCGCAGGACGCGCTCGATCACGATGAGATAGACGGCGAGGGCCGCCACGAGCAGCAGCACCTCGACGACGGTGGCCACGATAAGGGTCGTCTGCATCTCCTGCTCCTCCTCCCCCCACTAGGGCGCCTCCGACCCGCTGGTAGGCGGGTCGTCGCTCCGAGCGGCCCATCATACGCGCCGGACCGACGGCGCGCGCCGGAGCCCACGCAACTTCTGAGCCCGTCGCGGCGATGCCCCGTCATTGGCCTGCCATGCACCGTCTAGACCTCCCGTCGAGCGATCACGCGGCGTACCAACCGGCGTGAACGCAGCGCCGCTCTCGCGGCGTTCGCTCCGGGTGCCCCGTGGACCCCTCCGCCGGGGTGAGCCGCGGCGGAGGCGAGGTAGAGGTCTCTGATCGGGGTCTCCGGGCGGCCGAGGCCGGGAGTGGGGCGGAAGACGAGCTGCTGGTGGATCTGGGCGGTGCCGTTGTTGATCGCCCCGCCGACCAGGTTGGCGTTGCGCGCCTCGAGCACCCGAGGCGTGGCGATGTGGCGACCTCGGACGAGCTTTCGAAAGCCAGGCGCGCGCTCCTCGATCTCGTTCTCCATCCGGTCGGCGAAGTGCTCGGCCTCGCGGTCGTCCCAGGATCCGCTCAGGTGGCCGCCGGCATCGCCTCTCGCGGCGCGGGGAACGTGGGTGTAGGCCCACAGGGTCTCCTTCCCGGGAGGGCAGCGGGTGGGATCGACCATGCTGTACTGGCCGACCACCAGGAACGGCCGCGCGGGAATCCGCCCCATCCTGATCTGCGCCGCGTACTCGGTCATGGCGTCCATGCCGTCGGCTACGTGCACGGTTCCCGCCGAGCGAGCCGCCTCCTGCTGCCACGGCACGGGGCCGTCCAGGGTCCAGTCGAGCTTGAACGCGGAGACGTCCCACTCGAAGTGCCGAAGATCGCGGAGGACGTGGCTCGGAACGTGGCGGCGCTCGATCAGGTCGAGGTAGAGCGACGGAGCGCCCACGTTGGCGAGAACGGCCCTCCGGGCGTCGACCTCCGTGCCGTCCTCGGTACGCGCTCCTACCGCGCGACCTTCGCGCACGATCACCTCGCGCACGCGCGCGCCGCACTCGATCCGGCCGCCGCGGGACTCCAGCCTCTTCGCGAGCGCCTGTGTGAGCTCCCCCGCGCCGCCCCTCGGCACCGGAAAACCGTGCTGCTGGCCGAGGCAGCAGAGGAGCCACCCGTAGAGGCCGCCTCCCGCCGAGTCGAGGGTCAGGTCGGTGTGGAGCGTGTTGCCGGCGAGCAGCCAGCCGCCGCCGTCCCCGTCGAAGGTCTCGTGCGCGAGCCGGCGCACCGGCAGGAGGGCGAAGCGCAGGAAGCGCAGGAGATCGCGTCCGCGCAGCTCGCTTATCAGCCGCGCGCCCGCTCGCGCGGGTGGAAACGGCGTGAACAGCGCCTCGATCAGGTCGCCTCCCACACGCTCCCACAGGGCGTAGAGGCGCCGCCAGCCGTCTCCGTCGCCGGGACGAAAGGCCTCGAGCGAGCTCGCCGTGTCCTCGAGCTCGACCGACAGTGCGGCGCCGCCACCGTCGCGGCCCGGATGCGCGAGGACCACGGGAGAGCGCTCCCAGGTGAGCCCGTGGCGCTCGAGGTCGAGGGCTCGAAGCACCGGGGAGGCGATCGCCAGCGGATAGAAGGCGCTGAACACGTCGTTGCGAAAGCCGGGCTCCACCAGCTCGGCCGTCTTCACGGCGCCTCCGACGCTCGGCTCGGCCTCGAGGACGACGACCTCCCACCCCTCGTCGGCGAGCAGGTTGGCGGCCACGAGGCCGTTGTGGCCTGAGCCGATCACGACGGCGTCGGGCACCTCCTCAGGCTAGCGATATCAGCCGAACGGATCTCGGGCTTCGATGCCCTCGAAGCGGCGGAAGCCGCGATCGCGCGTGTATATGACTCCCACTCCGAACTGGAGCATGAGGGCGGCCAGGTGGGCTTCCGGCACATCGTTGCCGCGCGTACGTTCTCCGCCCGCGGATCGATAGTTCTCCCAGAATCCGTCGGCTTCGCCCTGCACGCGCGCGTGGGGGAGGCCGATGAGCTGCTCGACGTTGCCCGCCGCTTCGCGCGGCGTGAGGGGTCGCGGGAGGATCGCCGGGTGGGTGACCACGCGCAGGTAGGCCATGAGCGTCGGCCAGAAGAAGTACACGAGTCCCGGACCGTCGGCCAGCCTCCGGAGGAGGTCCCGCGCCGGCCCGTGCACCGGATCGGCCTCGTTTGAGGCGTAGACGAGCACGTTGGCGTCGAGGGTGACGCTCATCTCACTCGTCGAGAAGTGCGCGAACGGCCTCCCGGTCCTCGAGGTCCACTCGGGGCGGGCCGAGGTCTCGGCTGACCCAGTCGAAGGCTGTGGGGGACGGGTGGCCTGGAGGCTCGGCCAGGACAGGAGCCAGCAGCTCCGAGGCCACCTGACCCATGCTCTTGCGCTCGCGCGCACCTCGCCGGCGCAGTTCGCGCAGCACGGACGGATCGAGATCCAACGTGGTGCGGGGCACGGTGATGCGTGATGCTATCGCTCATCGCATCGAGATGCCGCAACAGGGCATCGCACACCGAGGGCGGCCATCGCGGACACGGTGGAGAAGCCTGGGGCGAGCGCCGACACCGGCGTATACCGTTCGGCGCGTCATGGAGACGCCCCCGGGTGCGGACATCGCTGGACCGTCACGACGCCCAAGCGGTGGGCCGCCTCGGTTGACGCCGTCCGATCGCTCGAGCGACGCCCCCGCGCCGGAGCCCCTCGAGCGCGCCGCCGCGCTCTCGGTCCGCTTCCTGCTGGTGGCCGCCGCGCTCGCGGTGCTCGGCTACGTGCTCGTTCGCCTGAGCGTCGTCGTCCTGCCGGTGGTCATCGCCCTGCTCATCACCGCGCTGCTCGACCCGGCCGTGCGCTGGCTGCGAGCGCGCGGCGTGCCCTCCCTTGTGGCCACCGCCGCGGTGCTCCTCGGCAGCGTTGTCGTAGTGCTCGGCCTCTTGGCCTCGATCGTGCCCGCCGTGGCCGGGCAGGCCGACGAGCTCGGCGCCGGCTTGAGGGCCGGTATCGAGCAGGTCACCACCTTCCTGGTGCAGGGGCCGCTCGGCGTCTCACCGGTCGAGATCGACCAGGGCATCGACCGCGCCCTCGAGCAGTTGCGAGGGAGCCTCGGCGGCATCGCGACGCAGGTGCTCACGGGCGCGGGCTACGCGGTCAACCTGCTGGCCCAGGCTGTGCTCACCATCATCGTCGTCTTCTTCTTCCTGGGCGACGGTGCTCGCATCTGGAGCGGGCTCGTGGGCCTTCTGCGCCCGTCCCTTCAGGGCGACGCCCACGCGCTAGGCCACCGATCCTTCGACATCCTCAGGAGCTACACGAAGGGGATCGTGGTCGTGGCGGTGGTGGATGGGGTGCTGATCGGTCTCGCCCTCGTACTGATCGGGGTGCCGCTCGTGCTGCCGCTGGTGGTGATCACCTTCCTCGGGGCCTTCTTTCCCTTGATCGGGGCGGTGGTGGCCGGCGCCCTGGCCGTGCTCGTGGCCCTGGTGAGCAACGGCGCCGGCGCGGCGGGCCTCGTGCTCCTCGCGGTGATCGCCGTCCAGCAGATCGAGGGCAACGTGCTCTACCCGTTCCTGGTCGGCGGCTCGCTCAAGCTCCACCCGCTGCTCATCCTCCTCGCCCTCACCGCCGGCACGGCCCTGGCGGGGGTGGTGGGCGCGCTGCTGGCGGTTCCGGTGGCCGCCGTGGCTGGTGGGGCGGCCTCGTACATGCGCCACGAGCAACGATCGGCCGCCGCCGGGGCCGGACCCGACGCCGAGACGTCGCCCGGGTAGCGGCCGAGCGCTCGTCCCCCCCGGGCTCCGGCGCGTCCCGACCGCCGGACCGGCGAGGATGCACGAATGATCTTCCGCCAGATCACCCACGACGACCTCGGGTGCGCTTCCTACCTGGTCGGTGACGACAGCGCGGGACTGGCCGCCGTGGTCGATCCCCGTCTCGACATCGACCACTACCTCGAGCTCGCGCGGTACATGGGCGTCGCGATCGAGCACATCATCGAGACCCACAACCACGCCGACCACGTGTCCGGCCACGGTCGCCTGGCCGCCGCCACCGGCGCCCGGATGCACATCCATCGCGACGCGGCCGCCGAGTACGACCACGACCCGATCGACGACGGATGGGAGCTCGACCTCGGCTCGGTGCGGATCCGTGCCCTGCACACTCCCGGGCATCGACCCGAGCACACGGCCTTCGCCCTCATCGATCGAGCCCGGGGCGAGGAGCTGTGGGCGGTGCTCACCGGCGACACGCTCTTCGTGGGCGACGTGGCGCGCCCCGACCTCGCCGTGGATCGCGAGGAGGGCGCCCGAGGGATCTTTCGCTCACTGCACGCGAAGCTCCTCGACCTCCCGCCGGAGACCGAGGTGTGGCCGGGCCACCTCGGAGGCTCGATGTGCGGCGGACCGGGCATGGACATGAAGGTGTCCTCCACGCTCGGCTACGAGCGCCGCCACAGCCCGATGCTCCGGGAGGAGGACGAGGACCGCTTCGTCGAGCGCTCGATCGCCGGGCTCGGCCCGCAGCCTCCGAACTTCCGGAGCATCGTCGCGATCAACCGCGGGCCGCTCCGGAGCGCCGGGCTCGATCTGCTGGCCCTCGCGCCTCGTCAGGTCGAGCAGAAGCGCCGGGCCGGAGCCTTCATCGTCGACGTCCGCACCGATCAGCAGTTCGACGACGCCCACATCCCCGGGGCGGCGTGCATCCCCATGGTCCAGGCCGGCTTCGGCTCCCGCCTGGCCTGGCTCGCCGACCTCGAGCAGGAGATCGTCTTCGTGGGGCGCGACGACCAGGACGGCCACGACGCGGCCAAGCTGGCGGCGTCGGTGGGCATGCGCGTCCTCGGTGGCTTTCTGGGCGGGGGGATGACGAGCTGGCGGCGGGAGAAGCGTCCGGTCGAGCGCATCGAGCGCCTCGAGGTCGAGGACCTGGCCGAGCGGCAGCGATCCGATCCCGATCTGCAGCTCCTCGACGTGCGGGAGCTCGGGGAGTGGAGCGCCGGACATCTCCGCGGCTCGCACTTCATGCCCTGGCACGACGTGGACCGGCTGCCGGAGAGCCTCGACGCGAATCGCCCGGTGGCCGTGATCTGCGCGTCCGGTCAGCGCGCGGCCGTGGCCGCGAGCCTCGTCCAGCGTCACGGGGCTCGGCACGTGGTCCACATGACCGACGGAGGCGTTCCCACGCTCGGACGGCTCGGGCACGCCCTCGAGGAGGGCGAACCCCCGAGTCCCTCCTGAGGCCGGCGCGCGTGGCTCGAGGGCGCGGATGGCGGGGGCCGGTCACCGGCGACGCCATCGCCGGGGTCTCGGTGGCGCTCGTGCTCATCCCCCAGTCGCTGGCCTACGCCGCGCTGGCCGGCATGCCGCCCGAGCGCGGGCTCTACGCGGCGGGGATCCCCCTCCTGGTGGCGGCGCCGCTCGCCTCCTCCCCCTACCTCCAGACCGGCCCCACGGCGGTGACCGGCCTCCTCACCTTCGGCGCGCTGAGCGGCCTCGCCACGCCGGGGAGCGACCGCTACGTGGCGCTCGGTCTGGCCCTGGCGCTCATCGTCGGGCTCGTGCGAGTGCTCGTCGGGGCGCTCCGAGCCGGCGTCGTGGCCTACCTCATGTCGAGTCCCATGCTCATGGGGTTCGTCCCCGCCGCCACCCTGCTCATCCTCGCCTCCCAGCTACCCACCGCGGCCGGAGTGAGCCCTCCGGACGGCGGGATCCTCGAGCAGGCGGCCTGGACGCTCGCGAACGTGGGAGAGTGGGCGCCGGCCGCGGTGGCGCTCACCGCTCTCGTGCTCCTGGCCATGTTCGGCGGGCGCAGGCTGCATCCACTCTTTCCGGGCGTGCTCGTGGCCGTCGTGGCGGCCATCGCCCTCAGCGTCGGGCTCGACTACGGCGGAGCCACCATCGGCGACATCGACGCCGGCCTGCCACCCCTCTCGCTCGACCTACCCCTCGGCGCGGTGCCCAGCCTCCTGGCGGGAGGCGCGGTGATCGCGCTCGTGGGCTTCACCGAGCCCGCATCCATCGCCCGAGCCTTTGCGGCCCGCGACCGAACCACGTGGTCGCCCAATCGCGAATTCGTAAGCCAGGGCGCCGCCAACGTGGCGGCCGGGCTCTGCGGCGGCTTCCCCGTGGGAGGCTCGTTCTCGCGCAGCTCGCTGAACCGCGAGGCCGGAGCGCGCAGCGCGTGGAGCGGAGCCATCACCGGTGCCGCGGTGCTCGCCTTCCTGCCGGTGGCCTTCCTGCTGGCGCCCTTGCCCGAGGCCGTGCTTGCCGCCATCGTGATAGGCGCGGTGCTCCCCCTGATACGGGTGCGACCCATGCTGCGCCTCTTCCCGTACTCCAAGCCGCAGTTCCTCATATCCGCGGCCACCTTCGCGCTCACCCTCGCCCTCGCGCCTCGGCTCGAGCGCGCTGTGCTGGCCGGCACCGCACTGTCCATCGCGGTTCACCTCTGGCGAGAGCTGCGGGTGGACATCCGGGTGTGGGAGGAGGGCGGCGCGGTGCACCTTCGCCCGCAGGGCGTGCTGTGGTTCGGCGCCGCGCAGGACCTCGAGACCCGCTTCCTCGACATCCTCGCCCACCATCTGGACGCGAAGCGCCTCGTCCTGCACCTCGACGGCACCGGCCGCCTCGACCTCTCGGGAGCGCTCGCGCTGCGCAGCGTGTGCGAGGAGGCCCGGCGCTCGGGCCTCCAGACCGAGGTGCTCGGCGTGCAGGACCGCGACCGCCGGCTGGTGGACGGCATCGTCGAGAGCGAGCAAGACCCGATCGGGCGCTAGTGGGTCTTCTCGAAACGTTCGTTCGCCTACTCCTTGGGCGTCCGTGACGGAGTGCCCGGATCGGGCTCCATCGTGCCCTCGGCGAGCGCCTTGTCGAGGGCTCCGGTGGCGGGGCCGATCGGCTTCGGGCGCTTGTCCCGGCGGTGGTCGTCCT
>JBPCRE010000198.1:0-5745 GCA_050997195.1 Thermoleophilaceae bacterium
CGTCTCCCTCGCCCACGTTGGCCACGTAGAGCACGGGCTTGGCCGTCAACGGCTGGAGGTTGCGCACCACCTCGCGCGTCTCGGCGGGCGGCGCCACCGTGCGCGCGGGGCGCCCGGCGCGCAGCGCCTCGATCAGCTCGCGCAGCCAGCCCTCCTCAGCCACCGCGGAGGGCTCGCGGGACTTCGCCTGACGAGACACGCGTTCGATGCTGCGCTCGGCCTGCTCGAGGTCGGCGTAGAGAAGCTCCGTCTCGATGGTGTCCACGTCGGCGGAGGGATCCACCCGGCCCTCGGGGTGCACCACCTGCCCGTCCTCGTGCACGCGGACCACGTGGAGGATCGCGTCGGTCTCGCGGATGTTGGCCAGGAAGCGGTTGCCGAGGCCCTCGCCCGAGTGCGCCCCGCGCACGAGGCCCGCGATGTCGTGGAAGGCGATGGTCTCGAAGGTGAGCGGGGCGGAGCCGAGGGTCTCGGCAACCCGATCGAGCCGCTCGTCGGGCACGGGCACCACGGCCACGTTGGGCTCCACCGTGGTGAACGGGTAGTTGGCGGCCTGAGCGCCGGCACGGGTGAGTGCGTTGAACAGCGAGGACTTCCCGGCGTTGGGAAGCCCGACGATGCCGATCCTCACTCCGAGAGGCGCCCGATGGCCACACCGAGGAGCGCGCCGGCCAGGATGTCGGAGGGGTAGTGCACGCCGAGGTAGGGGCGCGAGATCGACATGGCGAGGGCCACGAGGTAGAACGGCAGGCTCCGCTTCGACTTGCCGCCGCCGCCGATGGCGCGAGTGAGCGCGTGAGCTCCGGCGAACGAGGTGGAGGCGTGCGCGGAGGGATAGGAGAGCGTGGACATGGTGGGAGAGAGGGCAGGAAGGCCTTCGAGGAGCGGTCGTGAGCGGCGGGCAAAGCGCTTGATCACCACGTTGACCACGTTGGTGACCACCACGGCGCGCGCCGCCCGCAGGTAGAGCAGCCGATGGCCCGCGCCGAGCACAAACCCGGTCGCGGCCAGCCCGAGCCACAGTCCTCCGTGCTCGCCGGTGCGTGAGAAGCGCAGGACCGCGGACTCGAGCTCCGGGGTGTGACCGCGGGTGCGGAGCACGCGAAGCGCGCGGAGGTCGAGCTCTCGCAGCACCGGCGGCAACCCTATTGGCGGCAACGTGGTGCTCGGCCCGGGCCGCGAGGCCGGGGCCTCAGCGCACTAGAACCCGACGCGGTCGCGGTCGGTCTCGAGGCGGAGGTACACGACCTTGTCGAGATCGACCGAGAACACCGAGTCCTCGGCCTCCACCTGATGCCAGGTGCGGCCCTCGGCGGCCTGGAGGGTGCGCACCAACTCGTCGTAGGCCGCCTGGTCGATGCGCACGCTCAACACCTGGTTGCCGTAGAAGCCGATGTCCACCCGCCGCCGGCGATCGGGCCTCGGGGTGGCCTCCATCAGGCGCTCCTCCATCCGTGCGCCGGCTCGACGATCTCGGTGAGCACCCCGCCGGTGGCCTTCGGGTGCAGGAAGGCCACGCGGCTTCCGCGGATGCCCGCGCGGGGCTTCGCGTCGACGGCCTCGAGCCCCGCCGCCCTGGCGGCCTCGAGCGCCTTGGCCACGTCGCTTGTCTGGTAGGCCACGTGGTGCACGCCGGGACCGTTCCTCTCCAGGAAGCGGCCGATGGCGCTCTCGCTCGAGAGCGGCCGCAGAAGCTCGACGTGGCCCTCGCCGACCCTGAGGAGGACGGCCTCCACCCCGAAGTCCTCGATGGTCTCGCGGTGCTGCTCGGCCATGCGCAGGCGATCGCGGTAGAGGCGGATGCCGGCGTCGAGGTCATCGACGACGACGCCGATGTGGTCAATCCGCCCGAACACGGGCGCGAGTCTACTCAGAGAGGGTGTCGGGCAGCCGCTCGGTCGCGGCCACCCGAGGGCCGGCGAGCGGCAGCTCGGCGAGCGGCTCCGGCGCGTTGCTCGGCCCGAGCTCGGCCATGATCGCGTCGATGTCCTCGCGCTCGAGGGCCTCGCGATCGAGGAGCGCCAGGGCGAGCGCCTCCATGGCGTCGCGATTGCTCGACACGAGGTCGAGCGCGCGGCGAAAGGCGAAGTCGGTGATGTGCTGCTGCTCGTCGTCGATCATGCGGCGGGTGTTGTCGGAGATCGAGTAGTCGTCGGCCGGCAGGCGCTGGGAGTTCAGGTGCGTGCCCATGCCGTACTCGGTCACCATGGCCCGGGAGATCTCGTTGACCTTCTTCAGGTCGTCGGAGGCGCCGGTGGTGATGGCGCCGAACACCACCTGCTCGGCCACCCGGCCGCCGAGGAGCATCACGAGGTAGTCCACGAGCTCCTCCTTGGACTTCAGGTAGCGATCCTCCTCGGGGAGGTTCATCGTGAACCCGAGCGCCTTTCCGCGGGGCACGATGGAGATCTTGTGCACCCTCTCCACCGAGGGGAGGAGCTCGGAGCACAGCGCGTGGCCGGCCTCGTGGTAGGCCACCACCTGCCTCTCGTGGTCGTTGATCACCCGGCGCGACTGCATGCCCGCCACCACGCGCTCGAGCGCGCCCACGAAGTCCACCATGAGGATGTGGTCGCGGTGCTCGCGGCCCGCGAATATGGCTGCCTCGTTGCAGATGTTGGCCAGGTCGGCGCCCGTGAGGCCGCTCGTCTGGCGCGCCACCAGCTCGAGGTCCACGCCCTCGAGCGGCTTGTTGGCCGAGTGCACCTCGAGGATCTCCCGCCGACCCTTGAGGTCGGGTGGAGAGACGAAGATCTGTCGATCGAAGCGCCCGGGGCGAAGGAGCGCGGGATCGAGCTTGTCGAGGAGGTTCGAGGCGGCGATCACGACCAGCTCGTCGGTGCCGGCGAAGCCGTCCATCTCCACGAGGAGCTGGTTGAGCGTCTGGTCCTTCTCGCCTGAGATGTCCTTGCCGCGCGTGGCCCCCACGGCGTCGAGCTCGTCGATGAAGATGATGGCGGGGCGCGCCTTGCGCGCCTCGCGGAAGAGCCGGCGGATGCGCGCGGCCCCGAGGCCGGCGAACATCTCGACGAACGAGGAGGCCGACTGCGCGAAGAACTTCGACTTCGACTCGTGGGCCACCGCCTTGGCAAGCAGGGTCTTGCCCGTGCCGGGCGGGCCGTGGAGGAGGATGCCCTTCGGCACCTTGGCCCCAAGCTTGCGGAACCGCCGGGGGTCGCGTAGGAACTCGACCACCTCGCGGAGCTCTGCCTTGGCCTCGTCGGCCCCCGCCACGTCGCTCCAGCGGATCGAGCCGGAGGACTCCGGCTTGATCTCCTGAGGCTTGGTGCGCGGCATGTGGCGCAGCGTCCAGCCGATGAGCAGGACGATCAGCCCCATGAAGACGATGGGCAGCCACGTGAGCGCCCACTGCTCGATGCCCTGGAGAGAGACGGCGAGGTCGAAGGCCACGACGGCCTTCATCGGCGCGAGCAGCCCATCACTCAACCCGCTCGAGGCGCGGGTTGGGGTTGTGTCGGCGCCCGACCTTCGCGCAGTCGCGGCCGTTGACGAGCACCACGTCGGCCGTGAAGTCGTTCTGGCCGGTGAGCAGGGAGGAGCCCACGCCGTAGGAGTCGACGGGGGCGCCGAGGGCCTCGAACTCTTTGATGCGCTCGGCGTTGAAGCCGCCGGAGGCCACGATCCGCACGTGGTCGTGCCCGGCGGCGTCGAGCGCCTCGCGCACCCGCCGCACGAGCTCCGGATTCACGCCGGTGGGCTTGAAGGTGCCCATCTCGTGCCAGAGAGCGCGGTCCACGAGCGTGCCGGAGGTGTCGAGGCGCACGCCCCAGAGCTTCTCGCCGAGGGCGTCGGCCACCTCGAGCGCGGTGCGCACCGAGTCGTTCTCGAAGTCCACGAGCACCACCACGTTGGTCTCGTGCGCGTAGCGGCGGGCGAAGGCCTCCGACGCGGCCACCGTGTCTCCCTCGTAGGCGGCGATCAGGCCGTGGGGCACCGTGCCGATGCCCTTGCCGCCCCACCACGAAGCCTGCGCATCGGTGGACACGCCGATGGCCCCGGACACGTGCGCGGCCCACCCGTCCCCGGTCTGCACGAGCCAATGGTCGTGGCGGGCGGGGAAGAAGAGGATGGGCTTGCCCCGCGCGGCCTCGACCACCGCGCGCACGTTGCGCATGACCATCGTGCGCCGCGCCATGCAGCCGAGGTAGACGGTCTCGAGGTGAGCGAAGAGCGCGTAGTCGCCCTCGACGGTCATCACCGTCTCGTACGGATGGATGTCGTCGCCCTCGTGAAGGGCGTGCACCTCGAGCCGCTCCCAGGCGGTCTCGAAGCCCTCCGGTGTGAACCGCCCCGCACAGTGCTTGAGCACCGCGATCGCCTCGTCGATGCCTCCGAGCACCGAGTCTCCCTTCTGGAAGACCTGCATGGTCACGCGGGGGTGGCGCTCCTCCGCCTCGAGCAGATCCTTCGCGTAGTTGAAGTACGCATCGGTGTAGTAGCCCTCGCGGATGCGCTCCACGGGCAGTCGGAACGTGGCCGGGTCAAGGCGCTCGCGGCGGGTGCTCGGGGCCGCCATGAGGGAATGGTACGGCGGGCGGGACCCGAGGGGGACCGCTCAAGCCTGAATCCGACAATCCCGCAGGTTAAGTTGAGGCGCCTCCGTCGAGGCGATCGAGCATGCGAAGAAGGGCCTGGGTCTGGGCGCGACTCTCCTCGCGCTGCTCTCGGTGCTCCTCGCGCTGGTGGCGGTGCTCCTCTCGCTCCTCGCGCAGCCGCGCGTCCAGGGCCTCGAAGTAGCGGCGGCTCTCCTCCCGCGAGGCACGAACATCCTCATGGACCGCCTCGAGCCTCACGGCGAAGTCTCGCAGCGACTGATCCATCCTGAGGATGATCTCTCTGGCGAACTCGCGGAAGGACTCGACCTCGGAGCGCTCGTCCATCGGGAACTCAGTCTGGCAGCGCGCGGGTGACGGGTGAGGCCGAAGCGTGACGATCGACCACCGTGGCGGGTTGTCCTTCGACCCGAAGAATCTCCTCCAGGGCGGCCCGCCCCACCTCGAGCTGCCGCTCCGTGGGCTCGCGCGTGCCCACCGCGCGCTGGATCTCGTATCCGGGGCGGCGCAGCAGGCGCGACAGCGTGGAGTCGGCGTGGCGCTCCGCCCAGAGGAAGACCTCGACGGCCACGCCGATCGAGCCGAGCGCCACGGCGCCGTCGGCCACGGGGCCCGAGAGCCCAGCGCGGCGGAGCGCGACGTTGCCGGCCACCGCGCTCGTGAGCAGCGGCGCCACGAGGTTCGAGCCGCAGCGGTCGTGCTCCTTGGTGGCCTCGGCGGCGTCCTCGCCGTCCTCGTAGGCTCCGATCGCCTTGTGCTCCACGCCGTGGTAGGAGGCGAGGTCGCCCCCGCGGAGGGTGAGCAGGGCGGGAAGCAGGGAGATGCCGGCCACCGCCGCCTCGCGGACCACGGTTCGCGGCCCGGAGCTGCGGATGGCCTGACCGCCGAGGGCCGCCACGGCCATGGTCCCGAGGGTCTTCGGGTCCTGCATGGGAAGCTTCGCCTCGGGCAGCGCGCGCTTCACGAGGGGGATCACCGCGAAGGCCTCGGCGAGGCGCGTGAGCCCCCGCAGGCCGGGGAAGCGCCCGGTGGCCTTCCCGCCGAGCGAGGGCTTCCGGCCCGACGCCACCTTGACCCCGCCCTCGGGGGTACGCACGGCCGCCGCCCAGTGGGTCGGGCCGTGCACGAGCAGCCCGTTGCGCAGGGCCATGCCGCCGAGGCGGAGCTTCTC
>JBPCRE010000288.1:0-3125 GCA_050997195.1 Thermoleophilaceae bacterium
CCCGGAGCTCGGCCAGCGACACCCGCCGATTGCCGAAGTGCTCGTTCGCGGCGTCGGAGATGCTGGGGCCGAGCGCGAACGAGCCGATCCACGGAAGGTCGAGAGCGGGTGCGGGGGCGGCGCGGCCGGAGGCGAGGCTCTGATCGATTGCGTCGTTGTCCGCTTCAGCCATCAGGCCGTACGTGAGGAGGGCGAGGAAGCCGGCCACGAGGACGATCACGACGATGCGCCCGAGGCCGAGGCGGCGCCGGGGCGGGTGCGGGGGCCCGCCCGGCGCAGCCTGTGCGGCTTCGCTGGTGCGCGCGGCGGTGGACGTGCTGCTCTCCGGGGCCGCGCTCACTCTCCCTCTAAGTGTGACGGAGAGAGATCTCGCCCCCCGGCCCCGGCCCGTCAGGCCGCTACTGGAAGATCTCGCTCGTGCAGTCCCCGCCGGGAAGGTGCACCTCGTGGGGGCGGGCGGCGCCGGTGTCGAGCTTCGTGAAGTCCACGAAGAAGTCGGGGTCCACGGCGAAGCTGCCGTCGCCCTGACGGTCGAGCTTGGTCAGCCAGCCCCTGAGGCCGGGGTAGAACTGGTTGTCCCAGGACGAGTAGAGCGAGTTCGACACGTACACGCGCTCGCCGTCCAGGGAGACCTGGAGCATCTGAGGCCCTCCGTTGAGCGGGCCGTCGGCCTTGGGGTGGCCGCCGTCCTGGCCGAGCAGCCCTCCGAGCCACACCTGGGACTTGAGCTCGGGCTTGGCCGGATCGGAGACGTCGTAGTGGCGCAGGTCCCCGTGCAGCCAGTTCGAGAAGAACAGGTCGCGGTCGTTCATGCCGAGCACGATGTCGGTGATGAGCCCGGGCACGCCGCCCTCGAGCGGCCATCCGCCGAGCTCGCGGTTCTCCACGTCGATCACCTTCTCGGCCGACCAGCCCGAGCCGTTCTCGGAGTGGAAGCGGATGATGTTGCTCGAGAGAGTGGCGCCCACGAAGCCCTGGCGGGCGTCGGGGTCGTGCAGCCAGCGGATCTCGAGGGGGATGAGACCCTCGTCGCCGAGGTCCACGGTCTGCGTCTTGGTCTTGGCCTCGAGGTCCCAGAAGTGCAGGCGCTGCCCGTACTTGCCCGCCGCCACGTCGGCCGGATCGAACCCCGGGCCGAAGGTGTTGGGCGCTGCCCACTCCGAGGAGATGAGCGTGTTCTGGCGCGGCTGGTACCAGAAGTCGTACATCAGCTCCTGGTCGCCCTTGTCGTTCTCCCAGCGCCCGAGCACCGAGAAGTCACGCGCGTCGAGCACCATGAAGCCGCCCGGCGCGTCGCCGTTCTCGTCGCCGAGCATGGACACGGTCACGATGTCCCCGGGCATGCAGTGCACGGTGTGGGGCCCCGAGTAGCCCGTCTTCGCCTTGATCTCCTCGGGCTCGATGACCTTGGTGATCGCGGGCGCGCGGGGATCGGAGATGTCGACCACGTGTATGCGCGAGGACTTGATGCCCGGCACGATCAGCGTGTCTCGGGAGAGTGAGGAGTGGCACGCCGAGGAGCAGGCGTTGAAGCCGAAGTGGTGGAGCTCGTCGCCCACGTTGGGCATCGGCAGGCGGTGCACGATCTCCCCGTAGGTGTCCGAGTCGCGGCTCACGTCCACGGTGGCGATGAAGTCGGGCTCGTTTATGCCGGTGCCCTCGTAGAGGCAGGCCATGTAGACGACCTCCTCGGGGGGCGTCTGCATGGCGGCCTCGGGCGAGGCGTAGCCGGGACCGGTGTGCTCCTGGTGGTGGCTCAACGGGACTCCTTGGTATGCGGGGGTGAGCCAGAATAGGGAATCCGGCGGGCCAGCCCCCTAGATCGGCTGCTCGGTGGGACGGATGAGGATCTCCGAGAGCGAGACGCGCTCGGGCACCGACACGGAGTACTCGATCACCGAGGCGATGTCCTCGGCCGCGAGGATGTCGAAGCTCTCGCCCATGTCCTCGATGCGCTTCTTCGAGTCCTCGTCGGAGATGTGGTCGGGCAGCTCGGTGGCCACCGCGCCCGGCTCCACGACGATGACGCGCACGCTCTTGCCGAGCAGCTCCTGCCGGAGGGCGTCCGACCAGCCGTTGATTCCCCACTTCGTGGCGTTGTAGGCGCCCGAATTGGGGATCCCCTTGCGTCCGGCCACCGAGGAGATGTTCACGATGTCCCCGCCACCGTCGGTGAGCTGCTCGAGGAAGACGTCGGTGGTCTCGAGTACGCCGGTGAGGTTCACGTCGATCATCTGCTTCCACTCGTCCACCTTGCCCTGCTCGAAGGGTGCGAGCAGCATCACGCCGGCGTTGTTCACGAGGCAGTCGACGCGGCCGAGCTCGTCCTTCACCCGTCGTGCAGCCTCCTCGAGGGAGGCGCGGTCGGTCACGTCGGCCTCGAGGGCGAGGGCCTTGCCGCCGCCGTCGGCGCTCGAGAGCTCCTCGGCCAGGCTCTGCACCCGGTCGGCGCGACGCGCCAGCAGGGCCACGCTGGCGCCCCGAGCGGCGAGCGCGCGCGCGGTGGCCTCCCCGATGCCGCTCGATGCGCCGGTGATCACGGCCACACGTCCGTTCAGGTCTCTCTCCACGTTCTGTCCCTCTCGCCTTGGGTGACGCCGACCCTAGAGGCAGAGCACGACTGGGACCACCGCGTGGGCGGGATGCACGCGCTCCGGTGGGAGGGCGACGGGCTCGTGCGCTGACTCCGCACGGGGTGGCGCGCACCGACGAGGAGGACGGCGGGGTGTACGTGTACCCGCTGACGTGCCGCTGGACCTGTCGGGCGGGCTCACGTGCGACTTGCGGGAGGGCGATCTCTGGCGAGCTCCCGCCCGAACGCCTCGAGCGCCTCGGCCGTCCCCCGGTCCGCAGGGAACATCAGCTCCACCGCCAGCTCCGAAGCCGTGACCTCGAACGGGGTGTCGAAGATGGCGAACATGCCCAGGAAGGAGAGCTCGCGCCCGTCGGGCGCGCGCATCTTCAGGGGGCCGAGGATCTCGGTCTCTTCGCGGACGGCATCGCCCTCGGGCCTCGGGTAGCCGTCTATCTCCTCGATGAGGGCGGCCAGACGCTCGTCGCCGGTCGTGGCGAGCTGGCGCTCGAGCCGGTCGCGGAAGTGGCCGATCCACTCGCCGGCGTTCACC
>JBPCRE010000019.1:0-14526 GCA_050997195.1 Thermoleophilaceae bacterium
GTCCTTCGGGGTCTCCCCCGTGTCCCGCGCCGTGCTCAACTCGGTGTTCCTCCACCACGCCGTGGAGGCCGGTCTCGACCTGGCCATGGTCCATCCCAACGAGGTCACCCCCTACGCGGAGATCTCCGACGAGGAGCGGGAGCTGGCCGACGACCTCGTGTGGAATCGCCGCGAGGACGCACTCGAGCGCTTCATCGGGCACTTCGAGGAGAAGGGCGAGGGGGAGGCCGTCGAGGCCGCCGACCCCACGGCCGGCATGGAGCCCGAGGAGGCCCTTCACTGGCACATCCTGCGCCGCAAGAAGGAGGGCGTCGAGGGTCAGATCGAGCGCTCGGTGGAGAAGATCGGCGCGGTGCCCACGCTGAACGACGTGCTGCTCCCGGCCATGAAGGAGGTGGGCGACAAGTTCGGCGCCGGCGAGCTCATCCTGCCCTTCGTGCTCCAGTCGGCCACCGTCATGAAGCGCGCGGTCGCGAAGCTCGAGAACTACCTCGACCGCATCGAGGGCTACACCAAGGGCACCGTGGTGCTGGCCACCGTGTTCGGCGACGTGCACGACATCGGCAAGTCGCTGGTGAACACCATCCTCACCAACAACGGCTACACGGTGGTCGACCTCGGCAAGCAGGTGCCCATCGGAACCATCGTCGAGGCGGCCAAGGAGCACGACGCCACCGCCATCGGCCTCTCGGCCCTGCTCGTGTCCACGTCCAAGCAGATGCCCCTCGCCGTCCAGGAGCTCCACCAGCAGGGGCTCGAGTACCCGGTGCTCATCGGCGGCGCGGCCATCAACCGCAACTTCGGCTCGCGCATCCTCTACCCGGACGGGCGCGACTCCGAGGACATCTACGAGCCCGGCGTGTTCTACTGCAAGGACGCCTTCGAGGGCCTCGGGGTGATGGACCAGCTCGTGGAGGGCGAGGCCCACGAGCGGCTCGTGGAGAAGGTGCGCGCCGACGCCCTCCGGCTTCGCGAGAAGGGGCCGGAGCCCGAGGAGCTGCCGACCGACGACGACTCCGTGCGCTCGGCCGCCCGCACCGACTTGCCCGTGCCCGCGCCGCCGTTCTGGGGCCGTCGCGAGATCGACGTGAACCTCGACGACGTGTTCGCGCACCTCGACCTCCACGTGCTCTTCAAGCTCCACTGGGGCGGCAAGGGCGTGAAGGGCGAGGCCTGGGACACCCTGCTGCGCGAGGACTTCCGCCCGCGGCTCAAGCGCATGTGGCGAGAGCAGGACTACCTGCAGCCGCGCGCCGTGCTCGGCTACTTCCCCTGCAACTCCGACGGCAACGAGCTCGTCGTGTTCGACCCCGAGTCCGACACCGAGCTCGAGCGCCTCGTCTTCCCGCGCCAGCCGGCGCACGACCGCCTGTGCCTCGCCGACTTCTACCGCCCCATCGACAGCGGAGAGCGCGACGTGGTGGCCCTCCAGGCGGTGACCGCCGGGGCGGAGGTCACCGAGGTGATGGCCCGCCTCGAGCAGGAGGGCGAGTTCGCCGAGCAGCTCTTCACCCACGGGCTCGGCGTGCAGGTGGCCGAGGGCATGGCCGAGTGGCTGCACGCGGAGGTGCGAAATGCGCTCGGCATCGCCCACGACCAGGGCCGGCGCTGGTCCTGGGGCTACCCCGCATGCCCCGAGCAGTCCGAGCACGAGAAGGTCTACCGCCTGCTCGACGCCCCGGGCATCGGCCTCACGCTCACCGGCGGCTACGCCATCGAGCCCGAGCAGTCCACGCTCGCGATCATCGCCCACCACCCCCAGGCCGTGTACTTCGGCATGAAGTCCGGGCGCCTGCCCAAGGAGACCTCCCCCGATGCGGTGATCGGCGATCCGCGCCACCGAGTCGGCCAGCGCGTGGGGGAGGACGGCACCGTGTTCTTCGATGACGACGCCGACGCGTGGGGGTCCTCGCGCGAGGAGGCGATCGAGGAGAACGACTCGGACCAGCCGGCGCCCGTGGCCGTGGGCTCGCCGGAGCTCGACCGTCAGGACGAGAAGGGTCCGTAGGCCGCGCCCGGTGGGGGCGGCCCTGCCCTGACCCGTCAGCGATCTCCGTCGGCCGTCTCGAGCGAGCGCTCCAACAGGCTAGGGGCGTCGGCGAACGCCGCCGGCTCCCAGTCGGGACGCAGCGGCATCGCCGCGTCCCCGGCCTCGGTCCTCACCCCGAGCAGCTGGTGGAGCTCGATGGCGTCCTGCTCGAAGCCGAGCCGCGACCCGGCCATGTAGAGGCGCCACACCCGCGCCCGGGCCTCGCCCACCTCCGCCACCGCCTCGGGCCAGTGCGCTTCCAGATTCGCCCCCCAGGCCTTAAGCGTGCGGGCGTAGTGCTCGCGCAGGTTCTCCTCGTGACGCAGCTCTAGGTCGGCGTCGTGCATCGTCGTGGCGATGCGGCCGGGAGCCAGCAGCTCTCCGTCGGGGAATACGTAGCGGGCGAACAATCCCCGGCGCGCGAGCCCCTGGTCGCTGCTGCTCGGGCGGGTGATGTTGTGGTTGAGCAGCCGCCCGCCCGGACGCAGCCGGCCGCGCAGGAAGGCGAAGTAGGCCGGGAGCTGCGCCAGGCCCACGTGCTCGATCAGGCCGATCGAGGAGACCGCGTCGAAGTCGCCCTCCGATACGTCGCGGTAGTCGAGCCACCGCAGCTCGGCGCGGTCGGAGAGGCCCGCCTCGGCGATCGCCTCCCGCCCCCAGTGGGCCTGCTGCTTCGAGAGCGTGACCCCGAGCGCCTGCACGCCGTAGTGCTCGGCGGCGTGGAGCACCATCCCACCCCAGCCGCACCCCACGTCGAGGAGCCGCATGCCGGGACGCAGGCCGAGCTTGCGGCACACGAGGTCGAACTTGGTGGCCTGGGCCTCTTCGAGGCTCGCGTCGGCGCGGGGGTAAACGGCGCAGGTGTAGGCCATGGAGGGGCCGAGGACCAGGGCGTAGAAGTAGTTCGACACGTCGTAGTGGTGCGCCACCGCGGCGGCGTCCCGGCGCTTGGAGTGCCGGCGGCCGTGGAGGCGCACCTCCTGCGGCGGCGGCGCGGTCGGGCGGAGGGTGCGCAACCCGAGCGCTCTCAAGACCTCCCAGCGCTCCGGCCACGAGAGATCCGCCGCATCGTGGCGCGAGAGCCGGCCGAGCACGTCGTGGAGGTCGCCGTGCACCTCGAGGTCGCCGGCCACGTAGGCGCGCGAGAGTCCTAGCTCGCCCGGCGCCTGCACGAGGTAGCGCACCGCCCGCGGAGAGCGGATCTCGATCCGGGCGCACGCCTCGAGCGGACCGAAGCGGCTGCCGTCGTAGGCGCGGAACTCGACCCCCGAGCCCTGGCCGGCGACCTTCGCGAACACCTCTGCTAGCTGCATCGCCCTCCCTCGTTCAGCTCACGCGCACTCGACGCACTTCTCGTAGAGGTCGAGCAGGCGGCCGTCCGGATCGTAGGCGCCCTTCAGCTCTCCGTAGACCGGCCCGTTGTAGAGACGCCAGAACTCGTCGCTCTCGTAGAACGACGTGGAGTACAGCGACTTGCGCCCTCCGAGCTCCTCGACCACGCGCTCGATCCGGCGGTTGTGGGTGCCGTCCGGCTCGCCGTTCGCCAGCGCGACGGTGGACCAGAAGCCGAAGTTCACGTAGGTCGTGCCAGGGTCGAGCGCGTAGAGGTCCCACCGCGCGCCGGGGTCGCGCTGGCGAAGGGGGCATACCCAGATGGGAGAGATCGGAACCTCCCGGGTGAAGAAGTCGAGGAACTCGGCCGCGCGCTCGATCGGCACCTCCACGTCTTGGACGACCGCCTCCTGGGCGGGCCGGCCGCGCAGCCTGTCGAGCCGGTGCTTGGGCCCGAAGCGCCGCTCCAACGCCAGCACCTTCCAGTAGGCGTCCGAGCGCAGCCACCGCCTCGGCACGAGCCGGCGCACGCGCGGGTTCTGCGCGCCGAAGGCCCTGGAGCACCAGAACCAGTCCGTGTCCCATCGCCACAAGTAGTCGCGCACGGTGAGGTGGTCTTCCCGACGCTCCTCGACCGAGCGGTAGTAGATCCGCATCCCGGTGTAGTCGCTCACGGCGGGCGCGGACTCCACGAGCGTGCCGAGCGTGAGGTAAAGCGCGTCGCGGCCGAACGCCGTGCCGTCCACGAAGTCGACCGGCTCACCGTCGTGAGAGCCGGTGGCGCAGACCTCGGCCATCGCGGCGAAGTAGGGCGTGCGGTCGGTGAAGGGAACGTGGCGCAGGCGCACATAGGGCCGCACCGGCTCGAGCTCTATGGTCAGGCGCAGGGCATATCCGAGCGTGCCGTAGGAGTTGGGGAAGCCGTGGAAGAGGGCCCGGTGCTCGTTGTCGGGCCGGGCCACCACGATGCGCCCGTCGCCGGTGAGCACCTCGATCTCCCGCACCGACTCGTGCACGAGCCCGTTGCGAAACGACGAGGACTCGACGCCGAGCCCGGTGACCGCACCTCCGAGCGTGATGGTCTTCAGCTGCGGGACCACGAGGGGCATCAGCCCGTGCGGCAGCGTCGCGTCGACGAGGTGCTCGTAGGTGGTCATGCCCTGGACATCCGCCGTGCGCGCCGCGGGATCCACGTCCAGCACCCCGTCGAGCCCGCGAACGTCGAGGCCGGGAGCCGAGGAGCGCCGTCGGGTGCGGAAGAGGTTGGACGTGCTCTTCGCCAGACGGACGCGCTCGCCGGGGGCGACCGCGGCGTAGCCCTCCGCCAGCGCCGCCCTGCGCGCCTCGTACTGCGCCTGGGCGCCGCTCGTCACACGCGGGCACCCTACCGAGGGGGGTGCCGATCCGAGGTGCGCCCGTCGATGCTCCCGGCTTTCGGGCCTGAGAGGCGCGGTGGATCGATGACCAAGGTTGCCGTAACCTGGGACAGCACCGCTCCGCTCCGAGCCCCTCGGTTCGTAGGGCGTACAGGAAAGGACGGCCCGCGGCACCCGCATGAGCCGTTTCACCGTCGACCCTCCCGAGCCGGTGTCGCCCGTCCGCCGGATCCTCTCGCGCGGGCTGCAGTGGCTCGGCTTCGTCCCCGCAGGGATCATGGTGGCGGGCTACTTCGGGCTGCTCGGGGACAGCGAGCTCACTCGATGGAGCTGGTTCGCCGTCGGCTTGGTGGGCATCTTCGCCTGCCTCATCCTCGCCAACGCCGCGGCCGGCGTTGCGACCGTGACCGAGACGATCGGGGACGTGGCCAGCGCGATGGGCGACGTGTTTCGGCCCACCCCCGCCCGGACCCCTTCCGGCCGCACTGCGCCGCCGAGCCGCCGACGCCGCCTCGGGTGGTGGGCGTGGCTGGCCGTGGTGGTTCCGACGTTGGCGGGGGCCCTCGCCCTGCCGGCGGCGCCCGAGGCCACCGGGCAGGCGCTCCTCGCCACGCTCGCCTTCCTCCTTCTCCTCGGAGGGTGGCTGGTCCGACTGAAGCAGGTGTGGGGAGGGTGGGAGCTGCTCGGCTGGCTCTCCGTCGTCGCGGTGCTGATCGGCGTCTGCGTGGCCATGGCCTCGGTTCTCGGCGACCACAGCGGATGGCTGGTCATCCCTGCACTCCCGTTGATACTGCTGGTGCTGGGCGGCTTCTTCGGCCTGTTCTCCGGCCTGTCCGGTGGCGACGGAGGCGCCGACGTCTGGTCCGGGGACTTTGAAGGCGGCGGTGGGGGTGACGGCGGTGGCGGCGGCTGAGCTCTCCAGGGCGCCGGGGAAGGAGATCCGATGGTTCCGCCGCCGCGGCCGGATCGCCGAGGTAACGCGCTACGTGGCCGGCTCTCGGCGTACCGACCACGTCCAGAGGCAGGATACTGGCAAGCCGCTAGGATCCGGGCGTGCCCGACGCCCCCGAGACGGGATCGCTGCGGCGAGCGCGTGAGTCCGCCGGCCTCTCGCAGACCGACCTTGCCCGCCACGCGGAGGTCAGTCGCGCCCTGATCGGCTCGATCGAGCGCGGGCGCCACGTGCCCGCGGTCGACGCCGCCATGCGCATCGCCGACGTCCTCGGAGCCTCGGTGGAGTCGTTGTTCGCCGCTCCCTCGAACACCTCGCCCACCCCGGTGCTCGGCCGCCCTCTGGCCGACGGCGCGGCGGTGCGGGCCGGACAGGTGGGCGAGCGCGTCGTCGTCGCGTCGGTGCCCGCGGGCGACGCGAGCGGCGCCGGCTTCACCGCGCCCGACGGGCGGATGGACGACGGACGGCTCACGCTCTTCTCCGGAGGCCGGGACACCGGCCTCGTGGTCGCGGGCTGCGATCCCGCGCTCGGTGTGGCCGCGGCGCTGCTCTCGGCCCGCGGACCGGAGCGGCTCGTGCCGGTGGCCACCACGTCGGGGTGGGCACTCGAGGCGCTGGCCGCCGGGCGCTGCCACGGCGTTCTCGTGCACGAGCGGGCGCGCCACCTTCCGCGGGTGCCATCCGGGGTCCGCCGCTGGCACGTGACCCGCTGGCGGGCCGGGCTGGCCTACGAACGCTCGCTCGGCGAGCCGTCGCTCGAGGCCCTGCTATCCGACCGCGTCTCGCTCGTTCAGCGCGAGGCCTCGGCGGCCAGCCAGAAGGCGCTGGAGCGCGCGGCGGGCGCTCTCGGTGTCGACCCAGCGCCGGTGGGCCCGACGGCCACCGGACACCTCGAGGCCGCGCAGCGCGCAGCGTGGAGTGCGGGCGCGGCGGTCACCATCGAGCCCGCCGCGGATGCGCACGGGCTCGCCTTCCTGCCCTTCGAGACCCACGTGGTCGAGCTGTGGGTGACGGAGCGCTGGCACGAGCACCCGGGGGTGGCGGCCCTGGTCGAGGTCCTCGCGTCGGGCGCCTTTCGCGACCGCGTCGACCAGCACGACGGCTACGACCTGAACGGCTGCGGCACCGTCGCGGTCTGACCGAGAGGACCCGTGAGCACCTCAGTCTTCCGCGCTCGACCGTTCCTCCGGTGGGCCCCTACCATCGTCGCGCTGCTCGTCGCCGGCTGCGGCGCCGGCGACGAGGGCGCCTCCAGCGGTCCCCCGCCGGAGAGGCCGCGCCTCGTGGTCTCCGCCGCCACGTCGCTCAAGACCGCGTTCACCGCGTACGGGGAAGCATTCGAGGGCGCCGACGTGGCGCTCTCCTTCGCGGGGTCCGACGAGCTGGCCGCGCAGATCCGCCAGGGCGTGGCACCCGACGTGTTCGCCGCGGCCGACACCAAGCTCCCCGAGCAGCTCTTTCGAGAGGACCTGGTGCAGAGGCCCACGGTCTTCGCGGCCAACCGGCTGGTGCTCGCGGTGCCCGTCGAGTCCGATCGCGTCTCCTCGCTCGAGGACCTCGGCGCGGACGGCGTGAAGATCGCCGTCGGCTCCGACTCGGTGCCGATCGGCTCATACACGCGCGAGGTGCTCGGGCGGCTCGAGTCCGAGCAGAGCGAGGCCATCCTCGCCAACGTGGGCTCGGAGGAGCCCGACGTGGGCGGGATCGTGGGCAAGCTCACCCAGGGGGCGGTGGACGCCGGCTTCGTCTACGTGACCGACGTGAGCGCCACGGACGGCGCGCTCCGGGCCATCGACCTGCCCGCCCGGTTGCAGCCCCGCGTGGCCTACGGGATCGCGGTGGTGAGGCGGACGAAGCAGCCCGAGCGGGCCAAGCGCTTCGTCGAGGGCCTCGTGTCCGGGCGCGGGCAGGAGGCGCTCCGGGCCGCCGGCTTCGAGCCGCCGGCCCCGTGAGAGCCTCGCGCCTCTTCCCGGGGCTGCTCGTGGTCGCCCTGGCGCTCGCGCTCACCTTCCTCACGCTCCCGATCGTCGCCATCTTCGTGGACGCGGGACCCGCCGACCTCGTGGCCGGACTGGGCTCGCCCGGGGCGCTCGAGGCGCTCTCCCTCAGCGTGCGGTGCACGCTCGTGGCCCTGGTCGTGATCGTCGTGGTCGGCACCCCCGCGGCCTACCTGCTGGCCACCCGGGCCTTCCGCGGCCGTTCGGTGCTCGTGACCCTGGTCGAGCTCCCCCTGGTGCTCCCTCCCGCGGTGGCCGGCATCGGCCTGCTGGCCGCCGTGGGTCCCACCGGCGTGCTCGGCGGGCTGGTGGAGGGCGCCGGGATCGAGCTCGTGCTCGAGACGGCGGGGGTCATCGTGGCGCTCGTCTTCGTGGCGGCGCCCTTCTACATGCGACAGGCTCAGGCCGCCTTCGAGGCGCTCGACCGCACGTGGCTCGACGCCTCGCGCACCCTCGGTGCCTCCGAGGCGCGCACCTTCGCGCGGATCGCCGTTCCGGCGGCCGTGCCGGGGCTCACGGCCGGGCTGGCCCTTGCCTGGGGGCGGGCGCTCGGGGAGTTCGGCGCCACGCTGATGTTCGCCGGCTCCTTTCGCGGCATCACCCAGACCGTGCCGCTGGCCATCTACGAGCGCTTCGCCACCGACTTCACCGGCGCGCTGGCCCTCTCGGCGGTGCTGGTGGCCATCTCGGCCGCGCTCCTGCTCTCCGTGAAGCTCCTCGGCGGCTCGCAGGGGGTGGCGAGTGCTCCGGATTGAGGCGGGCACCCGGCTGGGACCGCTCGAGCTCGAGGTGGAGCTCGAGGCCGCGGACGGGCGGTGCCTTGCCCTCGCCGGCCCCTCCGGAGCGGGCAAGACCTCGATCCTGCGGATCGTCGCCGGCCTCTCCCGGCCCGAGCGGGGGCGTGTGGTGTGCGGCGGGGAGATCTGGCTCGATACCGAGCGCGGCATCCACCGGGCCCCCGAGCGGCGACGCTGCGGCTACGTGTTCCAGGAGTACGCGCTCTTTCCGCACCTGCGGGCCTGGCAGAACGTGGCCTACCCGATGCGCGAGCTTCCTCGCCGGGAGCGCCGCGCGCGCGCGCTGGAGCTGCTCGATCGATTCGGGCTGGGCCGCATGGCCGAGGCGCGTCCGAGCACCCTCTCGGGGGGCGAGCGCCAGCGGGTGGCCCTCGCGCGCGCCCTCGCGCGCCGCCCGCGGGCCCTCCTCCTCGACGAGCCGCTCTCGGCGCTCGACTCACGCACCCGCGCGAGCGCCGGGCGCGCGCTCGGGGCCATCCTGCGCGAGAGCGAGTTCCCCACCGTGCTGGTGACCCACGACTTCGGCGAGGCCGCGCTGCTCGGCGACGAGGTGGGCGTGATCGACGAGGGGCGCGTGATCCAGCAGGGCACAGCCGGGGCGCTGGCCGCCGCTCCCGCCTCCGCCTTCGTGGCGGACTTCGCGGGCGCCGTCGTGCTCACCGGCACCGCGGAGCAAGAGGCCGGAGGACTCACCCACGTGAGCCTCGACGGCGGCGGGACGGTGACCAGCACCGACGCGGCGCGCGGACCGGTGGCCGCGAGCGTCTACCCCTGGGAGATCACCATCGATCGCGGGGCGCTCGGAGCGGAGAGCTCCGCGCGCAACCACCTCGCGGTCGAGGTCGTGTCGATCACGGCCGTGGGCAACCGCGTTCGCGTGGCCCTCCACGGCGGGCAGCCCATCACCGCGGAGATCTCCGCCTCGGCCGTCCGAGAGCTCGAGCTCGAGCCCGGCGCACGCGTCACGGCCACGTGGAAGGCCGCGGCCACGCGCATCGTGGCGCTTTGACTCAGGCGATGGCGGGCACGCCCGCCGGCAGCCGCTCGAGCGCCGCCGTCATCTCCCGCTCGGAGAACTCCGGGTCCTCGAGGCGGCCGGCCAGGTAGTCCTCGTAGGCGGGCAGGTCGAAGTGACCGTGCCCGCAGAGGTTGAAGAGGATCACCCGCTCCTCGCCGGCCTCGCGGGCGGCCTCGGCCTCCTCGATCACCGCACGGATGGCGTGGGCCGGCTCGGGGGCGGGGATGAGGCCCTCGGTGTGGGCGAACTGGAGCGCCGCGGCGAAGGTGTCGTTCTGCCGGTAGGCACGGGCCTCGACCACTCCCGCGTGCACGAGGCCGCTGAGCATCGGCGAGTCGCCGTGGTAGCGCAGGCCGCCGGCGTGCATGGCCGGGGGCACGAAGTCGTGGCCCAGGGTGTACATGGGCATGAGCGGAGTGAGCCCGACCGTGTCCCCGTAGTCGTAGGAGTACACGCCGCGGGTCAGCGTGGGGCACGCCGCCGGCTCGGCGGCCACGAAGCGGATGTCGGCCTCCCCGCGCAGCACGCGCCGCACGTAGGGGAAGGCCATGCCCGCGAAGTTCGAGCCCCCGCCCACGCAGCCCACGATCACGTCGGGCTCGTCGCCTGCCAGCTCGAGCTGCACGATGGCCTCCTGGCCGATCACCGTCTGGTGGAGCATCACGTGGTTTAAGACCGAGCCGAGCGCGTAGTTGCACCTCGGGTCGCCCGCGGCCACCTCCACCGCCTAGGAGATGGCGATGCCCAGGGACCCGGTGGCGAACTCGGCCTGCGCCCGCCCGCCGTTCGTCCTATCGCTCGGCGAGCGATGCACGCTGGCGCCCCACACCTCCATCATCGAGCGCCGGTAGGGCTTCGAGTCGTAGCTCGAGCCCACCATGAACACCTCGCACCCGAGCCCGAACATCTGGCAGGCGTAGGCCAGCGAGGAGCCCCACTGCCCGGCGCCCGTCTCGGTGCACAGGCGCTCGATCCCGGCTTGGGCGTTCTCGTAGGCCTGCGGGATGGCGGTGTTCGGCTTGTGAGAGCCCGCCGGGGACACGCCCTCGTACTTGTAGTAGATGCGAGCCGGCGTCTCGAGCGCGGCCTCCAGCCGGCGCGCGCGGAAGAGCGGCGTGGGCCGCCACAGCCCGTAGGCCTCGCGCACGGCCTCCGGCACCTCGACCTCCGGCTCCATCGACACCTCCTGGGCGATGAGCCCCGGAGGGAAGATCCCCGAGAGGTCGTCGGGCCCGGCGGGCTGAAGCGTGCCCGGGTTGAGCGGCGGAAGCGCCGGCCCCGGGAGATCGGGCAGGAGGTTCACCCAGTGGGTGGGGATGGCCTCCTCGCCGAGGAGGAACTTCGTGGGTTCCGGGCTCATGCACAGACCTCCGCTCGCTCGTGCGGCACGCTCGGATGCGGCCGTAGACGCTTCGCTGGACCGCCACTCGCGCCCTCGCCGATGCCACCAGCATCGGCTTCGGGCGCGTGCGCCGCCCAGCTTGGTCTACGACCGCCCCGGTCGCACCGCATTCTTCGTGACATCTCTCAGGCCTCGACCTCAGCCGCCTCCCGGCGGCCTCGACCCGCACCGAACCCGCCCGGCGCCGAGTGCATCGCCTGCAGGCGCAGGTCCTTCCACGTCACGCCCTCGTGCAGCAGCGCCGGCGCGCCCATCGCGAGCGCGGTGGCGATCTCCACGGCCTGGAGGATGATGCCGTAGGCCAGCGCGTTGCCGGCGCTCACGCCGTAGGCCGAGAGCACGGCCACGCAGGCGGCCTGGAACACGCCGATGTTCGAGGGCGTGGCCGGAAGCGCGGCGGTTACGTTCACCGCGAAGAGCACGGCCGCGGCCGCCCCCATCCCCGCCTGCTCGGAGAGGCCGAGGGCCACCAGCAGCGCGTAGCAGGAGAGCCACTGCACCGCCCAGGCCGCGAGCTGCACGAGCGCCGCCCATGCTCCGAGCCGGGGATGGCGGAACACCTCCAGGCCGCGGCGCACCTCGGCCGCCGCGCGACGGACCAGCACCGCGAGGCGCTGGATGCGGGCTGAGCGCAAGCGCCGGCCGCCGCCCAGGAGCGCGGGGGCACCGACCACCGCGAGCACCACGAGGACCGGCAAGAGCGTCGCCACCACCAGAACGTCTTCGTTGCCGCGGAAGAGCCCCACGGTGGCGAACATGACGGTCCCGAGCGCCACGATGGCCACGATGTTCAGCAGCGTCTGGGAGACGATGGTGCCGAGCACCACGGGCAGTCGCTCGCGCGTCCGCCCGAGCCGGCGAGCCATCACGAAGGCGCGCGAGGGCTCCCCGAGCCGGGCCGGCAGGGTGGCCGACATGAGCACGCCGATCGCGGTGCCGCGCGCGGCGTCGAGGCGGCGCACCGCGACGCCGGGCAGGGCCGCCTCGAGGATCGCGTGCCAGGCCTCGGCACGCATGAGCATCGAGGCGCACATCAGCGCGAAGGCGGCGAGGACCCACACCGGGGTGGCGGCCACGAGCGCCCCGAGGATGGAGTCGAGGCCGATGCGCTCGAGGGCGAGCAGGGTCAGCCCCGCGCCCGCGGTGGCGCCCGCGCCGAAGAGCGCCCTGCGCCCCACCTCGAGCTTGCGCCGACGGCGGATCACCGGATGCACGGGCTCGGGGGGCGCGATCCGTCGCGCGGGCACGCGGGGTAGGCCGTCGGCGGGCACGAGCCCCGTGCGCACGGCCGCTCGGGCCACGACGCCCTCGGGGGCGGGCACGGCGACCGCGTCCTCGTAGGCCTCGAGCACCTCGCTCGCCACCGTCGGCCAGGCAAAGCGCTCGGCCCGCCGGCGGGCGGCGGCCGACATCTCCGCGCGTCGTGCGGGGTCTCGTGCCATCTCGGCGAGGGCGCCGGCCAGCTCGTCGGGGCGCCCGGGGGCCACGAGCAGGGAGTCCACGCCGTGGCGGGCCACGTCGCGGTAGCCCCCGATGTCGGACGCCACCACGGGCGTGCTCGAGGCAAAGGCCTCGGTGAGGACCATCCCGAAGGACTCGCCGCTGAGCGAGGGTGCGCAGAGCACGTCGGCCTCGTGCATCAACCGCCACTTCTCCTCCTCCGAGACCCGCCCCGCCACCTCGATGCCGTGGGGGTCCACCACGTACGGGGCCACCTCCTCGGCCGTGGCCCCGGCGATGGTGAGCCGAGCCGAGACGCCGGTGGCGCGCAGGGAGTCGAAGGCCTCGAGCAGCACGGGCAGCCCCTTGCGCTCCTCGGCGCGGCCCACGAAGAGCAGGCGCAGGCGATCGGAAGGCGCGCGGGGGCCGGTGAGGGCGGCGCCGAGGTCCACGCCGTTCGGGATCACCCGGTAGCGCCCGCCCCAGAAGCGCTCGCCGCTCCAGCGGGCCGCCTCGGACACCGCGATGCGCACGTGGAGCTTGTTGAACAGCCGCTTGGCCCCGAGCGTGTAGTTGGCCAGGAAGTGCGAGGTCACGCGCGTGGAGTAGCAGTGAAACGTGCCCACGATCGGCACCCGGGCCGCGCCCACGGTGGTCCACGAGACCACCGGCACGTGGGGCTCGTGCACGTGCATCACGTCGAAGCGCCCCGCCCGCATCTCCCGGGCGGGAACGAAGCGGGCGCTCGGGGTGAAGCTGAGCGTCGAGACCGAGCCGTTCGAGTTGGCGCTCACGGTGCGGCCGATGGGCACCAGGTAGTCCGGCAGCGAACGGCGCTGTGCGCGCGCCCCGCGGTGGAGCACGCGCCCGAGCCGGTCGTCGGGATCGTGCGGCGCGAAGAGACGCACTACGTGGCCCTGCGCGATCAGCTCCTCGGCCAGAGCCTCCGCGTGGAGCCCCACCCCTCCGGGAAAGGCGTGCGAGTACGGGGAGATGAGGCCGATCCGCACGCGGTCAGCGTAGAGGACGCTCCGGCCTCCGTTCGGACGGCCGCCCGGCGAGATGGGCCGCCGAGAGCACGAGCGCGCGGCGGTCCCGATGAGCAGGACGATGGGTCCGGAGTCGTTGGCCAGCGTCCCCATGACCGTGGCCGCGAGGGTGCCCGCCACCGCCGCTCGCCACGCCGATCCTCGCGACCGGCCACGACGAGCACCCGTCACAGTAGGCAAGAAGACCAAGGCCCACAACCTGCTGCGTTCCTGGCCGTCCGCAGCTACATCTCGACCGCGCGCAAGAACGGCCTCGATGCCCTGGCCGCGCTCGGCGCGCTGGCCGCCGGGCGGCCCTGGCTGCCCGCCTCGACCCCGACCTGACCGCGCTTCGTCCGCCCGGGGCCCGATGATTGCGCGATGGGCAACCGCTCCCGCCGCCGCACCAACGGCCACCAGCGTCCGGCGCTGCCCACATCCCGGCCGCCCTCAGGCCCGCCGCCAGCCCGCGACCCCGACCGGCTGCTGCTCGACGCGATCGCCGACGGCGACCTTGACCACTTCCTCCCCGCGCTCGCCAACGCGATCGACGCCCGCCGCCATCTGCTGCACACCGTCCAGGCCGCCGGCGCGCTGGCGCAGCTGTGCGTCGGCGACGAGGTCCGCATCAACCACACCGTCAAACCCCAGTACCTCCACGGCGCCCACGGCCGCGTCATCGACCTCGACGGCCACACCGCCACCGTCTGCCTACACCGCCCGATCGGCCGCTTCACAAGCGGCCACGTCCGCTGCCCACCGCTCGCCCTGGACCGCCTGCACCCACAACCGGCAGCCGCCGCGTCATGAGCCCGCGCGCTGACCCCGAACTCGACGACCTGATCGCAGGCATCACCGTCGACGCCCACGACGAAGACGAAGCGCTCACGGGATTCGAGAACGCCTTCGACGAAGCAGACTGCCTCCCCTGCCCGGGCTCGGCCATCGGCGAGGACATCGAGATCCTGTCCATCTCCACCAGCAACGGCCGCCAAGAGCTGATCGCCACCTGCCAACGCGCCAGCCGTCACCACCAGATCGCCCTGCTCGACATCGACATCAACGTCGACCAGCCCGCCTCACGCCTGCTCGCGGCCTACCGCCGCTGGACCGGCACCGAGAGCTCCACGACCTGAACAGTTACGGAAGGCGATC
>JBPCRE010000069.1:0-13078 GCA_050997195.1 Thermoleophilaceae bacterium
CGATGGGCTCGATCTCGTGGTCGGCGAGGGTGGCGGAGTGCTCGGCGCTCGAGCGCACGGCGAGCAGCCCCGCGTAGATGCGCGGGTGCAGCGTCTTGACCCGCCCGTCGAGGATCTCCGGGAAGCCCGTGTAGTCCTCGACCGAGCGGCTGGCAATGCCCGCGTCGGCCAGATCCCGTGCCGTGCCCCCCGTGGAGACGATCTCGATCCCGAGCTCCTCGAGTCCGCGCGCGAAGTCCACGAGCCCGCGCTTGTCGGACACGCTGAGCAGGGCCCGACGCACACCCACCTCGCCGCGAGCCACGAGGACGGCGGGCGCCTCCGGGGCGACCTCGGGGGCGACCTCAGACACGGCTTCTCGACCCGAGGAGCACACGGCGCGGATTCGCCGGATCGAGGCTCACCTCACCCTCGGCGATCAGCCGGATGGCCTGCGGAAGCAGCTCGTGCTCGATGTCGTGAACCCTTTCCTCGACCGCCGCGATGTCGGCAGGATACGGAAGCTCGAACGCCTGCTGCAGGATGATCGCTCCGGTGTCGGCGCCCTCGTCCACGAAGTGGACCGTCACCCCCATCAACTTCACGCCGTAGTCGAGGGCCTGCTCGATCGCTCGTGTGCCGCGGAAGGCGGGTAGCAGCGAGGGATGGACGTTGACGATCCGTCCTCCGAAGCGGGCGATGAACCCCTCGGTGAGCAGCTCCATGAAGCCGGCGAGCACCACCAGGTCCACGTCCTGGGCGTCGATCCAATCCGCCAGGGCGTGATCTCGGCTGGGACGGTCCGGGTAGGCCGCCATCGGAAAGACGCCGCTCGGTACGCCCGCCGCCCGCGCGCGCTCGAGCCCCGGAGCGTCGGGGCGGTTGGCGCCCACGCACGTGACCTCCACGCCGTCGCGGCCGTGAAGGCGATCGAGGATGGCCTGGAGGTTGGTGCCCTCGCCGGAGATGAGCACCGCGAGGCGAAAGGGACCCTCCACGTCTGACCGCTCGTCAGGCCGCGCTTCGCTCATCCCCTCGTCGCGCGGCCCGTGACGCGCTCAGGCCGACGCCGGGAGCGCCAGCTCCTCGGGTGCCGAGGTGGCGCCCTCCACCAGACGGAGCTTCGGGAAGGCCCCCTCGGTGAGGGCCAGCCGCCGCGCCTCGATCAGCTCGTCGATGCGGGCCACGATGTCGGCGCGGCGCATGTGCCCGAAGGTGGCGTAGGTGGCCAGGCCGTCGTAGGAGCCCCGGGCGATCTTCTGGCTCTTCGCGCCGTGCAGGATGCCGGCGCAGAGCGTGCGCCCCACGGCGGGCCGCGCCGAGGCGGCCAGGCCGAGGATGGCCTCGTCGAGGTCCTCCGAGGCCGGGACCTCGATCCGCGGCGCCTCGAGGATGAGACCCGGCTCGCAGACGTCGCAGCACGGTCCCTCCGGACGCAGCTCCGCACGGTCTCCGAAGTGCCTGAGGATGGTGTGGCGGCGGCAGGCGGAGCTCTCGACGTAGGCCCAGATCTCTCGGTACTGGCGCCACCGGGCCCGGGCGGCCTCTCCGATCGAGGCGTGGCAGCGCGCGGCCGCCCCACGGTCGAAGGCGCCACCGAGGCGGCCCACGACGCGGTCGGGGGACGCGGGCGAGGGCTCGCACACGCCGGCGCGGGCCAGATGCCCGAGCAGCGAGCGCAGGCGATCGGCGCCGCCGCCAACCTCACGGGCGAGCTCGCGCGCGTCGAGGTCGTAGCGGCCCCCGACGGCGGCGGCCGCGAGGCGGTCGGCCAGGCGCCCCGGCTGGCGCTCGTCCACCTCGTCGCGCTTGATGAAGTGCACGTGCAGCGCCTTGTCCCGGTTCTCGGCGAGGAGAAGGGCCCGCGCGGGCGCGCCGTCGCGCCCGCCGCGTCCGGCCTCCTGGTAGTAGGCCTCGAGCGAGGACGGAACGGTGGCGTGCACCACCGTGCGCACGTTCGGCTTGTCCACGCCCATGCCGAACGCGTTGGTGGCCACCACCACGCGGATCTCGTTGCCGAGGAAGCGCCGCTGCACGGCGGCGCGCCGCTCTCGCTCGAGCCCCGCGTGATAGGCCTCGGCCGGCTCGCCGAGCTCGGCGGAGAGCAGCTCGGCCATCTCCTCGGCTCCCGCGCGGGTGCCCGCGTAGACGATGGCCGGAAGGGCGTCGGGCTCCTTGAGGGCGGCGACCATGAGTGGGCGCTTCTCCTGCGCCGTGGGCCGGGCCACGGTGAAGGAGAGGTTGGGGCGGTCGAAGCCGGTGGCCACCTGGACGGGATCGCGCAGCCGCAGGCGCCGGACCACGTCGTTGGCCACCTGCGGCGTGGCGGTGGCCGTCGAGGCGAGGATGCCCTTCGCCCCCACGTAGCGAGCCGCGTCGGCGAGGCGGAAGTAGTCGGGACGGAAGTCGTGGCCCCACTGGGACACACAGTGCGCCTCGTCGACCACGAACAGCCCGACGCGGGCCTCGCGCAGCCGCTCGACGAAGCCCGGCGAGGAGAAGCGCTCCGGCGCCACGTAGAGGAGCTTGAGCTCGCCGCGGGCCGCCCGCTCGATGATCGCGGAGTTGGCCCCGGCCGACTGCTGGGCGTTGACGAGGCCGACCTGGTCGCCGAGGCCGCGGGCCATGAGGGCCTCGACCTGGTCCTGCATGAGCGCGACGAGCGGGGAGACGACGAGCGTGAGATCCTCGCGCATGAGCGCGGGGAGCTGGTAGCAGAGCGACTTGCCGGAGCCGGTGGGCATGACCACCAGCACGTCGCGCGCCTCGAGCGCGGCCTCGCAGGCCTCGCGCTGGCCGGGCCGGAAGGCGTCGAAGCCGAAATAGCGGTGGAGCTCGAAGGCGAAGTCCATGGTCTCTCGACCCTACCGACGGGTCCGGCCAAGCTCGTCGAGCCACGACACCCTCCCGGACGTGGTCAGATCTCCGCGACCCCCCACGATCCGGGCGACGTTGGCGAGGCTGCGGCTTCCCGGCCGGTCGTAGCCCAGGTGGTTCCAGCGCACCTCGCGGAGACCTCGCTCCTGGCCCGAGGCGTCGAAGCGCCGAGCGCCGAAGCGCGGGTGGGCCGGGTCGCGGCCGTGCAGCGGGGCGTCGGAGACCATGTCTCCCGGGGCCTCGGCCGCCCACACGCGCGAGCGGCCACCGAGCTCGGAGACGTGGCGGCGGCCGCCACCGGTGCCCGGGCTTCCCGTGAGCACGAGGTCGTCGGCCTCGAGGCCGCGGCGAGCCGCCGAGGTCCCGGCCAGGAGCGAGCCGTAGGAGTGCCCGATCACCGTGAGATGACCGTGGTTTCGCTGCCGGATGCCCGCCGTGAGCCTCGCCAGGCGCCCGGCGCCCCGGCGGGCAGGCCCCGCCAGCGCCGCCCCGGCGAGGTTGTCCGGCGGGTCGTAGTCGAGCCACGCCACCACGGCCACCTCGGCCCCGGTCTCCCGGCGGGCAGCGGCCCGGAGCCGCCTGGCCCGGGAGGCGAACTCGTCCATGTGATCGATGCGGCTCCCCATGCCGGGCACGGCCACGGCCACGTGAGGGGCGCGCTCGAGGTCCCCGATCACCTCGGCGGCGCGGCCGTCACCGCGTGGATCGAAGACGAGGAAGCGCCGGTCCGGGGCAGCCCACTCGTCGAGCCGACGCAGGCGTCCGCGCAGCACGCGACGGCGGCGCGCGCGGCTCGCGGCATCCAGCCGGCAGCCGGCCTGCCAGGCGACCGAGGACGAGACGCCGCACGTGGAAGGACCGCGCAGGCGACGCAGGTCAGCCCGGAGCATCGGCTCGGCGCGCCGCACGAGCAGCCGGTTGGCCTCGTAGCGGAGCTCGGGGGGAGCTCCGTCGAGGCGCCCGACGATCTCGGGGTAGCGACGAAGAAGGCGCTCGCGATCGGCTGGCCCGGCGCGCGCGAAGAACCGGGCCACCTCGCTCGGTGCCGCCCGGCGAGGGTCGGGGGCGGGCCAGGCCATCACCCGCTCTCGAGCCCACTCCTCGCGAGGCGCGCGAGCCAGGGGGTTGCGCCCGGCCGCGAGCTCCCGGCGGTCGGAGCGCCCGTCGCCGTCGGAGTCGGCCCGGAGGGGATCGACGCCGAGCGCGCGCTCCTCGGCGTCCGGGAGGCCGTCGGCGTCGGCGTCGGCTCCGCTCGCCGGGCCGCCGGAAGCGGGAGCGGCGGCGGAGACGACGGAGCTCCGCGAGGCGGCGGGTACGCCAGACGCTCCGGCGCCGGTGCGGTCCTCTTCCCGGCCCCCGCACGATCGACCCGTCAGCGCCGCGCAGATCGCGCGGTCCGGGCGCACGAACGGCACGCGATCGGTCACGCGCGGAACGCTCGAGGCGGCACCCCCGAGGGCCAAGGCGACCAACGCAAGCAGGGCGACGTACTCGCCGGAGGCCTGCCCTCGCTCGTCCGCTCGCCGCATGGTCGGCACCCTCACAGGGCGCCGGGGGCGGCGCCAGGGGGTCAGCGGGCGGTTTTTGCGCCTCGACGCTTGCCGGGAGGCCGCTCGTCACGAAAGAGGCCGAGTCGGTGCTCGGCCCCTCGATCTCCGGGCGCGCTGCGCGGGCTTGAGGATGAGCACTTCCGTCGAGATTCGACCTACGTGACTTTGGAGACGAAACGCCTCCGAGGATGAGAGGGTCCGGCTTGCAGGCCGGCCTCTCTAGGAGGTCCCTCTTTCTCAAGCATGAACCCGACTACAGCGCTGCGAGCCTGGCGCGTAACGAGGCGTCTACAGCAGCCTGTCGGGCGCTCAGCGCGCCCGTACGGTGCGCCGTAGGATCTGGCCGGCCACCAGGCCGTTGCCGGCATAGGAGACCGTCAGCGAGCACCTGCGGGCCCCGCGCAGGCTGCGCAGCGGCACGCGACCGGCGAAGCGTCCGCCGGCGATTGCTCCGCGGCCGAGGTTGCGGCGACTCCTGCCGCCGACCCTGGCGCTGCACGTGAGGGCGATCGACCCGCTCGCTCGAGGGGCGATGGTCCCGGAGAGAGTGAGGCGGCCGGCGCGCACGCGGGGCCGTGCCAACCGGAGGTTCGCGGCCAGCAGGGTCGGCGCCGGCGAGCTCGTCACCGCTGGCGCGGGGGCGGAGCTCGATTCGCTGCTCCCACCACTCGAAGAGCCCCCATCATTGGAGTCACCGTCACCCCCTCCCCCACCGTCGGAGGAGGGAGCGGGGACCGGTCGCGGATTGGAGAAGACCACGGTTCGCGCCGTGCTCCGCGTCTCGTTGCCGCCGGCGTCGACCGCGGCCACCTGCAGGGTGTGCGCGCCGTCGGAGTAGGAGGCGGTATTGATCGACAGGGTCGCGTCGGAGACGTCGCCGCAGGGCCGCGGGCGCGTGTAGTCGCAGCTCCTCGACGAGCTGGTGGCCTGCGCGCCGTCGACGTAGAGGCGGAGCTCCTTGAGTCCGGTGTTGTCGGCGGCGTCGAAGGCGATCGAGCGCATGGCGGAGTGCGGGCCCGGGCTCGCGAGCTCGCCCGACTCTCCGGAGACAGTCGGGTTCGTCGGATCGTTGATCGTGACGCGGGAGCGGTAGATGGCGGCCCAGGCGTAGTGCAGGCCTCCGTTGAGACAGGCAACGGTGCCGTTGTTGGGGCACCTCACCCCGAGCTCGAGCCGCGCGGTGCTGAGGCCTCCGATCGTCCGCTCCGCGCTCGCGGTGTCGGCGGCGTCGCCGACCTGGCACCGATAGGCCGGCGCGAACCCGATCGTGCACGTCTCGCCGGCGACGATTCCGCCGGCGCCGTCGCGTAGGAACGGAATCCAGTCGTCCTCGTCGTGCTTGCCGAGGTAGCGGCGGTAGGTCAGTCCCGTGATCGTCGTGTCCGAGGGCGCCGCAAAGCGCCAGAACGCCTCGCTGCCCTCGGGGACGTTGGTGGTGGGCCCGCCGGCGTCGTCGCGCGAGTAGTCGGCGGCGTAGATGCCGTCGAGGTAGGAGACGTTCGGGTAGTTCGACGGGCGGCTCGTCCGCGCGGGGAGGGTCGTCCGCGTCACCAGGTGCGACGGCCGCGTATTGGACGGCGTCCACGCGTTGTTGACGTTGCCGGGGGCCGCCGAGCCCGACAGGATCTCGTAGGTGCCGGCCGAGGCCGGTCCCGCGGAGAGGGCCAGCAGCGCGAGCGCGACGACGATGGCCCCCGCGCTGCGGCGCGGGGAGCCAGATCGGCGGGGGCTACGCGCGCTCATGCCCACGAGACGGTAGCCCGCGCCGCGCCCCTCAGCGCCGCACGATCGTCGAGCTGCTCACGGCGCCCGCGGCGCTGAACTGCACGCCCACCCGGTCGAAGCTGCGGGCGCGGGCCCGCAGGGTCGAGCCGCGCAGCGTCCACGTGCGGATCCGCCGCGGTGCGAACTCACGCCCACCGCGGTAGATCGAGACGCGCGCCCGAGCGCCAGCGGGGCGGTTGAGGACACGCACCACGAGCCGGCCGGCACGGTAGGAGACCCTGAGCCGCGGCCTCGGGAGCGCTCGCGCCCCCAAGGGGCTCGCGGTGCTGCCCGCCTCGGGGGGAGCGGGCTCCGCCTGAGGCCCGCTCGAGCCACCGTCCCCGCCCTCGTCTCCGTCCCCGTCGTCAGGCTCTCCCCCACCGTTCGGCCGCAGGGGCTGAGGGATGTTCGCGCGGCCCGCGGCCATCACGCCGCCGAGGCCCGCGGCCTGGAACGTCGCCTCGACGTTGAGGTTGCCGCCGCGATCGGTGTGCGCGAGCACGAGCTGCTCCGACTCCTCGACGCTGAGGCCCGGCCTGTAGGAGCGCAGGGCGACGAGCACCGCCGAGGTGAAGGCGGAGGCCTGGCTGGTGCCCGCCGCGCCGGTCGTGGGCTCGCCGGTCACGAACGCTCCGTCGAGCCCGCAGCCAGGCGCAATCAGGTCGAGGCCCGACCCGCGCGCCGAGAACGAGCAGAAGGTGCCGTTCTCGTCGGATCCGCCGGCTGCGAGGACCTCGGGCACGGCGGCGGGGTAGTTGACCGGGCCGTTGGCGTTGCCGGCGCCGGCGACGACGTTGATCCCGTCGCTGCGGGCGAAACGGACGCTGTCGCGCAAGCGCTCCAGCTCACTGACAGGCGGACTCTGGACGCCGCCGAGCGACAGGTTGATCGCCGTGATGGGCTGCCCGGCCTGGCGCAGCTCCCGGCACGCGTAGATCCCCCGCCGATAATTGTCGAATGGGAATCCATCCTGCCCCTCCGGCAGCGCCCGCACCGAGGCAACCCGCAGGTGCTGCCAGGCGCCGACCATCCCCCAGCCGTTGCGGGGGGCGCCGCCGACCATGGCCATCAGCGTGCCGTGCTTGCCCGCGAGGACGTCGCCGGGGGTGCCGCCGTCGAGCGCCACGCGGGCGATCACGTTGGCGCCCGTGTCGGGGACCAGGTCGACGCCCGAGTCGACCAGGCAGACCGCGCCGGGACTCGGAGGCGCCGGCGCGTAGGCGAGCGCCTCCGCGCGCGCCCCGCGCGCCTGCGAAGTCACGGCGGGGCCTTCGGCGGCCAAGGCGCCGGCGGGCCCGAGGGCCAACCCGCCGAGAGCGACAGCGAGCGCCCGGCGGGCGCTCGAGAAGAAGTGAGTGAGGAGATGGGAGCTCATGGTTGTGGAGAGAAGTGGGGGCGAGCTCTTTAGAGCTCGCCCCCGATCTCGTCCTCCTATCGCTTGACCTTGACGCGGACGAACCGGCTGTCGCGCGTGACGTCGTAGCCGACCTGCTTGGCCACGTGAGCCCTGAACGAGTACTTCCGCGTCCGGAAGGTGCGCCGGAACCGGTAACGGCTTCCGAAAGAGCCGTTGTCCGCCGTGCGGGTGTTCTTGAACGTCACCCACCTCGACCCCACCTTGGCCTGGAGGGCGACGATCACACCGCGGAAGGGCCGAGCGCCCATCATGACCGCGCCCGTGAAGCCAACCGACTTCCCGTTCTTCACGGTGCGCCTGGAGACCTTCAGGGTGACGCTGCTCTGCTTCGCCATGGCCGCCGTGGCGGCCAGGATCGTGGTGTTGAACGTGTTGTTGGTGATCGAGGTATCGCTCGACTCCGAGGAGTTCGAGCTCGATCCCCCGCCTCCACTGCCGCCACCAGAGCCGCCGCCGGACCCCGGATTGCCGAAGATCGGGCTCGTCCCGTTGCGATCGGCGTTGGCCACGACGATGCTCCGCTCCGTGCTCGACGTGTTGCCCGCCGCGTCAAGGATCTCGACGCGCGCGTTCCGGCTTCCGTCCTGGACGCTATTCGAGTCGAACGAAAGCTCCTTGCCCACCTGGTTGCGACACGGGAGAGCGGCCGAGTAGTCGCAGGCGAACTGCTCGCGGTCCTTCTGAACGCCGTCGATCTTCAGCACCGCCTCCTTGACGCCCACGTTGTCCGCCGCGTCGAACCGGAACGTTGAGTTGCCCTTCTCAGGTGTCGAGTCGGACTGCGATCCGCCCATCTCGGTGAGAGTCGGGTTGACCGGGTCCTCGACAGTGACCTTGGCCGCGTACATGTAGTTCTCAGCGGACGTGGAACCGGGGTTCTGGTTGCACTGACGGGCCGACCCGCACGCGACCTTCGCCGCCAGGGTGGCCGTCCCGGTCGGCAGCGCGACCGTGACTGGGGCGCCGCCCGGGCCGACTCCGTAGTAGCCGTAGAATTGGGTGCCGTACCCACTGCCGTAGCGGAGCTCGTTCTTCGGTGCCCAGAGGCCGACGGCCTGATTGGCCTCGTCCTTGGTGAACCCGTACATCTTGCCCTCCCACTTCGAGAGCGTCGTGCCCGGAGGCGTGCGGAACTCGTGGCCGATCTGCGAGCCGTTGTTGTTGCGGCTGTACATCGACACGTGGAACCCTCGCGTGAAGTCAGCGCCGGTGGGACAGCTCTGCCCGCTCACACTCCCGCCGTTGGTGTCGGAGAAGGGGGCCCAGGCGTCGTCCTTGCCGCCGACTGGGGCGGAGTCGCAGGAAAGCGCCTCGTAGGAGGCGGCCTCGGCCGTACCGCCCAGGGCGTCGACCTCTGCCGACCCGGCAAACGCGCCCATGAGGCCCACGGCCGCGACGGTCAGGCCCACGAGGCGAGGGATGTGGCTGACTGCTCTCATGATGATCTCCTCCTCGGAGATTTGGGGGGTTAGGGCCCGCCGAACTCCCCGCCACCCGAGCTCGTGCCTGACGAGCTCGGCGGAGCGGGTTGCTCAGGAGCCGATCCGAACTCACTCGAGCTCGGCTGAGGTGTGCTGCCGGACGACGACCCCCCGGAGAGGGAAGATGGGTTGGGCGAAGGGCTCTCGATCCGCGAGGGGGTTGAGAGCTGCTGGAGCCCGAGGAGGCGCCGTCGCCCGAGGAGGTCGAGGGCGTGGAGCTGCCCGGGAAGGACTGAGTACGCGCCACTCCGGCAGCATCCGCTCGAGGCGTCGTGGAGGACGTCGTCGACCTCGTGGCCGGCGCGCACGTAGTCGGCGAGCGCATGCCCGTTCGCCCGGACAAAGTCCTCGAAGTCTCGATCAGCGTCCCCGTCAACGGCGGAACCGTCGCGCACGCTCGTACCCCCTCCCTTCATGGTCGCTTACACAAGTAGTGAGAGGCGGCGTACCCATATCTCACCCCCCCTGTCGGCAATCCATCTGGCCAGGGGGCGGAGCTTCGCGCTTGGCCCATAGCCGGCGGGCACGTGGCCGTGGGCGCGGCCCGGACTCTGTCGAGCCGATGATCTGAGGCGTCAGAGCTTCGTGGCGTCGTTGTAGTAGACCTGCACCACAACCCGTCCCCGCTGCTCCTCGCCGGTGAAGCCGGCGCTCACCTGGGAGTTCTTCTTGGTGAAGAGGAGGTCGAAGCCCTTGGCCCCGTCCTCCTCCGAGGTCTCGTCCTTGATCTTCTTCCAGCCCTCGCGCCCGTACTCGCGCTCGAAGAACGCGGCCACCTCCTCGACCGAGGCGTCGAGCCTGAGGTAGAACTGGCCCGTGACGGGCTTGGGCTTGCCGAACCCCTCACTCACCTCGGCCTCCTTCGGAAGCGGAAAGTCGGGTGGGAGGTATTCGACCGGCACGGCGTCGCCCGAAAGCTCCTCGGGCTCGACCGCCGTCAGTTTGCCCCCTTCGGACCCGCCCGCCGGCTGCTCGGGAGCCGGCCGCGGCGGCGTGCTCGTCGCCGGAGCCTGAGCGGTGCGAGCGGATGGCTCGGGGGGGCTCGCCGGCTGCTCGCCGCACCCCACGACAAGCACGGCGGAGAGCAGGCAGCCGATCTCCGCGCGCGGCAGGAGGCGCACCCTCAAGCCCGCACCACGGCCAGCTCCTCGAGCGCGAACTTGCCGTTCGCGTGGTCGCTGCGCTCGAGCGGGTACTCGCCCGTGAAGCACGCGTCGCAGTGCTCCTCGCGCGGGAGCCCGATGGCCTCGTAGAGGCCGTCGAGGGAGAGGTAGGCGAGCGAGTCGCAGCCGAGCTCCTCGGCCACCTCGGCCACTGTGCGCCCGTGGGCCACCATCTCCTGGGGCGTGGACATGTCGATGCCGTAGTGGCAGGGGTGGCTGATGGCCGGCGCGGAGATGCGCATGTGCACCTCCGACGCGCCGGCGTCGCGGAGGATGCCCACGATCTGGCGCGTGGTGTTGCCGCGCACGATCGAGTCGTCCACCACCACGAGGCGCTTGCCGCCCACGATCTCGGGCAGCGGGTTGAACTTCATGCGCAGCCCGTGCTTGCGCAGCTCCTGTCCGGGCTGGATGAACGTGCGGGCCACGTAGCGGTTCTTGATGATGCCGTCGTCCTTGGGGATGCCCGACGCCTGCGAGTAGCCGCCGGCCGCCGGGGTGCCGGAGTCCGGCACGGCGATCACGAGGTCTGCCTCCACCGGCGACTCGCGCCAGAGGATCTCGCCCATGCGTCGGCGCGAGACCTGCGCGAGCTTGCCCTCGAGCCTCGAGTCGGGGCGCGCGAAGTAGATGTGCTCGAACACGCAGAAGGCCCGCCGCTCGCCCTCGACCACCATGCGCGACTTCATGCCGCCCTCGCGCAGGGAGACCATCTCCCCGGGCTCGAGCTCGCGGACGAACTCGGCGCCGATGATGTCGAAGGCACACGACTCCGAGGCCACGCAGTAGCGCTCGCCGATGCGCCCGAGGGCGAGCGGGCGCAGGCCCGCGGGGTCGCGGAAGGCCACGACGGCGTCGCGGGTCATGATCGCCGTCGAGAACGCGCCCTCGAGGCGGGGCATCACCTCGGCCACGGCGTCCTCGATGCGCTCCGCGGGGTGGGTGGAGAGCAGCGCGGCGATGATCTCGGAGTCCGAGGTCGAGCGGAAGGTCACGCCCTCGGCGCGGAGCTCGGCGTGCAGCTCCACGGCGTTGATGAGGTTGCCGTTGTGGGCGAGGGCCACCTCGCGGTGGTCGGAGCGGTAGATCGGCTGTGCGTTCTCCCAGGCCGAGGAACCCGTGGTGGAGTAGCGCACGTGGCCGAGGGCCAGGGAGCCCGGGAGGGACCGAAGCTTCGACTCGTCGAACACCTGGGAGACGAGCCCGAGCTCGCGCAGGGTCATGATCGGGCCGCCCTCGCTCGCGGCGATGCCGGCCGACTCCTGTCCCCGGTGCTGGAGCGCGTAAAGCGCGAAGTACGCGAGTCGTGCCACGTCGGACTCCGGCGCGTAGACGCCGAACACGCCACACTCGTCGCGCGGTCCGTCTCTGGAGAGGACTGGGAGTTGCACCGGCTCCGGGCTCCTAGGAGAACACGTCGGGTATGCCGCGGGTGAAGGCGTCGCGGGCCTCGGCCACCGACACGTCGACAGTAGCACCGAGACCCTCCACCACGAGCGCCTCCCCGCCGGTCACCCCGAGGTGCCGAACGCCCACCCCGGAGGCCTCGGCGGCCAGGCGAGCCACTGCCTCCAGGGGGCCGGACACCACCACGCCGCCGGGTCCCTCCCCGAACAGCGCCGCCTCGGCGTCTCCGCCGAGCGCGGCCACCAGCCCTTCGAGATCGACCCGAGCGCCGACGCCTCCCATCGCGCAGCTCTCGGCCAACGCGCAGCCGAGCCCGCCCTCGGAGACGTCGTGGGCCGACGCGAGCGCGCCGCTTCGCACCGCCTCGCGCACGGCGGCCAGCCCCCGCGCCTGAGCGGGAAGCTCCACCGGCGGGAGCCCGTCGGCCAGGCGGCCGCGGAGCTTCTCGAGCTCGGAGCCCGCGACCGCGGGGAGGAAGGGCCCGATCAGCGCGACCTCGTGCCCGGGCTCGAGAAAGGCTGAGCCTGCGGCGCGCTCGGGGTCGGGCAGGGTTCCCACCATCCCCACCACCGGAGTCGGGTAGATCGGGCCCTCGGCGCCCTCGTTGTAGAGCGAGACGTTGCCTCCCACCACCGGCACCCCGAGCGCGAGGCAGGCGTCGCGCAGCCCCTCGACCGCGCAGGTGAGCTACCAGGCCACGTGGGGCTTTTCGGGGTTGCCGAAGTTCAGGCAGTTGGTGAGCCCGAGCGGCTCGGCGCCCACGCACGCCAGGTTGCGGGCGCACTCGAGCACGGCCTCGACCGCGCCCGTGTAGGGGTCGCAGGCCGCGCGGCGGCCGTTGCCGTCGATCGACACGGCGATCGCGCCCGACGCGCCGTCGTGGGCGAGGTGGAGCACCGCGGCGTCGGCGGCCTCCGGGCGGCGCACGCTGCGCGAGCCCACGTAGCTGTCGTACTGCTCGAAGGCCCAGCGCTTGCTGGTCACGTTGCCGGAGCGCAGGAGGGCCAGCAGCGTTTCGGCGAACGGGCCGTCCGCGGCCAGCCGGCGCGGCGGGGCGGAGTACACGGGCTCGGTCGACTCGGCGGGCGCGAGCTCGTAGACCGGGCTCTCGTCCACGAGCGCCGCGACCGGCATGTCCCCCACGGCCACGCCCGCGTCGAGCACGCGCAGGCGCCCGGTGTCCGTGACCGACCCGATCGGGGTGGCGCGCACAAGCCAGCGCTCGGCCACGCCCACCACCTCCCCGAGCCGCTCGGGTGCGACGACACAGAGCATCCGCTCCTGCGACTCGGAGACCATGACCTCGAACGGCTCCATGTCCGCCTCGCGAAGAGGGACCAGAGCCACGTCGAGGTCGATGCCGACCTCGCCCTTGGAGGCCATCTCCGACGCGCTCGAGGAGAGGCCGGCGGCGCCGAGGTCCTGAAGGGAGACGAGAAG
>JBPCRE010000072.1:0-2688 GCA_050997195.1 Thermoleophilaceae bacterium
CGCTCGTTCGACTGGCTGGTCGACACCGAGAAGGGCGGACTGCGCGAGACGATCGACGACGTGTCCCCGATCGAGGACTACACCGGCAACCTCGCCGTGGTCTTCGAGGAGATCACCTTCGACGAGCCGGTGGCCTCGATCTCCGAGTGCCGCGAGAAGGACCTCACCTACGCGCGCCCGCTCACCGTGAAGGTCGCCTTCCAGAACCGCGACACCGGCGAGATCCGCGAGCAGTCGGTCTTCATGGGGGACTTCCCGTGGATGACCGAGTTCGGCACGTTCATCATCAACGGCACCGAGCGCGTGGTCGTCACCCAGCTCGTGCGCTCGCCCGGCGCCTACGTCATGGAGCCGAAGGACCGTGAGAAGCAGGTCTTCGTAGCCAACCTGATGCCCGCCCGCGGGTCCTGGCTCGAGCTCGAGATCGACAAGAAGGGCAAGGTCTTCGTCCGGATCGACCGCAAGCGCAAGCTGCCGGTCACGGTCCTGCTGCGGGCCATGGGCTATGCGGCCGACGATCAGATCCTCGATCTGTTCGACAACTCGCTCTACATCCGCAACACGCTCGAGTCCGACACCGAGCCCACCCGCTCCGAGGAGGGCGCGCTCATCGAGCTGTTCAAGAAGCAGCGTCCGGGCGAGCCGCCGTCGGTGGACAACGCACGCGCCCTGCTCAACCAGCTCTTCTTCGACACCAAGCGCTACGACCTCACGCGCGTCGGCCGCTACAAGCTGAACTCGCGGCTCAGCGTCGACGAGGAGCTCGACACCCGCACCCTCACCCATACCGACATCATCGAGCTCATCCGGGAGCTCGTGACCATCCCGAAGGTGCTCGGAATCCCCGAGGACGGCATCGACGAGAACGGCGAGCCGATCAAGGACTACGCGGTCGAGGCCCAGGCCCTGCCGCGCGAGCCCGTCGAGGAGCGCCTCGACGAGTACGAGCACTTCGGCAACCGGCGCCTTCGCACCGTCGGCGAGCTCATCCAGGAGGCCTTCCGCATCGGCCTCTACCGCATGGAGCGCGTGGTGCGCGAGCGCCTCACCACCGAGGACGCCGACACGATCACCCCGCAGACCATCATCAACATCCGCCCCGTGGTGGCGGCCCAGAAGGAGTTCTTCGGCTCCTCGCAGCTCTCGCAGTTCATGGACCAGACCAACTCGCTCTCGGGCCTCACCCACCGCCGCCGCCTGAGCGCGCTCGGCGCCGGGGGGCTCACCCGCGAGCGGGCGCCCATCGAGGTGCGCGACGTGCACCCGAGCCACTACGGGCGCATGTGCCCGATCGAGACCCCGGAGGGGCCGAACATCGGTCTCATCGGCTCGCTGTCGTCCTTCGCGCAGGTGTCCGAGCACGGCTTCGTCACCACCCCGTACCGCATCGTGCGCGACGGCTCGGTCACCGACGAGATCGTCCACATGGACGCCAATCAGGAGGAGAAGCAGGTCATCGCCCAGGCCGACGCCGAGATCGGCGCGGACGGCAAGCTCGTCGGCCCGGAGGTCACCTGTCGCTCGGGCGAGGACGAGCTCACCTCGGCAGCGCCGAACGACGTGGACCTGATGGACGTCTCCCCCGAGCAGATCTGGTCGGTGGCGACGGCGCTCATCCCCTTCCTCGAGCACGACGACGCCAACCGGGCGCTGATGGGCTCGAACATGCAGCGCCAGGCCGTGCCACTGCTCAAGCCCGAGGCGCCGCTCATCGGGACGGGCGTGGAGCGCCGCGCCGCGATCGACACCGGGGACGTGGTGCTCGCCGCCGAGGCCGGCACCGTGGCATCGGTGGACGCCACCCTGATCGTGATCGAGAACGCCGGCGGGAAGAGGGAGTACCCGCTGCACAAGTTCATGCGCTCCAACCAGGGCACGATCATCCATCAGAAGCCTCGGGTGCGCACCGGCCAGGACGTCGAGGCGGGCGCGGTGCTCGCCGACGGCTCCTCCACCGACCAGGGCGAGCTGGCGCTCGGCAAGAACTGCATGGTGGCCTTCATGTCCTGGGAGGGCTACAACTTCGAGGACGCCATCATCCTCTCGCACCGCATCGTCAAGGACGACGAGATGTCCTCGATCCACATCGAGGAGTACGAGGTCGACGCCCGCACCACCAAGCTGGGCGACGAGGAGATCACCCGCGACATCCCGAACCGCTCCGAGGAGTCGCTGCGCAACCTCGACGATCGCGGCATCGTCCGCGTCGGCGCGGAGGTTCGCTCCGGCGATCTCCTGGTCGGCAAGGTCACGCCCAAGGGCGAGACCGAGCTGACCGCCGAGGAGAAGCTCATCCGCGCGATCTTCAAGGAGAAGGCGCGCGAGGTCCGCGACACCTCGCTCAAGGTGCCGCACGGCGAGGAGGGCGTGGTCATCGACGTGATGACCTTCTCGCGCGACGGCGGGGACGACCTGTCGCCGGGCGTGAACGACCTCGTCCGGGTCTTCGTGGCCAAGAAGCGCAAGATCGCCGAGGGCGACAAGCTCGCCGGGCGCCACGGCAACAAGGGCGTGATCTCGAAGATCGTGCCCGAGGCCGACATGCCCCACCTCGCCGACGGAACTCCGGTCGACGTGATCCTCAACCCGCTCGGTGTGCCGAGCCGCATGAACATCGGCCAGATCCTCGAGACCCACCTCGGGTGGGTGGCCGGCGAGGGCTGGTACGACGACGGCTCGGAGGCCTAC
>JBPCRE010000250.1:0-11059 GCA_050997195.1 Thermoleophilaceae bacterium
CCGCGATCCATGATGTCCGCCGCGAGCTCAGGCGGTGTCTTGTCGAGCGTCGAGCGGATCGCGTCGATGATCTGCGCGACCGGCTCTTCGAGCGCGTGCCGGATCTCCTCGGAGCTCAAGACGACGGTCTTCGGCAGGCCCGTGAGCATGTCGCGGCCGCGCACCTCGGCCTGCACCTCCTCGCGCATGCGATACGCCGAGCCGACCTCGAGCTTGATCTCCTCGGCCGTCTGCTGACCGACGAGCAGCTTGTACTCCTTCTTGATGTGCGTCACGATCGCGTCGTCCATCTCGTCGCCGCCGACGCGGAGGCTCTGCGAGACGACGATTCCGCCGAGCGAGATCACCGCGACCTCGGTCGTACCGCCGCCGATGTCGACGATCATGTTCCCCGTCGGCTCGGCGACCGGTAGACCTGCTCCGATCGCGGCCGCCATCGGCTCCTCGATCAGATACGCCTTGCGTGCGCCGGCTGAGAGCGTGGCCTCCTCGACGGCGCGCTTCTCGACGCCCGTCACCCCCGAGGGGACGCAGACGACGACGCGCGGGTGGGAGAAGCGACCCTGGTGAACCTTCTGGATGAAGTGGCGGAGCATCTGCTCGGTCACGTCGAAGTCGGCGATCACCCCGTCCTTCAGTGGCCGGATGGCCGAGATGGTGCCCGGCGTGCGGCCGAGCATGCGCTTGGCCTCGACGCCCACGGCGTGCACCTCGCCGTTGCGGGAGTCGATGGCCACCACCGAGGGCTCGGAGAGCACGATTCCGCGCCCGCGCACGTAGACCAGCGTGTTTGCCGTACCGAGGTCGACCGCCATGTCGCGTCCGCCGAAGCCGGTGAGATACGAGAAGAAGCCCATGCGAGTACCAGCCTAGGCGCCAAGAGTGACAGGCGCCAAGCGAACCCACCGGAGAAGGACCGGGGCGGGACGTCCGGGACGGATTCGCGTTGGCGCACTCTATCGGGTGGGTTGCCGAGCGCCTGAGAGATTCTCGTCGCGGGGCCCGGACGCGGTCAGCCTGCATTCACGCTCAGAAGAGGTCGAAGTCCCCGGCGAGCACGCGATCGAGTCGGCCCGTGCGCCATCCGCGCACGCTGTCGCGCACCAGCGGCGAGTTTCCCTCCCGGTAGCGCCGAACCACCGTCGGGGAGACCCCGACCCCGGCAATGGCTCGCCGGGCCTGCTCCTCCCGGCCTCCGGACACGACGTTCGGCGGCTCGACCGGCTGTGGCGCGATCAGCACGTGAACGTTTCGCCGGAGATACGAGCGGCGCCCGCTGGGGGTCTCGAGGAGGTGGACTCCGGCCTCCGGTACGAGGATCGGGTAGCTCCCGAAGCCCGAGACAGCAAGGACGACATGCTTCCCCAGGCCTTCTCCCAGCGTCTCGGTGCGCATGCCCCGAGCGTCGGCCCACCGGCGATACATCTCGATCAAGCGGGCGGCGAACGAGCCGTCCTCGCGGTCTCCGTCGGCCGAATGCACGGTCACGAACGCGTCGGAGGGCTCTCGAGCGTCCAGGCCGTCAAGGGCCGCATCGAGCACGTAGAGTCGCTGCGCCAAGAGCCGAGCCAGTCGCCTTGAGGCCCCGTCGACGTCTCGCCGAGAGTGAAAGAGGCGCTCGAGCAGGGATCCCGCGGTGGCGAAGCCGGCCTCGAGGCGGTCGCGGAGCTCTGCCTCTCCGAGGACGTCGAAGCGCTCGGGGCTCGCCCAGAGATCCTCGTCCCCCAGCCTCGAGAGCACCGCGCGCTTGCGCTCGGCGAACGTCTCGCTCTTGATTCGGGCTCCGATCTCCCCCATCTGCTCTCGTAGGAAGCCCACCTCGGCGGGCGACCCGTCCGGGCCGGCGACGATTGCCTTCAGCGTCGGCCTGTCGGGGGCGGGAGCCTCCTCTCCCAGGGTCTCCACCTCGTCGGTGTCCGGGTCCACGAACTGCACCTCGATCTTGCGCCCTCCGGGGGACCGCACGAGGAGGAACTGATCGCCCGACGGCACCTGGCGCTCGACGATGGCCCGGGCGAGCGGAGCGAGGACGGAGTCCTCGACGGCGCGCTTGAGCGGGCGGGCGCCGAGGTCAGATGTGAATCCGTGCTCCACGAGGAAGTCGATCGTGCTGTCGTCCCACTCGACCGCCCAGGGCCGCGACCTCAGACCTCGGCGCCCAGCCACCTCTCCGAGCTCGTTGCGGATCAGGCGACGCATCACGTCCCGTCCCAGGCCGCGGAAGACCACGATGCGGTCAATCCGGTTGATGAACTCGGGGCGGAAGGTCTGATCGACGGCCCGCTTGACGGTCGAGGGGCTGGGCGCCCGCGAATCGGCTCCGAACCCGACACTGTGGGCCCCTGCCTGGCGGGTACCGATGTTCGAGGTCATGATCACCACGCAGTGTCGAAAGTCGGCGGTCTTCCCGCTTCGATCGGTCAGACGCCCGGCGTCGAAGAGCTGGAGGAAGACGTCCCAGACGTTCGGGTGCGCCTTCTCGATCTCGTCGAGGAGGATCACCGAGAACGGCTGGCTCCTGACGGCGGAGATGAGGGGCGCGGCCTCCGGCGCCTCGGGACCGGCCAGCAGGCGTTCGAGGCTCTCGGGGGTCTGGTACTCGCTGAGATCTAGGCGCACGAGCCGCTTCGCCGAGCCGAACAGGAACTGGGCGAGTGTCTTTGCGAGCTCGGTCTTGCCCGTTCCGGTCGGCCCGACGAACAGGAAGACCCCGAGCGGCCGCTCGGGGTCGGTGAGACCGGCTTTGATGAGGGCGACCCGCTCGACCAGCAGCGAGACGGCCTCGGGCTGCCCGAGGATCCGCTCCTCGAAGAAACCCCGGACCACCTCGAGGTCGAGGCGGCTGCTCGCGTCGAGCAGATCGAGGGGCAGCCCTGTGCGGCTCGAGATTGTGCTCAAGAGCTCGCGACGCGCGACCTCCCCTCCGTCCTCACCTCGTCGCGCTAGACGCTCCTGGGTCCTCGCCACCACACCGAGCAGACTCCCGGGAGCAGATTCGGGAAGGTGCTCGCCGGCGAGCTCGAGCGCTTCCTCCAAGGTCTCGGGCCGCGCCCGCCATCCTCGTCGTTCGAGCCAGGCCGAGGCCATGCGCATCGTCTCCGCGCCGCCCAACGGCTCGAGGCGCACGGGCTCGATCAACGAACGCACCCGTGGACGCATCTGGCTCACCGACGTCCAGGTGTCCAGATCGACCTCGGCGGCAAGGAGGATCTCTCCACGCTCTACGTAGCTCATTACCTTGTCGAGGAGCCCGCGCGGATCGCCCGTGAAGGCCCCGGCGTAGACCGCGGCGTCGAGGTCGGGAAGGACCCAGAGCAAGCGGCGGCCATACCCCGCACGCGCAATGGCCTGCACGCGGCCCTCGAGCTCACCGACGAAGGTCATCCCAGCGTTCACGTCGGCCGAGGTGGCCTCGATGACCACCCAGCCCTCGTTGCACAGCCGCCGAGCCGCCTCGCGGATGACCGTCGACCTGCCCACCCCCGGCTCGCCGAGGACGGCCACCGAGCGTCCGGGTGGTCCCTGGAGAATCGCCCGGAGGGCGGCGGCGCCCTCGCCCCGCCCGTGACCGGCCACGAAGTCCTCTGAGTGCCCGGGAACCTCGCCAGGACCGATCCAGACGCGAGCGAAGTCGCGCAGGTCGTGCGCGATGTCCTCCCCGTACTCCTGACTCACCGGTCACCGCCCCGGACGAGCTCCGGGGCCAGGCGCACGAGCTCGGCCACCGGGAGACCGACCACCGCGTAGAAGTCGCCCTCGACGGCCTCGACGAGGGCAGCCCCTCGGCGCTGTATGGCGTAGCCCCCGGCCCGCCCGCGCCATTCCCCGGTGGCGAGGTAGGACTCGATGTCGCGCGCCGCGAGGGGTCGGAAGCGCACGGTCGCCCCGCCGTGCCCCGCAAGCTCCGACGCGCCGCTGCGCAGGACGATGCCGCTCACCACCTCGTGAGCTCGACCGGAGAGAGCCGAGAGCAACTCGGCGGCGTGCTCCCTGCCGGCGGGCTTGCCGATCACCGCCCCGTCGAGGACCACCGCCGTGTCTGCGCCCAGCACGCGCTCGCCCTCCACCGCGCGCGCCTTGCGGCGGGCGTTCTCCACGACCATCTCCGCAGGATGCCCGCCGCACAGCTCCTCGACGTGGGGCGCCACCACCGAGAAGGCCACCCCGAGCTGCTCGAGAATGGCCCGCCGCTGAGGCGAGGCCGAGGCGAGAACCAGAGAGACCGGAGCGCTCACGGCCGAACCCTAAGGCTGTACTCGGTCGGCCTCCGGGAGGGTCGACTCCTCGACGGGAAGCTTGATGGCACTGCCGATCATCGCCGCGAGCGGAACGGCCACGAGGGCACCGAGGATCCCCGCTGCCGACGCTCCGATCGCGAACGAGAGGAGCGTGACGGCAGGATGTAGCCGCACGCGACGCCCGACGATGACTGGATAGAGCAGGTTTCCCTCGATCTGCTGCACGAGCAGGACCGCAGCCAGGGTGAGGAGCGCGGCGAACCCACCCTTCGCCACCAGGGCCACGAGGACGGCGACCAAGCCGGCAACCGTTGCACCGATGACGGGAAAGAACGCCCCGAGGAAGACCAGGACCATGAGTGGAACGACGAGAGGAACGCCGATGAGGAGCAGTGCGAGTCCGATGCCGACGGTGTCGGCCACGGCCACGACGGCGATGCCTCCGACGTAGTCGCGCAGGGTGGACCAGGCCGCGTGCGCTCGAAGCCACGCCGTCTCGCGCATGGCGCCGGGAAGGCAATCCACCACCCAGCGCGACATGCTCGGCCCGTCCCGGACGAAGAAGAAGGCGAGCACTACGGCGAGCACCGCCCCGGCGAGGACCTCTGCCGCCACCACCGCGCCGGTGAGCAGTCCCTGTACGAGACCTCCCGTTCCACCGAGTCCGAGCCCGCTCAAGGATCGATCAACCACTCGATCGATCTGCTGCTGGGAGAAGCCGAGCGGGCCCTCCGCCAACCAGGCCCCGACCTGGCCGAGTCCTTGCCTGACTCCGATCTCGAGGCTGGCGAACTCTCTTACCACGGACGGAACGACGAGCCCCACGGCCGCGGCCAACGCGATCAGGAGGCCGACGATCGCCCCAAGGGCGGCGAGGGTCGGAGGCGCGCCTCGGGCGCGGAGCCACCGGAACGGGACACTGAGTATCGCGGTCACGAACAGCGCCGCCACCACGGGAATGACCACGATCCGAAGGCGCGCGAGCACGAGGGCCACCACCGCAATCGCCGCGACGCCCGAGGAGGAAGCTCGCGCTGAACACCGCGATCTGGCTGGCGCGTCGCATCGAGGAAACCTCCACACGCAGGCCGGCGGCGAGCTCGCCGGTCGCGCGTCGATCCCCCGGACCTTGCCCCAGCTTCCCCGTCCGGTCCGTCAACCGGCGGGCACAGCTTGGGGAAGGCGTGGCTCGCCGACGACCGCCCGTGCCTTCCGGACCTGCGCACGACTCATGGGAACGAGGCCCAGGCCTTTCGTCAGGCTCTCGTGGCGATCGATCGTGAACGCGAGGAACCGGCCCACCTTCGCGCGCCGTAGGCCCTCGAGGTTGACGTAGGCGTACAGCGTGCGCGCCAGTGGGTAGCGCCCGGACTTCACTGTCTCCAGACTGGGCGATACGCATCCCTCTTCCGCGTCGACGGCCACGGTGCGCACGCGATCGGCTCCGCTCGCCCGAGCGAGTTCGGCATAGCCCACGTATCCGATCGCGCCCGGGGTGGCGGCCACCCGATCGACGAGCTCGGCGGGGCGGCGAGTGGGTCGGTACTCCTCGCGCATGCTGCCCTCGCGGCCCACGACGCTGCGTGTGAAGAAGTCGAAGCTCTCCGAATCGGTGGGAGGGCCGAACGTGGCGATGGGCACTTCCGGAAGGCGCTGGCCCAGGTCGCCGTACTCGCGGACGCTCGAGCCGGCCCGCCACAGCCGGCGCAGACTTGAGGTGCTCAGGCACTCGATCTCGAGGTCGGGATGGGCGATCACGGCGAGCCCTTCGTTGGCCATCGGCAACAGCCGAAGGATATTGCCGTTCTGGCGACAGATCGCCCGCTCCTTCGCCCTGATCAGGCGTGCGGCGAGCGCGACGGGGGCCGTCCCGGCGCACAGCGCGTCGAAGCCCTCCTCGGTGCCGGTGCGGCGCACGTCCACGTCGACGTCAGGCTCGCGCGCCTCGAACTCCACGCCCGCGCGCGACACGAGCGGGAAGAGGAGCGGGGACCCGTCGAGCGCGACCACCGTGGGAGGACGGCGCTCGCGAGGAGCGTCGCCGGTCTCCCCACCGGTACAGCCGGCGATGGCGCCCAGGGCCGTGGCAACGCCCACCGTGGCCGCCACCCGCGCCACCAGCGCGCCGACGCTCATCGCCTTGCGAGCGGTGGTGAACTGGGTCCGACGAAGCCCTCGAGACGGAGTATCGGGGCCCCGGCCGTGCTCGGGGCGACAACGGCGGCGAGCCGTCGGTAGTCCGAGCGGAGATCGCGGTCGCGTTGGAAGGCGTTCGCGACCTCGATCGACTCGGCTTGCGTCAAGCGGCCCACCTCGCCGAGGACCTCGATCCGCTGACCGAGCGCGAGTCGGCGTGCTCGCCTGGGGGGTACGGCCACGAGGATAGACCTGTCCCTCCCCGCGAGGACGAACCCGAAGTCCCCAATCGGAAGCGCGCGACCCGCGGTGACGAGTTCCTCGCTGGGCTCGGCTGGGGCGGCGAAAATCTCCTCGACGCTCAACCGCCGGGGGCCGTCGCTCTCGGTGCCGCATCCGACGGCGAGAGCGACGAGAGCGAGCGGTGCGGAGAGCACGCGGATGAGTCGACGGCCGATCGGGCGCATGCCGGTCTACCGGGGTCGCTGACCCAGACGGATCTGGGTGCGCACGCGCTTCCCGGCTCGCGCCACCTCGACCGGTATGACGTCGCCCGGCTCGTTGTCGCCGATCGCTCCGGACACGTCCTCCGGCGAGTCGACGTCCCTTCCATCCACGCGAACGAGGACGTCACCTCCCGGTCCCAGCGCGCCCGTCGACCCCCGAGCGGCGCCCCGCAGTCCCGCTCGGTCGGCGGGGCTCCCCGGAGCCACGCTGACCACCAACGCGCCGCGCCGGGCCGTCAGGCTGAGCTCGCTCGCGAGCGAGGAGGTGACTGCGATCGTGCTGACCCCCAAGAAGGGGCGCTCCACCTCCCCGTCGGCCTTGAGCTCGGGGACTATCCGCTTCGCCGTCTCGATCGGCACCGCGAAGGCGATGCCGACAGATCCGCGAGACTGCGGTCCAGCCGTGGCGATCTGGGAGTTGACCCCGATCACGCGCCCCTCCGCGTCGAGAAGAGGGCCTCCGGAGTTGCCCGGGTTGACCGCCGCGTCGGTCTGGATCACCCCCTCGATGCTGAACCCGTCGGGAGCGGTGATCTGGCGTTGAAGTGCGGAGACGATTCCGCTCGTGATCGTGTCCTCGAGCCCGAAGGGGTTGCCGAGAGCGAGCACCGGGTCGCCCACCTTCACCGAGCGGGAATCTCCGAGCGGCAGTGGGGGAAGGTCCGTCGCTCGAGCGTCGACCTTCAGGACGGCGAGATCCGAGGAGAGATCGCTGCCGACGACCTCGGCGCCGACAAGCGTGTTCGCGTCGGTTCGCACCCGAACGCGGCGGGCGTTCTCGACCACGTGGGCGTTGGTGAGAATGAAGCCCTCCTCGTCGAGCACGAAGCCGGTGCCGGTGGCCACGCCGCCGCGCTGCCGAGGGCCAAAGGGCGACTGGCCCTCCTGGACCACCTCGGCCTGGATGAACACCACACCGGGGCTGGCACGTCGGTAGATGCCCGTGATGCGGCCCTCGAGGCCGGCCTCCCCGGCAGGCGGGCTGGCCGATAGGGGGCTCCCGCCGAGGCCCTGACGCCCGAAGGCTCCGAACAGGGCGAGCGCGAGAATGGCGCAGGTGGCCGCCAGCGCGCCGAGGGCGAACAGCGTCCCGTAGCGAGCGCGGAGGCTCATGGCCGGACGCGAGGCCCGCGGGCAGAGCTGAGCGATTGGTGAGCAGGAGCGGCCACTGGTCAGCGGGTTGGCTTACCCCTGAAACGCAGGGCGCTAACCGCCTGCGCACGAGACGTGGCGTTTTCGCTCGTGCGGGTGTAGGCCCGTGCAGTGCTTGTCAGATCTCGGACACGCCGGCCCCACATCGCCTGAGTCATTACAAGCGCTTTACAGGTGGCGCTTAGATCCAGGGGGCCATGCGGTCTGCGCGGTTGACCGGTCGTCGGCCGCCAGCACAACCCAAGCCCCGAGGAGGCCCATCGTGCAAGCTGCCGGGAATCAGCGAAGCTCCACTGGCGGGGGTGCGCAGCACAAGAAGGGTCGCAGCGGCCTGGCCGTACCCGTCGCGCTCCTGCTCGGCGTCGGGCTCGGGCTCGTCATCGGCGCGTTCGCCTTCGATGACGAGGAGAACGAGCCGCGTCCTGCGGTAGCAAAGACGACCTTGGAGCGGATCGTCGATGACCCGCAGAGCTTCGTCAACGACCCGGCCGAGGTGAGCGGGCAGGTCAGGGAGATCCTTTCCCCGCGAGCGTTCACCGTCGGTCAGTTCGGCTTCTTGGGACCCGATCTGCTTGTGGTTACCAAGGCACCCCTCGCCACTCCGACCGGGCGCTCGAGTACTCGTCCCATCCTCGAGGGAGACGCCGTGACGGTAGCGGGGGAGGTGCGAAGGTTTGATCTCGCGGTCTTCGAGCGCGATGTCGGCGTAAGCCTCAGGCGCGAGTTCGACAGCTTCGTGGGGGACGACCTCGGAGAGCGCGCAGGCGATCCGGCCGTGCTCGCCGACTCTGCGCGCTTCAGCGCCCGCACCACCCCGGTGGCCGAAGCTCGCTCCACCGAGGAGGTCGTCGAGCGGCCCCGCGACTTCTACGGGCGGATCGTTTCGGTAAGCGGAAGGGTGAGCGATGTGCGCCCTTCGGGGGCGCTCATCCTCGATGAGGAGCTCGTCGCCCTGACGGCCGACCTGGGCCAGCCTCGCCCTCGAGAGGGCGACAGGGTGCGAGTGGTCGGACCGGTTCGGCCCCTCGACCCCGATCAGCTGCGCCTGGACGGACCGAGCCAACCGGACGACGAGATCCTTGGGAACTTCGCCAACCGGCCGGCGGTCGTCGCGCAGTCGATTGAAGTGCAGGCCGATAGCTGACGAACGGCGGCTGCGAGGGACGCCGGCCGGGAGACCAGTCCGCCAGGATGAGGCCCACGAGGAGCGCCAGGATGAGGCCCACGAGGAGCGCCAGCACGCCCTCCGGGACCGCCGTAGAGGTCTCCGGTGGGGCTCCCGGTCATGACGAAGGGCGGGCGTCGGTGAGCCGCTCACCGACGCCCGGTGCGGGAGTAGCCTTGGCCGCAGCCGGCAAGGGACGCAATCGATAGGAGCTCGAGATGCTGCAGGGCGTCGGGTGAGTTCGGGAGCCGCGCCCCGTTTCGGGCGACACTTTGAAGACGACGCCCGCGCCGGCCGACGGGCCTTGGGGACCATCGTGGCGTGCGTCGTCGTGGTCCTCGCGGCCAGCGGGTGCGGGACGCCTCCACCCTCCGAGGATCTGCCCCTGACTCGGATTGCGAGCACCACAGTCGACGGCGTGATCTACACCATCAACGGCGCCCGCGAGCTCGATCCGAGCGATCCGGGTGAGCGGGTCTATCTCGAAGGACGCACACCGCCCTCGGACAGCCCTCTCCTGGGAGTCTTCCTGGTGGTCTGCAACGCTACCGGCGGCGCGGTGAATACTGTCGAGGATCTGCAACTGATTGGGCCGTCGGGTCCGGTTGGATCGAGGGTCTCCCTGAAGGGAAACCGAGTGGCCTACGAGGCTCGTGAGCTGAGCGAGGGTGAGTGCGCTCCTGCGGGGCAGACGCTACCCGCTCGCGTCGGGCCCGGTCTGCTGGCTCTGTTCGAGGTACCGGAGGGGGTCCTCGGCGAGCGTCCGCTGCGACTCGCCGTCGAGTCGGCCCGAGGTGAGGAGGGGACGCTTCCGGTGAAGCTCGAGAAACGCTGAACGCCGCCGTCGTCGTCGCTGAGTCGCCAGGGGATGAGTCAGCGATCGAACTGCCTTCAGTCGTGCTTCACCTCCGAGGACCAGCCTCGACCAGGTGGCGATGCAAGAGGCGGGGACCCGTGAAACCGAAGGACGCGCCAAGACCGACGAAGCGGGAGGGTAAGCGGCGATGGCGTCCACTCGTTCGAGTGCGGTCGGGCGGGGGCCGACGCAGCATTCTTCTTTCCATCGGAGCACCGGCGGCCCAGGCGAATGGATCCGCGTGGTCGCGGTGGCCGTCGGACTGGCCTTCGCGATCCAGGCGCTTGTGGTCAAGCCCTACCGCATCCCGAGCGGGTCGATGTTGCCCACCCTCGCAGTAGGAGAACGGGTCCTCGTCGATCGGATCGGAGGGCGCCTCGGAAGGCCAGAGGTGGGTGATCTGGTGGTGTTCCACCCGCCGGCCACCGCTGCGGCCGGGCGGTGCGGGGTACCGGTAGACCTCGAGAGCGCTTGTCCCAGGCCCTCGCCGCGGCGCTCGTCAGACACGTACATCAAGCGGGTGGTCGCCGGACCGGGCGATCGGGTGGCGGTTCGCGACGGTCGCGTAGTTCGGAACGGCGAGCCGAAGCCTCGTCCGTCCGCCGGCGCGTGCCGCGTACCGAGTTGCAATCTGCCACGGCCGATCGTCGTCCCGCCCGATCACTTCTTCGTCATGGGCGACAATCGTGACGAGTCGAGCGACAGCCGCTTCTGGGGCCCGGTCCCCGAGGAGTGGATCGTGGGCGAGGCCTTCTTCACCTACTGGCCGCCCTCGCGGGTCGGGCCGCTCGAGAGACCCCCGGCGGCGGGCTCCGGGAACCGAGCGCCCGCCAGCACGGCCGAACCCTCAGCCGACGCCCTGACGCGCGGAGAGCGAGCCAGGCGGGGGATGCAGGGTCGAAGGCTTGGCGGGCCAAGCCGAGACCCGAAGACCCCGGATGGCGAAGCTATCCGCGCGTCAGGAGGGGAAGCAGAGGGAGGCTTCGCGGGAGGCCGACTCAGGAGA
>JBPCRE010000222.1:0-3738 GCA_050997195.1 Thermoleophilaceae bacterium
TCCGATCGGTGCCGGCGTGATCGGCCAGCTCTCGCTGATTCGGGTGCTGGTCTCCTTGAGCAAGCCACCACGCGCCGGCGAGGAGGACGAACTGGACGTGGGTGAGCCCGAGCGGCCGCAGGGCCGCGGCGACCGCCCGCTGCCATCGGAGGGTGGCGTGCCAGAGAAGAAAGCCCGGGCTGTCCCAGGCCGAGCGCCGGCCCGCTTCGCTCACGCGTGGGCCTCCTTCCCGAGGGCGTGGCGGGCGAGCGACTCCATGGTGTCCGGGATGCCCGCCGTGATCTGCGGCCCCGCCTGGGCTCCCACTTCTTCGGCCGCCGCTCCGTCGATCTCCACGCGGTGGGTGATCCGGGTCCCGCCACCGTCGAGGGGTAGCAGCCGGTGGATGAAGCGGAGAACGACGCCGGGCGCCGCGGTCTCGTCGGCGAAGCCCCGCCCCGGGGTGGCCTCGACCACGCGGAAGGGCAGCGGCTCCTGTCCAACCGGGGTCAGAACCCCTTCAGCTCCCGGCTCGAAGGGCCCGTGCAGCTCGACCGCCTCGATGCCTTCGTCCCAGCTCGGCCATGTGCTCACGTCGCGGTAGAGGCGCCAGACGGCCTCGGCGCTCGCCCTGGTCTCGATGCTGTGCTCGAACTGCCACATGAGTTCCTCCGTAGGTCTCGGCAATACTAAGTACGCATATAGTATACGCGCTTAGCTCTACCGAGGGAACGGGCACTCGCGACCGGGACGGCAGGCACTGATCTGCGGGGGATGGACCGCGCGGGGGGAAGGGCGCCCTCGTCGAGCATCACTGCTACGAGAGCGCCGGACACTTCCTCAACCCGCTGGGCTCCCGGTCACCCCCCGACGGGGACGTCGCGGCTACCGCTCGCGCCAGCCAGTACGCGTGGCAGGCGATGCTGAGGCACCTGGACGTGATGGACCTCGCCCGCGGTACCTCGCTCAGCCGTAGGGCGCGTAGCGGTGGTGGAGCATGAGGTCGTTGCCGTCCGGGTCGGTGAACAGCGCCATGTGGCAGACCCCCGTGTCCATGGTCTCGCCGGCGAACACGACACCCTTGGCCTCGAGCTCGGCGCGCGCCGCCGCGACGTCCTCGACGTGCAGGGCGGGATGGGCGTTCTTCTGCGGCGCGAAGTCCATGCCGAGCTGCTCCGGCTCCCAGATGCCGAAGCAGGTCTCCCCGAGCCAGGCCTCGAAGCGCGAGTGCTCGTCGGGGCGAAGCCCGAGCGTTTCGATGTAGAAGCTGCGTGAGCGCTCGGCGTCCTGCGACGGGATGCCGATGAAGTCAAGTTTGCTGATCATGAGGGCGGATCCTAACTGCCGACACCCGGGCAGCGCGCTCGGCCGTACGCCGATGCTCAACGCGGCGAGGACACGGCTTACGGGACGCGGAGGAGCTTGGCGCCCCACGACCTCGGTCCGCGCGGGGCCGCGAGCCGGTGTTGCTCGACCGGCGGTCAACCGACGACGACGACGACGCGCGCCCCCACAGCCTCGTAAGTCCCCCGGGCGCGGACGTCGCGCGTCGCGAGATCTACACCGTGCTCAAGGGCGGCGAGTGCCACGAGCGCGTCGTAGACCGCGCCGCCGGCGATCCCGAGCCGGGCGAGCACGTCCGGCAGGCGAGCGGCCACCTTCGAGCCCAGGAGCAGTGGCTCGGGCAACCGCTCGTCCAGGAGTCGGGCCGCGTCGGCTGGCGCCAACCGGAGGTCACCGGGCAGGCGCGTGAGGACCGAGTACGTCTCCGCGAGCGCGTGACCGCAGAGCGCGACCTCTCGGCCGCCCCACCAGCGAACGACGGCCGGGTGCGCTCGGTGGGTCTGCACGAGCAGCGGAACCGCGACGCTCGTGTCCAGCCCGAGCGTGGTCAGCGCCTCCCGGAGTCGATCAGCCCGAAGACCGCGTCGTCGTCGACGGCCGTCTCGCCCGTGGCGACCAGGACCCCGGACTCATCGACCAGCCGAGCGGTGCGCCCCGCTGGGATCAGCTGCAGTCCGGCGCCGTAGCGGGAGATGTCGACGGTCGATCCCGCGGCGAGCCCGAGCGCCTCCCGCAGCGGCTTCGGAACGACGATGCGTCCGACCGAGTCCATCGAGGTCTTCACTGGGGTTACGCTACCAGTTGCTTCCCAACCCTTTCGGCTGGCGCGATCCGCCACCGGCCGGCGAACCCTCTCGGCTAAGGCCGGTTGCGCCCCAGCCGGTCGTGGCTCGAGACCCACTCCTCGGCGGCCACGGCGGCGCCCAGCGAGAGCTCTCCGCAGAGCACGGTGGCGGCCACGATCTCGGCCAGCTTGCGCACCTTGCCCTCGCCGTAGCAGCCGAGCACCTCCAGGCACTCGCGCTGGGTCGCGAGGCCGGTGCCGCCGCCGTAGGTGGCCACGATGAGCGCCGGCAGGGTGATCGAGTAGTAGTAGTCGCCGTTGGGGCGCAGCTCGGCGTAGACCACGGCCGCCGAGGACTCGGCCACGTTGGCTGCGTCCTGACCGCAGGCGATGAACATCGCGGCGATGCCGTTGGCCGAGTGGGAGCCGTTGTTGTTGGTGGCCGCCATGAAGCTGCCCACGGTGGCGATCTGGCGGGCGCGGTAGACGAGGTCGGTGGGGACGTGCATCTCGCGCTCGAAGAGCTCGGCCCGGACGGTGATCTCCGCCACCACCCGCTTGCCGCGGGTGTTGAGGATGTTGATCTGGGAGGTCTTCTTGTCCGTGGCGAAGCCGGACTCGAGGTAGAAGTGCTCGATGCCCTCGTAGTTCGCGTTCAGCCAGTCGCACGCCGCCGAGGTGGCCTTGCCGGACATGTTCTGCCCGGCGGCGTCCCCGGAGGTGTAGTTGAAGCGCATGTAGGCGAGGCGTCCCGCCGGGTAGTGCTCGATGTTCCGCAGCTTCCCGATGCTCGTGCTGGACTCGGCCTCGCGCTTGATCTCCTCGAAGTGCTCGTTGACCCAGGCTCGGAAGTCCCGTGCCTCGCGCGCGCTCGGGAACATGAAGACCGGCGCGCGCTGCATGGCGTCGTCGATGACCGTGGCCGTGACCCCGCCCGCCGCGCGAACGAGCTTCATGCCGCGGTTGTAGCTCGCCACGAGGGTGCCCTCCGCGGTGGCCATCGGCACGTAGAACTCGCCCTGGGCGTGCTCGCCGTTCACGAGCAGCGGCCCGGCCAGGCCGATCGGCACCTGAGCGACTCCGGTGAAGTTCTCCACGTTGCCCTGGGCGAGCGCGGCGTCGAAGGAGTAGGAGCCGACGTGCTCGAGGGTCGCGCCGGTCTGCTGGCGTACGAACTCGAGCCGCTTGGAGGCGGCCTCGTCCGTGTAGTCGTCTTCGCTCGAGCGCGGGATGGTCCCCGCCATGGTGTCGCCCTCTCCCCCGACGCTCCCCGGGCGGCGAACGAGAGAGGCCTCTCTCCGTCGCACTCCCGAGCCTGGCGCGGACTCTGCCACACGTCGCCCGGCGCCTGCTCGCCCCATGGTCCCCCTCGCTTCCTCCGACGGCGCGAGTGTGGGTCTGCGGCATGGCGGATCGTCGGCTGCGGGCCGATCCCGCGCTCCTCGCGAGCCACTTTCGCCGCCTCGGCCTGCGCTGAGGCGGCATAGGCGGGCGCGTCGTCTCCGCCCTCGCCGTCGAGACCCGGCGCCCTGCCGCTCGGCCGAGGGGACGAGGAAGAAACGCGGGGGCGCACATGCGCACGGCAGCCAGACCGAGCGGTGTCGCGCGGGGGGACCCGAGCATAAGAGTGA
>JBPCRE010000224.1:0-6162 GCA_050997195.1 Thermoleophilaceae bacterium
TGGACATCCTCCTCGTCGAGCCCGACCCCAACGACGAGCTCATGTTCGAGACCAACATCCTCAACTTCTCCAAGCGGGTGGACATCGCGCGCCACGGGTTCGAGTCGGTCATCGGGAAGCTGGCCGACGACTACGATCGGCTGAGCGCTATCTGCGAGCGCCACGGGATCGAGATCTCGCTCTCGCGGGTGCGCAAGGTGATGGACCAGGCCGACAGCGTGCCCGAGCGGACCCGCGCCTGGCGACGGATCTTCGAGCAGACCACCGGGGCCGTGCTCCGGCAGTCCGAGGAGGGCTGAGCGCAGGATCGGTCGGTGCGTTGCGCCGCGGTGGCGCGGGCCGGCCTCTCCTACGAGGATCTGGGAACGCGCGTGAGGGAGATCGCTCGAGGCCTCATCGCGCTCGGCATCGAGCCGGGCGATCACGTGGCCATCTTCGCCGACACCCGCGTCGAGTGGACTTTGTGCGACCTGGGCGCGCTGTGCGCGGGCGCCGTGGTGGTCGCCGTCTACCACACCAACTCGGCCGAGGAGGCCCGGCACGTGCTCGCCGACTCGGGCTCGAAGCTGGTGTTGTGAGGGCTCCCGCCAGCTCGGCAAGGTCGAGGAGAGCCGTCAGGAGCTGTCCGATCTCGAGCAGGTGGTGCTCTTCGGGGGGACGGGCGAGGACGCCATCTCCCTCGAGGAGCTCGTCGAGGGGGGCGCGGACGTGGACGAGGGCGAGGTGGACGAGCGGGTGGAGGGCATCTCGAGCGGCGACCTGTTCTCGCTCATCTACACGTCGAGCACCACGGGCCCCGCCAAGGGCTGCATGCTCACCCACGGCAACTACCGGGCCAACTGCGAGATGCTCGCTCAGGCCATCGACCCCGGCGAGGACGCCGTGATCCAGATCGGCCTCCCGCTGGCGCACACCCTGACGCGCATGATGCAGATGCTCGCGCTCAGCGTGGGCGCGGAGCTTGCGTTCTGGAGCGGCGACCGGGAGCGCCTGATGGACGACCTGAAGGAGATCCGCCCGACGCACTACCCGGCGACGCCGCGCATCTTCGAGAAGCTCCACAGCCACGCCGTGGCTCAGCTCCCCTCCGAGGGGCCGAAGGGCACGATCTTCGAGAAGCTCATCGAGACCGGTCGTCGCGTCCAGGAGAAGGAGCACACGGGGAAGCGCCCCGGCCCACTGCTCAAGCTCGGGCACGCCCTGGCCGAGAACGAGGTCCTCACCGACCTCCGCGAGATGTTCGGCGGGCGCCTCCGGCTGGCCATCGCCGGCGCCGCGCCGGCCCCCGAGCACGTGCTCGAGTTCTTCTACGCCTGTGGGGTGCTCGTGGTGGAGGGCTACGGCCTCACCGAGACCTCGACCGTGGTGGCGGTCAACACGCCCGAGGCCTTCCGCTTCGGCACGGTGGGCAAGCCGCTCGAGGGGAGCGAGGTGCGCATCGCCGATGAGGACGGCGAGATCCTCGTCCGGGGTCCACACGTGTTCCAGGGCTACTGGCGCAACGAGGAGGAGACGGGCGAGGCGATCGACGAGGACGGGTGGCTGCACACCGGCGACGTGGGCGCGATCGACGAGGGCGGCTTCCTCTCGATCACCGGCCGCAAGAAGGACATCCTCGTGACCTCGAGCGGCGAGAACATCCCGGCCGGGAGGATCGAGGCGCGGATCGCCGAGAGCCGCTGGGTGTCCAACGCCGTGGTCTACGGCAACGAGAGGAACTACGTGGTCGCGCTCGTGACCCTCGACGAGGACGAACGGGAGGCGCTGGCCGATCGGACCGGCACCCGCGATCTCAACCGCGAGAGGATGGCCCGGCAGATGGTGGACGACGAGAGGGTGCGCGGCGAGATCCAGAAGGCGATCAGCACGGCCAACGAGGATCTCGCGCAGATCGAGCAGGTCAAGAGGTTCGCCATCCTCGATCGCGACCTCTCCGTGGACGAAGCCGAGCTGACGCCCACCATGAAGGTCAAGCGCCACACGGTCTATGACCACTACGGTGACGTCTTCGAGGGCCTCTACGAGGAGGAGGACGAGGACGGCTAGACCGCTATCGGTCGGCCCGAGCGCCGCCTTCTATGCGCTCGCGCTGGCCCGGGCGAGGCCGGCCAGCAGGCGCTCGACCCCCGCCGAGCCGCGCACGGCGGCGCGAACGTGCTGCTCGTCGCCGAGCGCCCCGCCGGCGGCCACGATGATCCCCGACCGCTCGAGGCGGGCTCGGAGATCCGGGCCCGTCACCCCGGGCAGCCGCAGCCACGCGAAGTTGGCCTGGCTCGGAGCGGCCTCGAGGGGCATCTCCGCGAGTCCCCCGAAGAGCCGGGTGCGGCCCTCGAGCACCGAGTCGCGCCGGCGGGCCACCTCGGCATCGCCGCGACGCAGCGCGTAGGCCAGGGCAGCCTGGGTCATGGCGTTGACTCCGTTCACCGGCGCAAGCGCCTCGAGGGCCGACGACGCGGCCGTCGAGGCCACCACGTAGCCGCCCCGGAGGCCCGAGAGCCCGTAGACCTTCGAGAAGGTGCGAAACACGAAGAGCCTCGGGTGCTCGTGCACGAGCGCGAGCCCGGCGTCCTCGTGCTCGACGTCCTGGAACTGGGCGTAGGCCTCGTCGAGGAGCACGTGCACGCCCTCGGGGATCTGTGCGAGCAGCGCGGCGATGTCGGTGGCCGGGAGGTAGCTGCCGGTGGGATCGTTCGGGTTGCAGATGACGATCACCCGGGTTCGAGGGGTGATGGCGTCGAGCAGTGCCGCCACGCTCGGGGGCCCGTGGCCGATCTCGACCGCTACCGGGCGTCCCCCGGCGGCCGAGGCCATGAGCGGGAAGAGGGGATACGACGGCCACGGGGTGACCAGCTCGTCGCCGGGGGCGAGCAGGAGATAGGCCGCGGTGCGCATCAGCTCACCCGCCCCGTTGCCGAGCGCGATCTGGGACGGGTCGAGTCCGTGGCGGGCGGCGAGGAGCTCGCGCACCTCGACGGCGCGCGCGTCCGGGTAGCCGTTCAGGCGCCCGCGGGCCCGGGCGATGGCCGCGTTGGCCACCTCGGCGCTCGGGAGCTCGGGCCACTCCGTGCTCGAGAGGTCGAGCTCCGCCACGTGCTCGAGGGCGAGCCGGCGCTCGCGCCGGCGGCGCTCGCGAAGCCCCCGGTTGACCTCCGCGGGATCGATCTCCTCGTAGCGGCGGTAGTAGTCGAGGAGGCCCAAGGGCGGCCCTACCCCTGAGGGCCGAGCTGCGCCGCCGGACTCGCGAAGAACACGAACCACACGAGCCCGATCGAGACGGCGATGGTGACCGACACCACGAAGATCCACTCGATCGCGCCGGAGCGCTGGTCGTAGCCGGCGGCGCGCCGCACGAGCTTCCACGCCCGGTCGATCCGCTTCATCACCGCGATGGTCACGAGCAGGGTGGCGAGCATTCCGAGGAACGCGCAGAGGACGCCGAGCGTCGGCGAGCGGGACAGGTACTCGATCTGGGACCCCACCCAGAGCCAGGCCACCGGCTGGGGGCCCCACAGCGAGAGGCCCACCAGGGTCTCGAGCACCAGGAGCAGCGCGGCGAGCGCGCGATCGAACCGAGCGCGAGCGCGGCTCGCCGGCGCCACCACCTCCCGGTAGTGCACGGTGGCCGTGCCCGGGCGCCGCCGGAGGAACATGCCGCCCGTGTCGGTGGGGTCGTTGAGTGGCACGGCCCAAGCGTGGCACACGGCGGCGCCGCGGTCAGCGGTAGAGCGCCTCCACCTCGGCGGCGTACTTCTGGTGCACCACGTTTCGCTTGACCTTCAGCGTCGGGGTGAGCTCGCCGGTCTCCTGCGAGAGGTCGTGGGGGAGGATCACGAAGCGCTTGATCTGCTCCACCCGGCCGACCCGCGCGTTGACCTCGTCGATCACCGTCTGGACCTCGGCCGTCATCCGCGCGGAGCTCGGGACGTCCTCCGCCCGGAGCCCGTGCTTATCGGCGAAGGCGGGGAGCTCGTCGGGATCGAGGGTCACGATGGCCACCAGATAGGGCCGGCGGTCCCCGACCACCACGGCCTGGGAGACCCAGCGGTTCTGCTTCATCGCGTTCTCGAGGTTGGCCGGCGTGATGTTCTTGCCTCCGGCGGTGATGATGATGTCCTTCTTGCGACCGGTGATGTAGAGGTAGCCGTCCTCGTCGAGGCGGCCTACGTCGCCGGTGTGCAGCCAGCCCTCCACGAGGGTCTCGCGGGTGGCCTCCTCGTTCTTGTAGTAGCCCTGAAAGATGTTGGCGCCGCGAAGGAGCACCTCGCCGTCCTCGGCGATGCGCACCTCGACGCCGGGGAGCGCCTTGCCCACCGATCCGAAGCGATGCTCCTCGATGGTGTTGGCGGTGGCCGCGGTGGAGGTCTCGGTCATGCCGAAGCCCTCGAGCACCGGAAGCCCGCAGGCGTCGAAGAACTCGAGGATCTCGGGGGCGATGGGCGCGGCCCCGGTGAGCGCCTGGCGCAGGTTCCCGCCGAAGAGCGCGCGCACCTTCGACAGCACGAGCCGGTCGGCCAACATGTGCCGGCGCTGGAGCAGTGCGCCGGGCTTCTTGCCCTCTCGCTCGAGCTCTCGCACCCTGCGGCCGGTGGCCACCGAGGTGTTGAACATCACCTTCTTCACGCCCCCGGCCTCCTCGACCTTCGAGGTGGCCGTGGTGTAGATCTTCTCGAAGATCCGCGGCACGGAGGGGAAGAAGCTCGGGCGCACCTCGGAGAGGTTGGGCACGATCTTCAGCGGGTCTCGCTCCCAGTAGGCGATGGTGCCCCCGAGGTCGATGACCACGAACTGGGTGAGCACCGCGAAGGCGTGGGCGAGGGGGAGGAAGAGGTAGACCACGTCCCCCGGCTCGAGGACGCTCCGAGCTTCGATCATGTCGCACACGCTGCGGTAGTTGCCGTGGGTGAGGACGCAGCCCTTCGGCGGGCCGGTGGTGCCGGAGGTGTAGATGAAGAGGCAGGGGTCCTCGGGCGAGACCGCGGCCACCCGCTCCTCGAACTCCGCCACGTCGCGCCCGCGTCCGCGCGCGCGGAGATCAACGAGGGAGATGGCGTCGCCCATGGCCTCGAAGGGCTCGGTGACGATCACGTGCTGGAGGTCCGGCAGCTCGGACTCGACCTCGCGGACCTTGGCGAGCTGCTCGGCGTCCTCGACGAACACCGCGCGTGACTCGGAGTGCTCGAGCACGTAATGGCACTCCTCGGGGGAGTTGGTCTGGTAGATCGAGACCGAGACGGCCCCGGCGCAGAGGGTGCCGAAGTTCGCCTCCGTCCACTCGGGACGGGTGTGGGAGAGGATGGCCACCCGGTCGCCTTTGGCGATCCCGAGGTCGACGAGCCCCAGGGCGATCTCCCGTGCGGCGGTGCCGAGGTCGGCGTAGGAGTCGCTCACCCACGCGTCTCCGACCTTGCGCCTCATCGCCGCCGAGCGGCCGTAGCGCTCCGCCGCGAGCACGACCATGTCGGCCATCGTGGTCGAGCCCGTGCCCGTGCCCGAGCGGGTGATCGTGCTTGCGTCCATCCTGTGAACCTCCAAGTCGAGCGCCTCGTACGGCGAGGCAGTCTAAGAGGCGCGGTCAGGCTCCGGCGGGCCGGGCCTTCTTCTGGGCGTCCTTCAGCGAGATGTGAAAGAGGGTCTTGTCGATGCGCCCTCGAAAGATCGGCACCCCGAGCTGCAGGCAGCGGGTGATGACCTCCTTCCGATGCATGCCGGCCTCGCGACCGAGCTCGGCGGGCGTCAGGTGATTGGCCATCCCGGGGAACCTCCCTTTTCGCTGTCCCTTGAGTGAGAGCGCGACATGCGGAGGACGCGCAAGGGCCGGCGCCCTGAAAAACGCGGTGCTACCGGCCGCATTCCGACGCTCGCGACGACGATCGACCCGACTCAGGCCGGATTGCGGATGGACTCGAAGGAGTGCTCCACGTCGAACCGCTCGGCGATGAGCTCTCCGAGCCGGTGCACGCCGAAGGTCTCGGTGGCCCAGTGTCCGCCCGCGATGAAGTGCGCCCCGCGCTCGACGGCGTCGGCCATCGCCGGCTCGGTGGGCTCGCAGGTGATGAAGGCGTCGAGCCCGCGGGCGGCGGCCTCGGGGAACGAGCCGGCGCCCCCGCCCGAGACCACGCCCACGGCGTGCACGCGGCGCGGACCGCCGGGAAACCAGAGTGG
>JBPCRE010000009.1:0-10906 GCA_050997195.1 Thermoleophilaceae bacterium
GGCTCGAGCACGGCGGGCTACCTCAGTCCCGCCACGCGCGGATCGCGGGCGAGCTTCGCGAGAGTGGCATCGCGCGGATTGAGCGCGGCGGCGCGACCGTAGTCGCTTCGCGCCTGGCGAAGGTCGCCGCGACGCACGGCGATGTCGCCGAGGAGCGCCGGCGGCACGAAGTCGTGCGGCTCGAGCGCCGCGGCCGCGCTCAGCGTGGCCCGCGCCGCGGCGTACTCGTCGGCCTGCGCCAGGGCCGCGGCGCGCAGGTAGTGAGCGGGCAGGGACTCATCGTTGAGGGAGAGCGACGCCTCGGACTCCGCGAGCGCACGCGCGGGGTCACCGGCGGCCAGTGCCGCGCGCCCCTGCTCGAGGTTGCGCTCGGCCAGCGTGGAGCGTCCGAGCTGCACGGCGGCGAACACCACAAGCAGCGCCGAAGCGATCACCACGGTGCGCCGTATGCCGGCGCGCTGAGGACCGCTCCGCCGGCGCACCCACGGGGCGAGCAGCACCGCGGCCCCGCACAGGGCGATGCCCGTGAGCCCGGGGATGAGATGGAGCCAGTCCACGCTCGTGTGCACGAGCCAGGCGATGAACATCCCGCCGCCGGCCACGGCCATACCGGCGTCGGTGGTGCTCTCCCGGGCGGCCCAGGCTCGACGGACGAAACCGGCGAGCACTCCGCCGACGAAGAGGGCGAGCGCGAGTCCACCCACCAGTCCGAGCTCCCCGAGTGCCTGCAGCTCGATCGAGTGCGCCTGGCGCACGTCCTCGGTGATCCGGCGCTCAGCGAAGTAGGTGCGGTCGAAGTTACCGGCGCCGACCCCCTTCAGCGGCTCGGTGCGGAACTGGTTGATCGCCACCCGCCAGTACTCGTAGCGGTTGCCGCCGGCGGAGGCGAAGCGAGGGCCCGCCGTCCCCGCGCCCGACGGCCCGAGGCTCGTGAAGCTCTCGATCTGCCGCGACATCTGGCTCACGGGATCGTCTATGACTCGGGTGAGGGTCACGGCCCCCACGCCGGCGAGGGCCACGAGGCCCACTGTCGAGGCGAAGGCGAGCATCTTCCCTCCCTTTCCCGCGTCCGCTTCATCGGCAACCCCCCGGGCGAGGGCGTGCAGCACGCCCCAGACCACGCCCACGAGCGCGGCCACCGCGACTACCCGCAGGGCCACCTCCGCGAGAACGGCGGACGAGGGCACACCTCCGAACGTCGAAGCGCCCAAGTACATGCCGAGGAGATCGCGGGCGAGCAACGCCACGCCGGCGGCTACGGCCACCAAGACCCACGCCCGCCGCCTGCGTCCGCGCACCAGAACCAGCAGCACGAGCGCCGAGACCACGAGCGCGGGGACCACCGCCCGCGACTGGCACAGCACGATCAGCGCGGCCAGCACGACGGCACCGGCCACGCTCGCGCCGGAGAGGAGCGAGCTGCGCGCTCGTTCGGCCAGGGCCACCAGCGGCCAGAGGCCGAGCACCAGGTAGGCCGCCTGACCGTTGATGTAGCCGAGCGGACCGTTCAGCCGCGGGCCGAGGAAGAGGGATGGTCCCTCGCCCGAGGCCATGGTGCCGAGCTGGTAGAGGCCGAGGGCGAGCACCAGCGCCGTGGCGCACCCGAGCAGCAGCTTGCCTAGGGCCTCGTTACGGAGCAGAAGCACGAGGATGGCGAGTAGAGCCGCATAGAGCATCCAGCGGTTGGCCGAGGTGAGCGCCTGGTCGGCCGACTCGGCCCAGGTGGTGGACAGCAACGACCACGCCCAGAGACCGACAAGGCCGCCGAGCGACACCAGCGCCGCGGGGCGGGGCACGGCCGGGCGGGCTACGACCAGCCCGAACAGCACGGCGAGCAGGAGCAGCGCGATCGGCCCCCACGCCGAGAGGTCGTAGAAGCCGTAGAGGAAGGGACTGAGGCCGAGGGCGAGGGCCGTGAGCGCAATGAGCATCCCCTCCAGTGAGCGGATGCCCTCGGCGGGAGGCGTCGGCGTGGGCGAGGCCGCGGCCGGCTCGGGCGAGGGCTCGAAGCCGGTGGGACCGGAGGCGGTGCGGGGTGAAGGCATGGGTGGGAGCGCGGCGGGGGTGGCGGCCGCGGGGGGGCCATCTGAGCCCCCTGACATCGGTGAGGCGGCAAGGAAGGACGGCGCACCCACCGTGGCCGGAACCCTCGTGGGCGCCCACGTATCGCCCTCGAGCAGCATCACGGCCCCGGCCGTCGCCACGAGGATGATGCACCAGGCGATCACGGTCGAGAGGTCTCCGAGCTGGGTCACCGCCAGGGCCGCCATGCACAGCACGAACTGGGTCGCTGCGAGCGTGGCCGCCACCGCGCGAGCGGAGGGAAGCCTCGAGCGCAGCCGGTGGGTGAGGTGGTCGCGCCCGCCCTGGAGACAGGACATCCCGGCCCGGCGGCGGGACACGAGCACGAGCGTGGTGTCGAGGATGGGAAGGCCGGCCAGCAGCACCCCGGCCAGCAGGTGATGCCAGCCGAGCTCGCCGCCCATTGGCAGTGCCATGATCACGGCGGCCACCACGAAGCCGATCGGCATCGAGCCGCCGTCCCCCAGGAAGATGCGCGACGGGGCGGCGAGGTTGTAGGGGAGAAAGCCTACGAGCGCGCCGCACAGCGCGACGGCGAGCACGGCCAGGAGCACGTCGCCGAGCACGAGAGCGAGCACGGCCGCGCCCAGGGCGGAGAGCGCCGCGATCGTGCTCGTGGCGCCGTCCATGTTGTCCATGAGGTTGAAGGCGTTCACCAGCCCGACCACCCACAGCGCGGTGAGCAGGAAGTTCGCCACCTCGCTCGGAAAGACCGACCAGCCGAGCCCGGCACCGAAGAGCACGGCCGCGGCGGCCACCTCCATGGCCACTCGTAGCTGCGGGAGCACGGTGAAGCGATCGTCCAGCGTGCCGACCAGCCACATCGCGAGCGCGCACCCCGCGATCGGCGCGAGCCGCGTGGCGCCGCCGCCGAGCGAGAGGGCGCCGAGAAGGAACGCGGAGAGCACCGCCGCGCCGCCCAGATACGGGGTGGGGCTTCCGTGGCCCTTGTACCCCACGGGACGGTCGTAGAAGCCGACCCGCCGAGCCACGCGAATGGCGACCGGTGTGGCCGCCAATGCGGCGATCAGGGCAAGGACAAAAGCGCCGAGGACCCTCGTCTCATCCGGCAAGCCGCAGGTTCCCCCGGGGGCGCGCCTTGGCGCTCCGCTCGAAGGCGATCACGTCATCGATGGTCTCGTCCAGCGTCCGGCTCGGCTGCCACCCGGTGAGGCTCTCGATCGCAGAGGTGTCCGGCTTACGGCGGCCGAGCTCCTCGAAGCCCGCGTCGTAGGCCTCATCGAACGGGACGAGATTGACCGCAGAATCGCACCCCGTCCGCTCGCGAACCCTGCGCGCGAGCTCGATGATCGGGACCTCGAAGGTGGACCCCACGTTGTAGGCATTGCCCACAGCCTCCTCGGACTCGCTGAGAAGCACGAGAGCGTGAACGGTGTCGAGCACGTGCACGAAGCACCGCGACTGCGTGCCGTTACCGAAGACGGTGAGCGGCTCGCCATCGAGGGCCTGGCGCACGAAGCGTGGAAGCACCATCCCGTAGGCCCCCGACTGGCGCGGCCCTACGGTGTTGAACAGTCGAACCACCACCATTCGCGCGCCCTGCTCGCGGACGTAGCCGTGCACGAGGGCCTCAGCGAAGGATTTGGCGATCGCGTAGCCCCAGCGCGCCTTCATGGGTGAGCCGAGGATCCGGTCCGAACCCTCCTCGAGGGCACCCTCGGAGTTCTTCCCGTAGACCTCTGAGGTGGAGGTGAAGAGCAACCAGCGCTTGTGCCGCGCCGCCGCCGAGATCACCGTGTCCGCGCCCCGCACGTTGCTCGTAAGCGTGTCGAGCGGCCTCTGCACCACGAGCTGCACGCCCACCGCCGAGGCCAGGTGCATGCAGGCGTCCACCGAACGCATGCACTCGTCCACCAGCTCGGCGTCGAGGGTTGACCCCTCGACGAACTCGACGAGGTCGGACCTCACGACGTGCTCGAGGTTCTCTCGGCGTCCGGTGCTCAAGTCGTCCAGCACCAAGACGCTGTCCCCCCGGGTGGTGAGGGCATCGACAAGGTGCGAGCCGATGAAGCCCGCTCCTCCGGTGATGAGGTATCTCAAGTTGGGGCCCCTCGGAACCAGCGGACGCGGGGGCTAAGGAAAGCCACGGAGCCTGCCTCCCCGCTGTCCGCTTCTCACCCTTCGGCCTGGAGGTTAGAGATAATTTCATAGTCTCGTAGTCCCGCGCCCGTAGCCATGTTTGCTCAGTACGCTCGGCCGCCCTTCTAAGTGGGGTCCGTTGTTCGCCTTTGCGGGCGGGTACGGCGGCGCCAACGAGCCAGGAGAGATCGACCGGTGAGAGGACAAGCGATGAAAGGCGCCGGTGGCTGTGCTTGACTCTCGGATCCGAGTCCTCCGGGTCATCGCTCGGATGAATGTCGGCGGGCCGGCGTATCATGTAAGCCTCCTGAGCGGGCTGCTGAAGCCGGCCCGATACCGGACACGTCTGATTGCGGGACGGGTGGGTGTCGGCGAGGCAAGTTTCGACGAAGTCGCACACCGGTACGGTGCCGAGCTCCGTTTGGTGCCAGCACTTGGCCCCGCAATCAGTCCCTTCAAAGACCTCGCTGCCCTGCTCGCGCTGGTCGGTGAGGTCCACCGGTTCCGTCCCGACATCGTTCACACCCACACGGCCAAGGCGGGTCTGCTCGGGCGGGCGGCAGCGGTGATCGCCGGACACCCTCGCCCTATTATCGTGCACACCTACCACGGCCACGTGCTGGAGGGCTACTTCGGGGCCGTCGGAAACCAGATCTTCCGGGCCGCGGAGAGGCTTCTTGGGCGGGTGAGCGACCGCTTGGTGGGAGTGAGCGATGCGACGGTCGCTGACCTCGTTCGTCTGGGAGTGGCTGCCCCTGAGCGCTTTACCGTCGTCCCGTTGGGCTTGGACCTCGACCGGTTCCTGGCGGTGGAGAGGACGGAGGGCCAGTACGTCCGTGATGCCCTTGAGGCGACTCCCAGCGACTTCCTCGCTGTCATCGCCGGGCGGCTTGTGCCCATAAAACGCATTGACGTAGCCCTCCGCGCTATGGCTCGCGTTCGACGGGATGGAGTGCCGGCCATGCTCGCTGTGGTGGGCGACGGCGAACTGCGCCATGATCTCACCGGGCTGGCCGACAGGCTCGGCTTGACCGATGTCGTCCGCTTTCTGGGATACCGGTCGGACATGCCCGAGATCATGGCGGCATCCGATGTAGCTCTCCTCACCTCGGACAACGAAGGCACGCCGGTGTCCCTCATCGAAGCGGCGGCCGCCGCTCGCCCCGCCGTGGCTACGGCAGTGGGGGGGGTCTCCGAGGTGGTTGCTCCCGACACCGGAGAGCTTGCGCCGGCGGGCGACCACGCCGGCTTGGCCGCTGGTCTCGAGCGACTTGCCAACGACCCCGATCTTCGACGAGAGCGCGGTGCGCGCGCACGCCAGCACGTCCGCTCCCGGTACTCGGCCGAGCGGCTCTTGACCGACATCGACAACCTCTACGACGAGCTCATGAGCGAGGCCGCGGTCTCGCGCCGTCACCGGGCGGCGTTGCCACGGCCTCCTTCGTCGGGCTAAGGCAGGCACTCGAGTGGACCCGATCACTCGAGAGCTGCGGGTCCTCGCTCTCGGAGCGGGTGGCCCGAAGGCACCCTCGTTTCGCGTTAGAACGGCTGTTCCGGCTGCGGCTCTGGCGAGGCATGGCGTGGCCATCGAACCGTGCCCTCTCTTCTCTGACCGGGAGCAGGTTGACTTCCGCCGCTCGGGGGCCCTACAAAAGCTCGCGATCGCGTGGAATGCGCGCGCGCGCATGCTCTCACGTTTGCAGGAGCTTGACGAGACGACGTCCGCCGTGCTGGTGCAACGTCAGGCCGATCTGTTTCCCACTACGAGACTCGAGCGCTGTGCCGCGAGCGGCCGAAGGCTCATCTACGACGTCGACGATGCCGTGTGGCTCGACACGGGCAGTCCGGGCGCTCACCCTCTCGCCTTCCTTAAAGGGACCAGCCGGAAGGCAGCGTGGCTCGCCTCGAGAGCGGACCAGGTCATCGCCGGTAATGACATGCTCGCTGAGTGGCTTTCGCGCCATTCGGATGAGGTGGTCGTGGTGCCCTCCCTTGTCGATCCGGAGCACACTCCGATGCGGCGCCACTCCGAGCGCGGGAAAGTCGTCCTCGGATGGATCGGATCGAGTACGACGGCTCCCTTCCTCGAGCGTCTGCGCCGCCCCCTCGAGCGCTTGGTGCCCGCCCTGGCGGAGCGGGACGTCGTGCTGCGGGTGGTCGGTGGCCGCGCGCCCGACATCGCTGGCGTGAGAGTTCGAGCGCAACCATGGAGCGAGGACACCGAGCTCGAGTGCCTGGAGGACATGGACATCGGGCTCATGCCCCTCCCCGACCTGCCGTTTACGAGAGGCAAGTGTGCGTACAAGGCACTGCAGTACATGGCGGCAGGAGTGCCCGTCGTGACCGACGACGTGGGCATAACGGCGCAGGTCGTCGGCCAAGGCTCCGCGGGCCTCGTGGCGACCGGAGACGACGAGTGGCTCGACGCCCTGCTGTCACTTGCAGAAAATGCGAGACTCCGCGCCCGGATCGGAAAGGCGGGACGGGCCCGCGCAGACGCGGAGTACTCGGTTCAGCGGTGGTCACCGGTACTCGCCAGAGCGCTAAGGGGAACGGGCTGATGTGCGGGATTGCTGGCTTCACGTCCGGGGGCGATCAGGATGCCGCCGTCGCGGAGACCCTGCGCGACGCGCTCGCCTCCCGCGGACCAGACGGTGGCTGGTCGGTCGAACGAGCCGGGCTGACCCTCGTGAACACGCGCCTCGCGGTCGTCGATCTGTCGGAGTCGGTCACCTACCCGATGTCGAACGACGCGGGTGATCGATGGCTGCTCTTCAACGGCGAGATCTACAACCATCGCGAGCTTCGAGGTCTACTGGAGGGTCAAGGCCACCGCTTCCGAACGCGATGCGATGCCGAGGTCGTCATCCGCGGATACGAGGAGTGGGGGCTCGACGTGTTCTCGCGCCTCAACGGGATGTTCGCCATCGCCCTACTGGACGAACGCCGCTCGGAGTTGCTTCTCGCCCGCGATCCGTTCGGCATCAAGCCGTTGGTACGCACGACCGGTCTCCGCTTTGGGTTCGCGTCCGACGCCCTGGCTTTGGTGGCGGCCGGGCTGAGCTGCGGTGAAGTTGATTTGGAGGCAGTGGAGGACTTCGTTGCCTTCCACTATGTGCTGAGCCCTCGGACGGGCCTCAAAGACGTCCGCGACATCGAGCCGGGCACCGTTGTGCGTCGCGCTCGGGACGGCACTGAGCGTCTCTTGAGGTTCGCTTCGCGGCCGCTCTCAGACGAGGTACCGGCCGACGCCACACTCGATGAGGTCGACGTCGCTCTCCGGAAAGCCGTGGTACGCCAACTGTCCGCTGACGTGCCCGTGGGCGTCTTCCTCTCAGGCGGGATCGACTCCGCCCTCATCGCTTCGTACGCCTGCGAGGCCGGCGCGCACCCTCGCGCCTTCACCGTCTCGTTCCCCGGCCATGGCGATTACGACGAGGGTGCCCGCAGCGCTTTGGTTGCTCGAACGCTCGGCCTCGAGCACGACATCGAACGCTTCGACATGGGCTTCCGTGAAGCCGTAGAGGGCACGGCACGAGCGTTCGATCGACCGTTCGCCGATTCGTCGGCACTCGCCACGTTAGCGCTGGCCCGGCGCGCGCGAGAGCACGTAACCGTAGCCCTCTCCGGAACGGGAGGCGACGACCTGTTCGCGGGGTATCAGCGCCACCGCGTTCACCGGCTGCGACCCTTCATGCGCCCCGTGCCGCAAGCCCTCTTGCGGCGTCTCGAACGGCGGGATCCGCTTCGAGGCGGTGAGCATCGCTCCCGAATGACCTACGCCTTGTCCCGGGCCACGCGACTCGCGACAGCTGGGTTCCACACGGACATCGACCAGTATCTCGGACTGATCGGGACCGCGACCTCGAGCGCGGGAATGAGGGCCCTCGGTTCCGAAGTCCGCGGCGACGGCGCAGGCGAGCGGGTAGCCCAGGAGCGAGCGTTGCGCGCCCCGTCGAGCGGTTCCACGCTCCGCCGGCTGCAACGCTTCGACATGACCACCTACCTGGACGGCGACCTGTTGGTCAAGGAAGACCGCACGACCATGGCCGTGGGCCTCGAAGGCCGGGTGCCCCTGCTCGATCACGAGCTGGCGGCCGTAGCCGGACGATTGCCCGACGCCATGAAGATCTCGCTGATCTCCGGCAAGCGAGCCCTCCGCACTCTCGCGCGGCGACGCCTGCCGTCGGCGATCCACCGCGCCCGGAAGCGGGGCTTCGCCGTGCCGCTCGGCGGCCTGCTCGCGGGGCCTTGGGCGGGAGAAGCCGAGGCTTGGCTGCGCGCCACCGAGTCGACCCTTGTGGACGGTGTGGCCGCCGCCGAGTTGCTCCACGACGACCGGGAGCACGCAAGTGACGTCTGGGCGTTGACGATGTTGGCCTCCTGGGAGCAGCGCTTGCGAGAAGTGCGCATCCAGGCCGTCGCGCGCGGTCTCACTCCTGGCGGGGCGTGAGCGCTCACCCCTCAGCGGAAAGGGACCACAGGTCGCTCCGCCGGGCGGTGGGCTCGCTTCTGATAGGTGAGCTGGGCAACAAGGCGCTTCGGTTCGCCGCGGCGGCAGTGCTCGCGCGCACGCTGTCGCCCGCGGAGTTCGGTGATTTCAACGTCGCCATCGCTCTGTCGGGGATTCTGCTGATCGGAACATCCCTCGGCTTGGCCGATACCGGAGCACGCGCCGTGGCGGTCGGGGCTGAAAGCCCCGCTGTCACCTCGGGGCGTGTGGTCGCGCTCAGAGTGACTGTGCTGGCGCCCGTGGCGGGGCTGGCCTTCGGCATGGGAGCATTCGTCTGGCCCGGCCATGCGGGACTGCTTTCCGCCGCCATCGCAATGTCCTTCGCCATGAGCCTCTCGGGGGACTGGGTGGCTCGAGGACTGGAGCGCATGAACGCGGTGGGCCGTGCATCGGCGCTCGGCGGAGCAGTCGCCCTGGCCGGCACGGTCATCGTGGCCCTCGCGTCCGCCAGCGCGCTCTGGGCGCTCTGGGCCTACGTGGTGGCAGAGGGGATCGTGACGCTGGCCTGTTGGCGGTCGGTGCGGATGACGGGCCGGCCCCGGCTGACTCTCATCGGCGCGGGGGCCCTCGTTCGCCGTACCTGGCCCGTCGGTCTATCGGCGCTGGCGGCGTACTCCTATCAAGCCAACCTCGACACCGTACTAATCGCTGCTTTCCGGTCGAGCGCCGAGGCGGGGCTCTACAGCGCCGCGTACCGGATCTTCCTTCTGCTCAACGTGATCGCCACCTTCGCCGCCTACGCGCTTCTGCCCCGGGTGAGCCGCGAGGTGGCGGCGGGACGTCTCGGAGGGGCCGCTCGCCTGTTGGGTGGAGCCATCCCGGAGCTGGCGGCGTACGGTTTCGTCGCCCTAGGCGCCATCGAGCTCGCCGGCGAGCCTCTGCTGGCGCTGCTCTTCGGGCCGCGCTTCGTCAGCATGGCGCCGACGCTGACGGTCCTGGCTGTGGCCGTCGCCTGGTACGCCGTCGGCTACCCAGTGGGTTACGGTCTCATGGCCGGAGGCCGAGGGCGGAGCTTCTTGGCGGGGGCGGGGACCGCGGGTTTGTTGGCGTTCGCGCTGGATCTCCTGCTCATCCCACCCTACGGCGCACTCGGCGCCGCCGCCGCCACCTTGATCGCATTCGTGGTTGCGACACTCATCTGGCTGAAGCTGGCCAGTCTCCTCGGACGCGGCCTGCGAATGACTTTGGCTACCTTGACGACCGCTTCGGTCCTGGCCCTTCTCACCGTCTTTGTGCCCTCAACCGGCACCATGGCGGTCGTGCTCACCCTGTTGATGGCTATCTTCACTGTTGCCGCCGGGCGGAGAGGGCCCTTCCCAAGGAACTGACCTGGGTCGTTGGGGGTCATCGCGTCAGACCGAATGCCCCGAGATGATCTGACCCAATGCTGACCGGTGCCGTCATCGCGATCCTGCTAGTGGCGCTTGCCGCCTGGTCGCTGGTGAGGCTTGTGCCCCTCCACCCCGTCCAACTCTGGTCTGTGCCCTGGGCGGCCATGACAACCGCCTATGCCCTCGGACTTCTGCCGCACCGGCCCATTGGAGTCCTACGGCTGCTCTCATCGGCGGTGGCACCGCCGCCTTCGTCGGAGGGGCCGTGGCGGCCGACCACGTGGTCCGGGCTCGCGTGTCGTCCGTAGAGGCGCGTCAGCCGATCCTCGGCACTCTGGGGGCGTCCGGTGCCGAGCGTGCGCTAGCCCGGATCGTTCATTAACTCTTCCCGGGTGACGGCCGCGAGCATCGCCCGTCGCCGTTGACGGTGAACGCGACATGAGAGCCTTCCGCCGGCCGTCGAAGGAGCATTTCGCCTAAACACCGCAGGGCGCGACGGCGTCCGCGGGCAGGCGGAGCCCGCCCTCTGCCCGCTCGCCTTCGCGCGCCGCCCCGACCCGTCGGTCAGGCCAGAAGCGGCAGCGAACTCAGCCGCCCGAAGGCGGCGAGCAGCGCCTGTGCCCACGGCCAGCGCCGCGGCAGGTGCAGGGTCAGGCGCCGCCCGGAGCGCGTGAGCCGCCCGGCGACGTGGAGGATCCGATGACGCAGCCGCTTCGGCTCCGCCCGCGCGAGCTCGCCCTCGAGGCAGAGCGTCGCCGTGTGGGCGAGCAGGTCCTGGGCCATGAGCACGAGCTCGAGCCAGACCGCGTTCGGCTCGAAGTCGCGGAAGGGCAGGTTCGAGAGGCCGCACTCGCGCGCGCAGCGGATCGAGTCCTCGACG
>JBPCRE010000060.1:0-7447 GCA_050997195.1 Thermoleophilaceae bacterium
AGCGGACCGTCAAACGGTCGATAGGGCTGAATGACCTCGGGCCCTTGCACCGCCCGGTCGTCCCCAACGGCGCGAGGAGATCGATGAGTTCCGAGGAGATGTCGGCGCGGCGCGAGCGGGACCTACCGCCCGAGGAGGATGAGGATCTGCGCGAGGTGCTGGCTGAGCTCTGGAGCCGCTACAGGCCGAGCATCATCGGCCAGGTCGACGTTCTGGAGGAGGCGGTTCACGAGCTTGGCCAAGGCCGCCTCAGCGAGCCGACGCGGCGCCACGCCGAGGGCGAGGCTCATAAGCTGGCCGGCTCGCTGGGGAGCTTCGGTTTCCCGCACGGGACAGACCTCGCGCGCGAGCTCGAGCTCACTCTCGCTTCACCCGGCGGCCCGGCCGTCCCCGAGGCGCCCCATCTCGCCGAGCGAGTGAGCGCGCTCCGTCGTGAGCTCGACAGCCAGGTGGCAGGGGCCGGGTCGGGTACCGGTGGCGAGGAGGTATCGGCGGACAAACCTGCCCTGCTGCTGGTCGGTGGCGATGACGAGCTGGCCGAGCGACTGTCCGTCGAGGCGCAGGGAAGGGACTTTCGACCTATCAGCGCCGCCACCTCCGCCGCCGCCCGCCGACTCGCCGCGACCAAGCCGCCCCGTGGCGCCGTGCTGGACGTGAGCTTCGCGGAGGACGCCGAGGACGACCTGGGACTGCTCGATGACCTGGCCAGACACCAGCCGCCGATACCAGTCCTCGTGCTGACCAGGGGCGAGGCGCTGATCGACCGCGTCGAGGTGGCGCGCCGAGGTGGATGCGGCTTCTTGGAGCGCGGCCGCCCTCCAAGCCAGGTGATCGATGGGCTGAGCGAGGCGGTCAAGCGCCACGAGGCCCCGCGGGCGAAGCTCCTCGCCGTGGACGACGACGCCGCGTTCCTGGGCGCCCTCGAGGCCTTGCTGGCTCGGCATGGCCTGGCGGTGACCGACCGTCAACGACCCACTGCGATTGTGGGAGGCGCTCGACGAGGTACGGCCCGACATTCTCTTGCTCGACCTCAACATGCCCGGTCTCGACGGGGTCGACCTCTGCCAAGCGGTACGGGCCGACGCGCGCTTCGCCCTGCTGCCGGTGCTGTTCCTTACCGTCCTGACCGACACAGCGTCGGTACAGAGGGTCTTCGAGGCGGGCGCCGACGACTACGTGAGCAAGCCCATCGTCGAGTCGGAGCTTCTGACTAGGATCGACAACCGGCTCGAGCGCGTGAGGCTCTTCCGCCAGCTTGCCGAGCGCGACAGCCTCACCGGGCTCGCCAATCGCCGCAGGGCAAGCACGAGGCTCGAGGACTTCATCGCCATGTCGGATCGGTTTGGCGAGCCGGTCGCTGTGGCCCTCCTCGACCTCGACGACTTCAAGCGGCTGAACGACGATCTCGGGCATGCGGCCGGTGACGCCGCGCTGCGCCGCGTCGGTGAGCTACTCACCGAGGCATCCCGAAGCGAAGACGTGATCGGTCGTTGGGGGGGCGAGGAGTTCGTCATCGGCATGTTCGGCATGGCCCGAGACGACGGCGTCCGGCGAGTGAGGTGTCTGCTCGAGTCCGTCCGCGGGGAGGCGATAACGGGTAGAGAAGGTGCACGCGCATGTCTGTCCTTCAGCGCCGGGGTGGCCGAGTACCCGCGCGACGGACGCAACCTGCACGAGCTCTACCTGGCCGTCGACAAGGCGCTCTACAGCGCCAAGGCGGCGGGGCGCGGCCAGGTGGTGGCGGCCGGGTCGGCGGCCACCACCGCTTCGGCCGAACCCGGAGTGGCGAAGGGAGCTCAGGACGGACCGGTGGTGCTCACCGCGAGGGCATAGGAGAACGCCCCCCGTCCTATGGCGGCGAGGTCTGTGAGGCCGCTCTACGTGCACGGGTCGTTGACGATCCCTTCGCCGCTGCGGCCGCCCCGCGACGCCTGCCGAGCTTACGTCCGCGAGATCGCCCGGCCTTCGCTCCCTCGGTCGCGCCGCGTCCACGTCCTGACTCGAACGAGGCTGCCGATGGCTCCCTTGATGCCGCCACTCGGGACTCAGCACGCGCGCTCGCGGCCTCGGCGGACGTGGGAGCGCGCGCGGCCCCGACGAAGTAGCCCAGGGCTGCGCCACCCACGGAGAGCACGATGGTCAAGAGGGCGATGACCGCCACGGGCCTGCGACCCGCCGCCGTCTCGGTCTCCTGACCTCGGTCAGTCGCCAACGCACTCCCCGGTCTCCGCGTCCGTGCCCACGCAGCCGAGTGTTCGCTGCTCTTCGGGCAGCGCGTATCCCGGCCTTCCGTTGGGCAGCTCCTCGGTCTCTCGGCTCGAGGATGGCGACCCCTCGGACGAGTCTCCCGCCCCGGCCTCCTGTGCAGCCGCCGCGCGCCGGCTCTCCTGCCGCATCAGCTCCCGAGCCTTTCCTCGATAGGCGCTCTTGTACGCCTTTCGGTAGGTCGCGCGGCGTCCTCTGCTCTCGCCGACGCGGCGACCTTCTTGGTAGCCGCGTCGGTCTGCGGCGCTACGCGCCAAGTCGCGTCCTTCTTCCACGCCGGCCACTCGCGCCGCGTCGACGTCCACCCCGCTCGAGTGACCGAGCAGATAGCCGCCCACGGCGACGAGGAGGGTCAAGAGCAGACCCGCTGCCAGCGCCCCCGCGATACGACCGCGTCCGCGCCCCTTCAGGCTCACTTCTGCCACGCTTCGACGGTACGGCACGTCGCCTTCAATCGCAACCCTTGGGCCGTACGCCAAGATGAAGGCATGCCAAACCTTCCTCCCACGCGCAGCGTCAAGATCTCCGACGACGAGCGGGGAGGCTGGTCCTCGGATCGTCCCCGCCGTGACGGTGCCCCTCCTCGCCCCGCCGACGTGTCGGTGCGCTCCCGATTGCTCGCTCCCTCCGAGCACCTGCGGTACTCGCCCGGGAGCCTCCTTCTCATCGTCTCGGCCTCGACGCCCGAACGCGACCGCTTCGCGGAGCGCCTCATAGAGGACCGATCCTCCCTGCTCTCCCTCGACAAGGTTCGCGGCCTCCTGGCCGGACGGGTGGCCGACGCGGATGTGGAGAGCCGAGCCGCGCAGCTCCTCGACGCCGCCGTGCTGAAGAGGCTCGAGGCCAACGAGACGGTGGTGATCCCGGTGGAGGGCCTCGAGGCCGGCGAGCGTGAGCGCTACGTGCGCATGGCGGCCGCGCTGAAGCGTCCCCGCCACCTGATCCTCCTCGAGGTGGGCCGGGACCGCGTGGAGGAGGACGATCGCGCCCCGCTCAACGAGCTGCGCCGGCGGCTCGACGCGGGCGAGCTCGGCGCCGAGGGCTTCCACACGGCGCTCCGGCTCGGCGGAGGGTCGGTGGCGGCGCTCAAGCGCATCGCGTTCAAGCCGTTGCCGCGCGAGGAGTAGCGCGGGGGCGGGCTGCTACGGTCGCCGCATCGGGCGGCCACCGTGGCCCCCGAGAGGTTCCGTGTCTCTGAGCGCCCTTGAGCGCGACTAGGGGTTCGCTGGATCTCCCCCCGTCGCTTCCAAGGAGCTCGTACATGCCTTTGCCGTCCTTCGCCGATCTCGGCGTATCCCGTCCTGTCAACGAGGCCCTCGCCGCACGCGGCATCGAGACGCCCTTCGCCGTCCAGAGCCTCGTCATCGCCGACGTGCTCGCCGGCCGTGATGTGCTCGGCCAGTCCCCCACCGGCTCGGGTAAGACGCTCGCCTTCGGCGTGCCGATGGTCGACCTCACCGACGCCAACGGGCCCCGCCCCGCGGCGCTCATCCTCGCGCCCACCCGGGAGCTTGCCGGCCAGATCGTGGACGAGCTCTACTCCGTGGCCCACGCGCGCGCTCTCTCGATCGCCGTGGTACACGGCGGCGTGGGCATCGATCGCCAGGCCAAGCTGGCCCGCCGCGCCCACGTGGTGGTGGCCACGCCGGGCCGGCTGGAGGATCTCCTCCAGCGCCGCGCGCTCAGCCTCGAGCACGTGTCCTTCCTCGTGCTCGACGAGGCCGACCGCATGCTCGACATGGGCTTCAAGCCCGCGGTGGACCGCATCGTGGCCCAGACCCCGCGGGATCGCCAGACGCTCTTCTTCTCCGCCACGCTCGAGGGCGAGGTCGGCCGTCTGGCCAAGGCCTACACGAGCGACGCCCGGCGCCACGTGCACACGCCGACGGCCGAGAGCCGTGCCGAGGTGGAGCACCGCTTCGTGCACGTGGCCCACGAGGCCAAGCTCGGAGCGCTCGTGGGCGAGTTGCGCGACGAGAGCCGCGGGCGCACGCTCGTGTTCGTACGCACCAAGCGCGGCGCGGACCGGCTCGTCAAGCGCCTGAAGGCCCACGAGGTCCCGGCCCTGGCCATGCACGGCGACAAGTCGCAGTCCCAGCGTGAGAAGGCCCTCGCGAGCTTCGAGGCCGGGCGCGTGGACACGCTGGTGGCCACCGACGTGGCCGCGCGCGGCATCGACGTGGACGACATCACCCACGTGATCAACTTTGACGCCCCGGGCGACCGCGACGCCTACGTGCACCGCGTGGGCCGCACCGGGCGAGCCGGTCGAACCGGCGCGGGCGTGAGCTTCGTGATGGCCGACCAGGTCAAGGACATGCGGCGCATCGCCTCGGATCTCGGCCTGAGCCGGGAGTTCGACGGAGGCGCGGCGACGGGCGGGCCCACCGAGGGGCGACGCCGCCGCTGAGTGCTCGGCCTTGCCCTCACTACCCTCGATGGAGAGCAGATCGAGAGGAAGGAACGCACCATGGCAAAGGCCACGTTCGGCGCAGGATGCTTCTGGCAGGTGGAGATCGAGTTCCGCAATACCCCGGGTGTGCGGAACGCGCTCGTGGGCTACGAGGGCGGCACCCTCGAGAACCCGAGCTACGGCGACGTGTGCACCGGCAGGACCGGTCACGCCGAGGTGGTCGAGGTCGAGTACGAGCCCGACGAGGTGTCCTACGAGGACCTGGTGGAGAAGTTCTTCGGGCTGCACAACCCGACCCAGAAGAACCGCCAGGGCTGGGATGTGGGCACGCAGTACCGCTCGGCCATCTTCGTGCACGACGAGGGGCAGCGCGAGGCCGCCGAGCGCGTGAAGGAGCGCGCGCAGGCCAACCACCGCAAGACCGTCCAGACGCGGATCGAGCCGGCCTCGACCTTCTACAAGGCCGAGGACTACCACCAGCGCTACCTTGAGAAGCGAGGCCTCGCCACCTGCGCGGTCTGAGGTGAAAGGGCGGGGACGCATCGCTCCCGTCGCTCGAGGGTTGGTGGCCCGCCCCTCTACCCAGGTCTACGGCGGCCCCCAGACCGCCCGGGTACGCGGCACGGTCGGCCCTCGCCGCGTGGAGCGCCGCCTCTCGCGCACCGACGGCTGCGCCATCGCCCGACTGGGACCGCGTCGGGCCCCTGCTCCCGCCCGGGCGCGCGTCGGACGTGCTCCCGGGGTAGCGATGAGGCCGCGGCACGCGGTCTCAGCTCAGCCTGGATCTACCGGTCCCGGTGGATCCAGCCTCAGATCCCGGGGATCTTCTTCAGTCGGCGCGGGATGTCGAGGGGCAGAAGGACTCCTCCGGCGCGACGGCGCTCGCGTGGACCGGCGCTCGAGGGTCGGCCTGCGGTTACGCTGCGAGGCTACGCGCCCCCGTGGGCGCACTTCGCCCATGGAAGAGTCCACCCCCGAGATGCCTCCGCCCGCCCCTCGCCCCAGGCGCGGCGTGCGCGTTGCGGCGCTCGTCGCGACGCTGACGGCAGTCCTGGTGGGCGGCTTTTCCTTGATCACACCGAAGCTCGAGTCGCCCGCCGTAGCGCTGCCCGCCAGCGCTACGGCGTCCCCCGAGCCGCCGCCGCCGGAGCGCCGCCCGCAGGTTGTGAAGGCGGTGGCGCCCGGCGAGGGCGAGGGCGAGGGCGAGGGCGAGAGCGAGGTGGCGAGCACCGCCACCACCTCGGACGAGAGTGAGGGCTCGGCGCGCTCGAGCGACGAGGAGGTCGAGCGCGAGCTCAAGGAGTTCCGCGAGGCGCTGCGGTCCGCGGACTCGCCGCGGGGAGCTCGCGCGCGGGTGGACGGGCGCGGCGAGGCCATCGCGCCGGCCAACGCCCCGGAAGTGGTGGCCCAGATCGTCGCCGCCGCCAACCGGATCGCCACCAAGCCCTACGTCTACGGCGGAGGCCACGGCGGCTGGCGCGACAAGGGCTACGACTGCTCGGGCTCGGTGTCCTTCGCCCTGGCCGGCGCCGGCCTGCTCGACCGGCCGATGGCCTCGGGCGGATTCATGCGCTGGGGGGCCTCCGGCGAGGGCCGCTGGGTCACGATCTACGCCAACCCGGGCCACATGTTCATGGTCGTGGCGGGTCTGCGCTTCGACACCAGCGGCCGGGGCGACGGGGGCACGCGCTGGCAGGAGGGCTCTCGCGGCGGCGGGGGGTACGAAGTGCGGCACCCGCCGGGCTTGTAGCGGGTCTTCTCGAAACGTTCGTCCGGAAACGGCGAGCTCCAGGCGCCGCCTCGAAGAGGGAGCACGATGACCAGCGAGGAGAGGATCCAGGGCGAGACCGTGGGCGCGGAGCTCACCGCCGCCGAGCGCTTCGAGAGCACCACCAGGAGCTCTTCGACGGCCTGTACGAGGAGGGCGACGAGGGCCCTTCGAGTAGGGCTCGCAAGAAATCCTGCAACGACCAGGATTTGGGCGCTATATTGCGCGCCGACAAACACCTAGGCCGAATTCTCCGCCGTTAGCCGACGGGGGATCGGGGAACCCACAGCGGTCATGTACCGCCGGGGCGAATTGCCGCCACGAGTGCGGCGTAGCGCGAACTTTCCGCGCGAGCCCGTCAGCTAACCCCGTAGGCCTCAATGAAAGAGAGATCGAATGCTGGCTTCCCGGGACCTGGGCTCCTCCGACTTGTGGCTACGTTCGCTCGAGCGCTCCCGCCGCCGCCGTGTGATCGCCGGCGAGGGGCGCAAGCAGAGCACCCGCCGCAAGGGCGGCTCCGTGGCCATGAGCGCCGCGCTCGCCGCCGGCCCCGGATCCCAGCTTCTCGTGGCCACCGCTGCCGCCCATCCGGGCTCGGGCGCGAAGACGTCCTCTTCCCCGCGTGTGAAGCGCGCGATGGCCCGCGTCCTGCTCGAGTACGGGAGCAGCGGGGAGGCCGTGGCCGCCGTGCAGCGCTCGCTCGGCATCACCGCCGACGGCATCTTCGGACCGCAGACCCAGGGTGCCGTGCGTTCCTTCCAGGCCACCAACGACATTCGAGCCAGTGGCCAGGTGGACGAGCCCACCTGGGAGACCCTGCTCGACTACGAGCGCTACGAGCGCTACCGCCCCGGCGGGGAGAAGCCGGCGAACACCGGTGCCGGCCCGGGGCGCCCGGCCGATGACCCCCTGGTGGCAATCAACATCGACACCTCCGATGCCGATCGCCCGAAGGTGTCCGCCCGGGTCGAGGAGGCGCCTGCGAAGGACTCCAGCCCGAC
>JBPCRE010000066.1:0-7552 GCA_050997195.1 Thermoleophilaceae bacterium
GGCCTGAAGACCTTCTCCGACGGGGAGGTCTACTGCCGCTACGAGGAGTCGATCCGGGGCGCCGACCTCTTCGTGGTCCAGTCCATCGCCGGTTCGGCTCGGGACGGGCTGAACGTCAACGACGCGCTCATGGAGCTCCTGGTCATGGTCGAGGCCGCCCAGGGTGCCTCCGCGCACCGGGTGATCGCCGTGTGCCCGTGGTTCGGCTACTCGAGGCAGGACAAGAAGTCCGCCCCGCGCGAGCCGATCACGGCGCGCCTCGTGGCCCGCCTGCTCGAGACCGCCGGCATCGACCGGCTGCTCACGATGGACCTCCACGCCGGTCAGGTTCAGGGCTTCTTCTCCAACAAGGTCCCGGTGGACCACATGACGGCCATGCCCCTGCTCACCCAGTTCGTGTCCGATCAGCTCGGCGACGAGGCCAACCTCACGATCATCGCCCCCGACGCCGGGCGCGTGAAGCTCACCCAGAACTTCGCGAGGAAGATCGGCGCGCCGTACGCGCTGCTCGAGAAGCAGCGCCCGGCCCAGCAGGTGGCCGAGATCGGCTACGTGATCGGCGACGTGCGCGACAAGGTCGCGGTGATCGTGGACGACATCATCGACACGGGCGGGACCCTCGCGGCGGCCGCGGAGACCGTGATGGAGGAGGGGGCACGTGAGGTCTACGCGGTGGCCACCCACGGCGTGTTCTCCGGCAACGCCTTCGAGACCCTCGCCGCCTCGCCCCTGTCGGAGATCGTCGTGACCGACACCGTCCCGCTGCGCGAAGGCGCGCCCGACACCGTCCGGGTACTCACCTGCGCCGACGTGCTCACCGAGACCGTGCGCCGCATCTTCACCGACGACTCGGTGTCCGAGGTCTTCGCCGGCGAGAACCAGCTCTTCTAGCCGAACGGCGACTGAGCCTGATCCACCGATTCCGGCGGCGCGTCGCCGTCGGAATGCCGTCGCCACGCGACGCCGGCCCCGAGGGTGGTGCCGCTCGACGGCTGCGCGGTGGTGCAGTGCCGCGTCTCCGCAGGCGCTCGGAGTCTCTGCCTACTCCGCCGGATGACGGTCGGTGAGGCGCGGCGGAGGAGTCAGCGGGCGACGCCGATGGGCGGGGCGGGGAGCATGCGTAGTAGGTCGGCGGGGAGGTTGTGGCTGGCGCGCCAGTATTCGAGGCCGACGACGTGGCGGTCGGTCGGGTCGAGCTCTCTAAGCCCTAAGGTGTCTTCTTCGGCGATGACGGTGGTGGGGTCGTAGTCTTCGAAGCGCAGCCAGGCGATGTCGGCGCGTTTGTCGTAGTGGCCGTCGATCTTCATCGTGGCTTGAATCCTAGGCGCCCCGCCAGAGGGTGACGATCAGCGCGACCAGCTCGTCGCCTTCGTGCGGGTGGTTGTAGGCGACGGCCAGGCGCCCGGCCGTGGTCAGCCAGTCCGCGGAGCCGGTGTTGCGGGTGCGCTGGCGGTGGCCCTCGAGCACCGCCGCCTCGATGTCTGAGCCGGCGATCGCGAGCAGTTGCGCCTTGGCCAGGGCGTGGTCTGTGAAGTGGACGATGCGGGGGGCGGGGGCGGGCATCGCAGGCATCTTCGAAGCGGCCCCGGACAGGCCGGCCCCCGTTGGTGCAGTGTGTGGGTCGATCTGCGGCTGGGGGTGAGGGAAGCGCCCGGTTCCCAGTGGGCGTCTCGCAGGGCGTTGCGGAGCGGCGCTAGGCGGGGGTTCGTGCTCAGCGCGATGGGGAGGCCTTGGCGGCGGGCTGTCCTGCGTATTGGGCCTCGGCGTCGAGCGCCTGCGCAGGTCTTCGGCGGTGGGCGGCCTGGTCACCCCCCTGTGCCCGGCGAGCGGTGGTGGCCGTTGGCCGCGTGGATACCTGAGAACTCTCTGTTGCGAGCCAGATGAATCACGAGGTGGCCAGGGGGCCGTGGCTCATCCGCGGCACCCCGGGCGCGGCCGGGTCCTCTGGAAAAGGGCCCGTCGCTAAACTCGCCCACCGCATGGCCGACCGTCCCACCCTCCCCGCCGAAGACCGCGAAGAGCGCGGGTCGCGGGCCACCCGCCGGCTGCGGCGAAGCGGTTTCATCCCGGGGATCGTCTACGGGGTGGGCAAGGACACGGTCACGTTCAAGGTCACGCCACGGGACCTCCGCCTGGCCCTCCAGGATGCCTCGGCGGTCATCGACCTGAAGGTGGGCTCCGGGCGGGCCCTTCCGGTGATCGTCAAGGAGACCCAGCAGCACCCGGTCCGCGGGGACGTTCAGCACATCGACCTCCTTCAGGTGGACCTCTCGGAGACCATCCAGTCCACGGTGCTGGTGGAGCTCTCCGGCGTCGACGAGGCGCCCGGAGTGGTCCAGGGTGGGGTGCTCGAGCAGGTCACCCGCGAGCTGAACATCGAGGCCCTGCCCGGAGACATCCCCGAGAACGTGGTGGTCGACGTATCGGGCATGGAGATCAACGGCACGATGCACCTGAGCGAGATCCGGCCTCCGGACGGCGTGAGCTTCCTCGACGACCCCGACGAGACCATCGTGGCCACCATCGGCGCTCCCACCGGCCTCGAGGAGACCGACTCCATCGAGGAGGAGACCGAGCTCGTGGGCGAGGAGAGCGCCGGCGACGAGGAAGCCGACAGCGCCGGGAACGCCTCCTCCTGAGCCTGCTGCGCCGCTCCGGCGGCGCGACGGGGAGGGTGGACTGGCTGGTCGTCGGGCTCGGAAACCCGGGGTCGCGGTACGAGCGCACCCGCCACAACGTGGGCTTCGACGTGGCGGCCCTGCTCGTCGAGCGCTGGGGCCTCGGCCGGCCCGCGAAGCGCTACGCGGGCCTCTACGCCGACGGCCGCATCGGTCCCGGGCGCCCGCGCGTGGGCGTGCTCACGCCGCAGACCTTCATGAACGAGGCCGGCCGCTCGGCCGGCCCCGCGCGGGGTGCTCTGGGCGTCGGCCTCGAGCGGATCGTGGTGGCCCACGACGAGATCGACCTGCCCTTCGGTGAGGTGCGCGCCCGCCTCGGCGGGGGCCTCGCCGGCCACAACGGCCTGAAGTCGCTGCGGCGCGAGCTCGGGGGGGCGGAGTTCCACCGGGTGCGCATCGGAGTGGGGCGCCCGGACTCCACCGACCCGGAGCTGGTGGCCGGTTACGTTCTCAGTCGATTCTCCGAGCCGGCGGTAGAGGTACGAGGCCTCGTAGAGAGAGCCGCCGAGGCCGTCGAGGAGGTGATCGAGACAGCGCCCGAGACCGAGGACCCCGCCTGATGAGCAGAGACAAGCCATGATCTCCTTCCACGAGCTCGCGTGGCTCGGCGTGGGCGTAGAGGTGCTGCTGGCGGTCGCGGTGGTCCTGTGGGTGCGGACCCGGGCCGGCCGCGAGGAAGCTCCCCGCCTCCTGTGCCTCAGCGACCTGGTGGTGGCGCTCACCGTCGTCGGGGCGGCGGCGGGGGCGAAGCTCGCCCTGCAGATCACCCTCGCCCCGAGGGACCGCTTCGGCCTCATCCACCTCGTCTACCTCGACCTCGTGGTGGTGCTGCCCCTCGTCGGTCTCCTCCTGCTCCTCGTTGCCCCCGGGCGGCCCCGGGCCACCCGGCCGCTGCTCCTCGCCGTCCTCGCCGCGTGCGCCATGGCGCCGGTGGGCGCCTACGCCTCGTTCGTCGAGCCCTTCGCGCTCAGGCTCGAGCGCGCCCGCATCGACCTCCCCGCCGAGCGCGCGGGCGAGGCCCCGCTCCGAGTCGGCGTGCTCGCCGACATCCAGACCGCTCGGGTCGGCGCCCACGAGCACCGCGCGGTCGAGCGGATGATGGCGCTCCGCCCCGACGTGATCGTGCTGCCGGGCGACCTCTACCAGGGTCCTGGCAGCCGTCGGGAATCGGAGCTCCCGAAGCTCCGCGCGCTGCTCGGGCGCCTCCGGGCTCCCGGCGGCGTCTACTTCGTGCTGGGCGACGCGGACTCGCGCAAGGCCATGAACGACCATCACACGAGGCGGGCCCTCGCCGGCACCGGCGTGCGACTGCTGGTCAACCAGACGGCGCGGGTGCGCGTGCGCGATCGGGAGCTCATGCTCGGCGGTATCGAGCTCGACTGGCGAACGCGGGAGGCTCGCGCCACCGTCCGCCGGCTGGCCGAGGCCCGCGGGGGCGAGGACGTGCGCCTGCTCGTGTCCCACCGCCCCGACGTGGGGCTGAGTCCCGAGGCCGGCCCGAGGATCGACCTCACGGTGGCGGGCCACACCCACGGTGGGCAGGTCCAGGTCCCCTTCTACGGCCCGCCCTCGACGGCTTCGAGCGTGCCCCGGGCCGTGGGCGCGGGCGGCCTGCACGTGCTCGGTGGCCGGAACCCGATCTACGTGAGCCGCGGCGTGGGCCTCGAGCGCGGCCACGCTCCGCGCATCCGCTTCCTGGCGCCACCGGAGGTCTCGCTGCTCGAGATCGGCGAGCGCCGCGGAGCTACCCGGCCGGAAGCTCCTTGACGTAGGCCATGTACCCCGGGGTGCCGAGCAGTCGCGCCACCTCCGGCTCGGCCTCGTAGTGAGCTCCCTGCCGGAACCCAAAGCGCTCGTACACCCGCTGGGCGCCGTGGTTGTCGAGCTGGGTCTCGAGGGCGAGCGCGGTGCATCCGGCCAGCCGGGCGCGCTCCTCGGCGTCGTGCAGCAGCGCGTGCGCCACCCCGCGGCCTCGGGCCTTACCCGCCACGGCGAGCGCGTCGATGTAGAAGGTCCCCGGCGGAGGGTCCGCCACCAGGGCGTCGGTGGCGCGCAGCACGCGTCGGGCAGCAGCCCACTGCGAGGGTGGCATCCGACGCAGGGTGATGCTCACGAAGCGCCGGGCCAGGCGGCTTCCTCCGTCGACCCGGAAGCCCGCCAGCACGCCCGCAGCCGTTCCCTCGGTCTCCGCTACCCGGCACACGTCGTGGCTGGCCGAGTGCCCGCCGCGGCGATAGGCGAGCGCCAGCAGCCGCCGCGCGCGCTCCGGGGAGCCGGCGTAGGTGTCGTAGAGCGGCGCCGAGGAGAGGTACAGGAGATCGGGCACGCCGGCGTCGCCGGGATGCCCGTCGCGGATGGTGACCGCGGCCCGGGCAGGGCCGGGGGGCGACGGCCGTGCGTCGTTGATCGCCGGGGGAGCCTCGACCTCGGGCGCGTCCCTCGCGTTCGCATCGCAAGGAGGCCGGCTCACTTCAGGTCTCGAGCTTGGACCGGCGTGAGGGATAAGCTCCGCGAGCGTCCGTCGCGGCGTTGCCGATCAGCTCGGCCACCATGAGCTGCGCCCACCGGAATCGAGACTAGGCGACTAGCTCCGGAACCGGCGCGATCTCCTGCTCGGGCTCGCCGTCGGGTGTGTCGCGCTCGATCCCAATGAGCAGGCGCTCGTCGAGGACAGCGAAGATGCGCGTGAGCACGGGGATGGTCGGGATGTGCGTACCACTTTCAAGCTTGGAGATGAACGAGTGCGACGTCCCCGCCCGCTCGGCGACCTGCCGCTGGGTGAGCTCAAGCTCGTAACGGCGCTCACGAACGTGCGCTGCGATCCAGTTGATCTTGCGCAACTGCTCGATCGCGGCGTACTCGTCGCGCGCGGCCCGGTACTCGCCTTCGCACCCGACGCGGCGGGCGGCAGCGTCGACCGCACGGGTGCCGGCAGGGCTTGTGGAGGGATGGGGGAAGATAGCCATGGCAGAACCTTATCGAAATGAATAAGCGAGTCAAGTACCTTGTCGGCGGGAGGTCGGTGCATCTTGACCGGCGGGTCGCGGCGCTACGCGCCGATAGGCGTTCATCCGAGCCTTGAAGTCGATGAACCGGCGCTCAGCGAGCTCGATGTCGGCTTCGGGGAGTTGCTTTGTGTCCTTCTCGAAGATGTGCAGCAAAATGTGCAGGTTCTCCGAGCGCTGGAAGAGGAGCCGAAAGTAGGTCTTGGCGAAGCGAACGCGGAGCTCGCGCAGTCCGCCGCGGACCTGCGAGGTGATCGGGTATCCCACGGGCGGTGCGGTCGCGGCCTGGCCGTTGAGGTACTCCTCGACGTAGAAGTCGATCTTGGCGGCCTGCTTCGGTATCAGGGCCTCGATGAAGACATCGACGGGCTCTTCCCCGTCCGCATCTCGGTAGTAGACCGCCTGCGTGTGCGCCATCGGCTGAGCTTGGCAGCACCCCGCGTCGGCGGTCCGGCCCGAGGGCGACAAGTCGCCGTCGTATCTCGGGCCGCCTGACCGGCCGAGGCGTCAGCCGCCCTCCGAGCGGCCAACCTAGAATCCCTGGCGGTCCCGGCCGCGTCTCCGCGCGGCCGGTCCGCGTGCCCATGTCCCTGCGCCAGCTCCTCACCTACGCCCACGACGACCCGGAGGTCGAGGCCCTCCTCGAGGCCGCGTCCAACGGAGGAGAGCCCCAGCGGGTGTTCGTGTCCCAGAGCATGCGGCCCTACCTCCTGGCGGCGCTCGTGGACGCCGAGCCCGACCGACCCGCGCTGCTCGTGGCCGGCGACGACCGCGCCGCCCGAGACCTCGCCGTGGACCTCAAGCAGTTCCTCGAGCCCCGCCCCGTGCGGCTCTACCCGGCGCGGGGCGTGCGCTACGAATCGCACCTGGCGCCGCCGCCGCACCTCGTGGGCCTGCGCGTGGCCGCCCTCGACGCGCTGCTGGCCGAGGCCGAGCCCGCGTGCGCGCCCGTAGTGGTGGTGAGCGCCGCGGCGCTCGCCGAGAAGGTGCCCGACCCGACGCTGCGCCCCCACGGGTTCTCCCTCGAGCAGGGCGAGCTGCTCGACCTCGAGGAGGCCACCGCCGCGCTGGCGGCCTGCGGCTACGAGCGCGTGGACCAGGTGGAGGATCGCGGCCAATTCGCCCTCCGGGGAGACATCCTCGACGTCTACCCGGCCACCGAGGAGCGCGCGGTGCGCTGCGAGCTCTTCGACGTGGAGATCGAGCGTCTCACCTTCTTCTCCACCTTCACCCAGCGCTCGCTCGAGGAGGTCGACCGGGTCGAGATCGCGCCGGCCGCGGAGCTGGCACCCGAGCACCGCGAGCTGGCCGAGATGGCGGTCGGGGACTCGGTGGAGGAGCGCCCCGACGTGGCCGAGATCCTGCCCGTCGACGCCTTTCGCTCGGTGCTCGATCTGGTGCCGGCCGGGGCGCTCGTGGCGGTGGCCGCCGAGGAGGAGATCGCGCCGTCGCTCGCCGACCAGTGGGAGGACGTGACCACCTCCTTCCGCGACTCCGACGCCCACCACCTCTACCTCCCGCCCGAGGAGCTCACCGAGGCCCTCGACGCGCGCGCGGCGCTGCGCCTCTCGAGCATCTCCGGGGACCAGCCCCATCAGTTCCGCGCCCAGGGCGCCGACGCAAGCGCGCGCTCCCTGAAGGAGGCCGAGCCCGAGCTCGAGAAGCTCGTACGCTCGGGCTACCGCACGGTGGTGGCGTGGGCGCGGCGCGGCGAGGCCGAGCGGGCGCGCTACAACCTCGCTCGGGTGCGCGCGGCCTTCCTCGACGGCCGGCCGGCGCCCCACGAGCCCGGGGTGGTATTCGCCTCCGCGTCTCTCCGCGAGGGCTTCCTGGCTCCCGGCCTCAAGCTCGCGATGCTGCCCGATCACC
>JBPCRE010000131.1:0-2971 GCA_050997195.1 Thermoleophilaceae bacterium
CTGGGGGGGGGGGGGAAGAGAAGGGGCTTGGGTCGGGAGGAGGACCAAGGGTGGGGCGGCCCTCGCCGACGACTCCGGGGTCGGGGCCGCCGCCCTCGGCGGCGCGCCCGGGGTGCGCTCGGCGCGCCTCGCCAGCGAGGAGGCCACCGACGAGGAAAACCTCGCGAAGCTTCTTCGAGACGTCCCGCGCGAGGGCGATCGGCGCGTGGCCTACCTCTGCGCGCTGGCCTTCGTTGATCCCGAGGGCATCGAGCACGTGGTCGAGGGTCGTTGCGAGGGCCTGCTCGCCACCGCTCCCCGCGGCTCGGGAGGCTTCGGCTACGACCCCGCCTTCCTTCCCGTCGAGGTGGGCGACGGCCGCACCATGGCCGAGCTCGCGCCGGAGGAGAAGGACGCCATCAGCCATCGGGGACGCGCCGCGCGAGACATGCGAGCGTGGCTCGAGTGGCACTTGGAAGCCCGCCCGATACCCGAAGCGGCCGCCTCGCCTTCCTCCGAGGGCAACCCATGATCCGAGGCGTCATGAGAGAGCCTTCGCACTCAGTCCAAGGGCTCATCGGCCCCGAGCCCGATGCGCCTCGGCGCACCCGCGCCGCCGCGGTGTCGATCGTCTCGAACTCGGTGCTCATCGCCCTCAAGCTGGTGGCCGGCCTCGCCACCGGATCGATTGCGATCATCACCGAGGCCGTTCACTCGAGCATCGACCTCCTGGCCTCGCTGATCGCCTACTTCTCGGTCCGCAAGGCCCAGGAGCCGGCCGACGCGGACCACCCCTACGGCCACGAGAAGGTCGAGAACCTCTCGGCGGCCGTCGAGGGCGTGCTCATCCTCGTGGGCGCCACGGTCATCGTCTCCGAGTCGATCCGCCGACTGCTCGAGGCCTCCCCCGTCGAGCGCCTCGGCTTCGGAATCGCCGTCATCGCGCTGTCGATCGTCGCCAACGTGGTCGTCTCCTCCTACCTCTACCGCCAGGCACGCATCTGCGACTCGCCGGCCCTCGAGGGCGACGCCGCGCACCTGCGCGCCGACGCCCTGACCTCGGTCGGCGTGCTTGTGGCTCTCATCCTGGTCCAGCTCACCGGCACGCAGGAGCTCGATCCGGCGGCCGCCCTCGTGGTGGCGGGCGCCATCGTGGTGTCGGGGTTGCGGATCATCTCCCGCTCCTCGCGGGTGCTCGTGGACGAGGCCCTGCCCGAGGAGGAGCTCGCCATCGTCCGCGAGGCCGTCGACAGCCACCGTGCCTTCGAGCTCGCGGGGTTCCACAAGCTCCGAGCTCGGCGCGCGGGCAGCCGCCGCTACATCGATCTGCACGTGCAGTTCCGGCCGGGCACGACGCTCGAGCGTGCCCACGCGGTGACCCACGAGCTCGGGGGCGAGATCCGCGCCCGCATCCGAGGCGCCGACGTGCTCATCCACCTCGAGCCGGCCACCTCCTCTCGGAGGTCCATGAGCCTGGATCCGGGCTCAGCGCAGGTTCACCGCGGCGGCGAGCGCGACGGCCAGGAAGACCAGGAAGTAGCCGACGTAGCCGTTCACGAACAACAGGACGGCGGCGATCACGAAGCCGACGGCGGTCACGAGCCACGAGATCCGGGATAGGGTCACACGAGTATTCTGACCGTCGAGTGGACGCGTCCAAGGCCACGCCCGCCGAGGCTGTCGATCACCTCTACGGACTCGGCACCGGCATCCGGGCCGCCGTGGTGCTCAAAGACGGCGCGGTGGTTGCCCACTCGGGTGAGGATGTCGGGCGGGGACATGAGATGCGCGACCTGATGATCGAGTTCTTCGAGCGTGCCGACGCGGCATCGGGGAACCCCGTCGATCAACTCGAGGTCTCGACCGCCGGAGGGGCGGTGTTCGCCGTCCGTCGCGCGAGCTGGGCGATCGGAGTGGTGGCGGATCGTCTCTCGCTGTCCTCGCTCATGCTCTACGACCTGCGTGCCACGCTGCTCGATCTCCAGGCCGTGCCCCGGTGAAGGAGCGCCGCGGAGCGGGGGGACGCCGTCGGGCCATGGGGCGCGCCACCGGCATCGCTGAGAGCGTGGCCGCCGCCGTGCGGCGGCGCCAGCAGGCACGCGAGCCGCGTGTGATCCTCTACGACTCGGCAGGCGAGCCACGAGTCCTGCCGCCCGGCTCCGAGGGCCACGACGCGATCCTCGCCACCGCCGAGCTGCTCGTCGAGCTGGCCACCGAGGACGCCCCCGAGGACCCGGATGAGGTCGGCGAGGCCTCCGGCGAGAGCCCCGAGACCCTCCCCGACGGGCGGGCCGAGGCCGGCCCCGACGCTTCCGAAGCCACCGACTCCCCGGCGGCTCGCCGCGAAGCCCGGCCCGGGCGACATCGCAAGTAGCGGAGGAAACTGGCCGCGATCCCGCTCTGGAGCGCGGTTGGTTCCCGGTCCCCGTCCGCAGTCGTTGTTAGGTTCACTCGCGTTCGAAGTCCCCGGGTGAGGAGGAAACGTGACGAAAGCCGAATTCGTGGACCAGGTGGCGGCAGAGTCCGACCTTGGCAAGAACGAGGCCTCAACGGCCGTCGACGCGGTGCTGACGGTGATCGAGGAGACGCTCACCCGAGGAGGAGAGGTCAACTTCACCGGGTTCGGCAAGTTCTCGGTGGCCGAGCGAGGCGCGCGTGAGGGCGTGAACCCGCAGACCGGAGCGAAGATCCAGATCTCGGCCAGCAAGGTGCCGCGGTTCAGCGCCGGGTCGTCGCTGAAGAAGGCCGTCAACAGCTAGGCCTGGAGCCGGCTCGTCGGTCTGCGCGTCGGATCCGAGGGGCCGGCCGGCTCCGGGGTGAGCGCAGATCGCGGCCGGCCGGGTCTCCGCCTAGCCGCCTCTCTTCCCAACGGCTGACCGTCGACTCCTTCCCCGAACGACTCGCCGCGGTGGTCGCCGCGCGTCGCAGCCAGATCGTGCTCGGCCTCGACCCCGACCCGAGCCGGCTCTGGCCCGGGCCGGTGGCCGAGGCG
>JBPCRE010000134.1:0-4868 GCA_050997195.1 Thermoleophilaceae bacterium
TGACCCCGCGCCACCTCATCGAACCGGGTCGTCTGGCCGGCGCTTCGATCCTCCGCGCCCAGGACGACGAGCGGCTCGTTGACATGACCCGCGCGGGGCAGGATCGAGCATTCGAGGTGCTGGTGGCTCGCTACCGCGAGCCGCTCCACCGCTTCTGCGCCCGCGTGCTCTCCCCCGGCCGGGCCGAGGACGCCGTCCAGCAGACCTTCATCAACGCCTACGCGGCCATGAAGGCCGACGAGGCCAAGCTCAACTTCAAGCCGTGGCTGTACCGCATAGCTCGCAACACCTCGATCGACGCGCTTCGGCAGAGTGGATGGGGCGACGAGGAGCTCGACCCTGACGGCGGCGTCTCGGAGGACCCTGAGAGCGCGGTGGAGCGCCGCCAGGAGCTCGCTGGCGCGGTGGCCGCCCTGCAGGCGCTACCCGAGCGCCAGCGCGACGCGGTGGTGCTCCGGGAGCTCGAAGGCCGCTCCTACGAGGACATCGCCGTCCGGCTCGGGGTCACCGACGGTGCGGTGCGCCAGCTCCTGTACCGCGCGCGCTCCTCCCTGCGCGCCGCGGCCACCTCGCTCACCCCCCTCGATCTGCTCTACCGCCTCGCGGCCCGGATGCCCGGCGGCCCGCCCACCCCCACGCGCATGGCCGAGCTCACGGCCGGCGCCGGCCCGGCTGCCGCCGTACCCAAGGTGGTGGCCGCCGTGCTCGTGACGGGCGCCATCGCCGGCGGCGTGGCGGCTCCGCCAACCCTCCTCGAGGGTGCCGACCGGGCTACGGCGGCCGAGTCGCCCGAGCCGGCGGGCCGCCAGCGGGCCGCCGTTCGGGGTGAGGGAGCTTCACCGCCCGGAGCTCGGGCCGCTTCGAGAAGGCGCGCCGAGAGTCGGCGCCGAGGCGCCGAGTCGGTCAGCCGCCGGAAGGGCCGGCGACGAGGCGAGGGCTCCGAGCCGGACGGCCGGCGGGCGTCGGACGGAGATGAGGCCGGATCAGAGGACGACGACCAGCGCGAGCGAGAGGACGACGACCAGCGCGAGCGGCCCGGCTCGGAGCCCTCCGGCGAGGTGGGATCGGAGGACGCGCGGGAGGGCTCCTCCTCAGGATCGGGCGGCGAGGGGTCCTCGAGCGGCAGCGACCATCCGGACGACGTCTCCGGCTCGGAGGATGACCGCGACTCCGGCGACGGCCGAGACTCCCAGGCCACCTCTTCAGCGTCAACCGACAATGACGATGAGACTCGCGACCAAGGCCTCTCGGACCCCCGTTGACGCCGCCGCGGTCGGCGAACCGGGCGAACGGTGGAGGAGCACCTTCCCAAGGGCGTGAGGTTTTGCCTCGCCCAAACGTTGTAGGCACACCAAGCCAACCGACAAAGGCGAACCGTGCCGCGAGGCCGGGCCGCAAATACCGGGGTCTGTCTCAGACGGCCGGTTGCCGAAGGAGGCAATATGCAGCTCAAGCTCAAGACCCTGGTGACCGCCGTCGTAGCGGCCGCCATGCTGGCCTTTGCGGGTACCGCGTCCGCGAGCCCGTCAGACCGGGACGGGGACAAGATGCCCGACCGGTGGGAGAAGCGGCACGGACTCTCCGCCAAGAAGTCGAACGCCAAGGCGGACGCCGACCGCGACGGGCTCTCCAACCGCGGCGAGTTCATCGTCAAGTCTGACCCGAAGGACGCGTTCACGGACGCCGACCGCATCGACGACGGCGACGAGGACAAGGACGAGGACGGCCTCGACAATGAGGACGAGGAGGATCTCGGCACGAACCTGACCGACGCGGACTCCGACGACGACGGCGTCGAGGACGGCGACGAGGACAAGGACGGCGACAGTGTGGACAACGAGGACGAGGACGACGTGCCCGGCCTGGTCGATAACGAGGACGAGGACGACGAGCTCGAGGACGAGGAGGAAGACGACGAGGTCACCACGACTCCGACCACGACCTCCGGCCCGAGCACCCGCCGCGAGAGCGACGACGACTAGTCGAGAGCGCGGGCCCTCACCCGGTGCCGGTTGAGGGAGATGGAAGCACGGGGGGGCGGCCTTTTGCCGCCCCTCCGTCGTTCTCAGTCCGGGTCGCCCTTCGCGCCGGCGCGACGCATCAGCTCCGCCCGCACGAAGCCGTCGAGGTCCCCGTCGAGCACGCGCTGCACGTCGCCCATCTCGTGCGCGGTGCGGTGGTCCTTGACCATGGTGTAGGGCTGCAGCACGTACGAGCGGATCTGCGAGCCCCAGCCCACGTCCTGGGCCTCGCCCTTCTCGCGGGCCAGCACCTCGCGGCGGCGCTGCTCCTCGCGCTCGATCAGCTTGGAGCGCAGCATGGCCATCGCCGTCATCTTGTTCGAGCCCTGCGATCGCTCGTTCTGGCACTGCACGACGACCCCGGAGGGGCGATGGGTGATCCGCACCGCGGAGTCGGTCTTGTTCACGTGCTGCCCACCTGCCCCCGAGGCGCGATAGGTGTCGATCTGGAGTTCGGAGTCGTCGATCTCCACGTTCACCGTCTCGTCCACGAGCGGCGAGACCTCCACCTGGGCGAACGCCGTGTGCCGGCGCGAGGCGGCGTCGAAGGGCGAGATGCGCACGAGGCGATGCACGCCCTTCTCGGCCGAGTAGAGGCCGTAGGCGTTCTCTCCTCGGGCCACGAAGGACGCCGACTTGATGCCCGCCTCCTCGCCCGGGGAGAGCTCCTTGAGCTCCGGCTCGAAGCCGCGCTTCTCGGCCCAGCGCATCTCCATGCGCAGGAGCATCTCGGCCCAGTCCTGTGAGTCCGTGCCGCCGGCGCCCGCGGTGACCGACACCACGGCGCCTCCGGCGTCGTAGGTCCCCGAGAAGAGACGCTCCTCCTCGAGCTCGACGAGCCGCTCGACCACCGCCTCGCGACGCTCCTCGAGCTCCTCGGCGATCGAGGGGTCCTCGGCGGCCATCTCCTCGAAGGCCTCGAGGTCGTCGATCTCCGCGCCGAGCGAGCGGAGCTGGTCGAGCCGACGCGCCACCCGCACGTGCTCACCGGTCACCCGGGCGGCGCGCTCCTGGTCGTCCCAGAAGCCCGCGGCGCTCATCTCCTGCTCGAGGGCCTCCTGGCGCTCGGCGAGGGCAGGGGGGTCAAAGATAGTCCGCGAGCAGCGTGAGCCGGTCGCGGAGGGACAGGATGGCCTCAGCCACGACTATGCCCCATGGCACTTCTTGAACTTCTTGCCCGAGCCGCACCAGCACGGGTCGTTGCGCCCGATGCGCTCCGACTCGTCCACGCGGCGGGTGGCCACCACGGGCACCGCCTCGGCCGTCTCGATCGCTCCGTCGGCGAACTCTTCGTCGCCGAGCGGGGCGCCCTGCTGGCGGGCGGCGGCCAGCGCGCTCGGTTGGTCCGCGGCCGTGCCGCCCGTGTAGGAGAAGGAGCCCCCCGCGCTCGAGGAGGAGCTCGAGCCACCGCCCGCGGCCCAGCTCGGCGCGGCGCTCTGGCTCGCGCCGTTCTCCTCCTGCACCCGCACCTCGACGTGGAACACGAAGCGCCCGAACTCCTCCCAGATCGAGTTCATGAGCGTCTTGAACATCTCGAAGCCCTCGTTCTTGTAGGCCACGAGCGGGTCGATCTGGGCGAACCCGCGCAGGTGGATGCCCTCGCGCAGGTAGTCCATGTCGTGCAGGTGCTCGCGCCAGCGCTCGTCGATGATCTCGAGGAGGATGCGCCCCTCGATCAGGCGCATGAGCTCCGCGCCGAGCTCCTGCTCGCGCTCGTCGTAGGCCTGGAGCATGTCCTGGCGGAGCTCCTCGATCAGGCGCGGGCGCTCGACGCTGCCGACATCGACGTCCTCGACGGTCATGGCCACGGGGTACATCTGCTCGAGCTGGGTGAAGAGGCCGTCGAGGTCCCACTCCTCGACGAACTCGCCGGCCAGGTACTCGTCGCAGAGGCGCTCGACCGCGTCGGCGATCTGGGCGCGCGCCGTGGCCGAGATGTCCTCACCCTGGAGGATGCGGTCGCGGTAGCCGTAGACCACCTCGCGCTGCTGGTTGAGCACGTCGTCGTACTCGAGCACCCGCTTGCGGATGAGGAAGTTCTGCTCCTCGACCTTCTTCTGCGCGCCCTCGATCTGCTTGGAGAGCATCTTGGCCTCGATGGGCTGCTCCTCGCCCTCCTCGGACACGGCGCCGAGGCGGTCGAGGATGCGGTAGATGCGGTCGCCGGCGAAGAGGCGCACGAGGTCGTCCTCGGCCGAGAGGTAGAAGCGCGACTCCCCGGGGTCGCCCTGGCGGCCCGAGCGCCCGCGGAGCTGGTTGTCGATCCGCCGCGACTCGTGGCGCTCGGTGCCCAGGATGAAGAGCCCTCCCGCCTCGCGCACCCGCTCACCGGCCTCGGCCACCTGGGCCTCGACCTTCGGGAAGATCTCCTGGAACATCTCCTCGTACTCCTCCTGGCCCGGCTCGAGGCCGAGCTTCACGAGCTCGAGGTGGGTCTGGTGCTCGGGGTTGCCGCCGAGCTTGATGTCCACCCCGCGGCCGGCCATGTTGGTGGCGATGGTCACCGCGCCGGGGCGGCCGGCCTCGGCGATCGTGGCCCCCTCGCGCTCCGCGAACTCCGGCTTCGCGTTGAGCACCGCGTGGGGCACGCCCTTCTCCTTGAGCTGCTTGGCCAGCAGCTCGGACACCTCGACGGAGATCGTGCCCACCAGCACGGGCTGCTCGCGGTCGTGGCGGGCCTCGATCTCGCGAGCCACCGCGGCCCACTTGCCCTCCTTGGTCTTGTAGATCTGGTCGTTTCGATCCTCGCGGATCATCGGCTGGTTGGTGGGCACCTCGACCACGTGGAGCTCGTAGATCTTCATGAACTCGGTGGCCTCGGTGAGCGCCGTGCCGGTCATGCCCGCG
>JBPCRE010000140.1:0-5833 GCA_050997195.1 Thermoleophilaceae bacterium
GGAGATCTCCGCGTAGGGGGTGACCTCGTTGGGATGGACCATGGCCAGGTCGAGACCGGCCTCCACGGCGTGGTGGAGGAACACCGAGTTGAGCACGGCGCGGGACACGGGGGAGACCCCGAAGGACACGTTGGACACCCCGAGCGAGGTGAGCACGCCGGGCAGCTCGGCCTTGATGCGCTTGATCCCCTCCACGGTCTCGATGGCGCTCGGGCGCCACTCCTCGTCGCCGGTGGTCAGCGTGAAGGTGAGCGCGTCGAAGATGAGCTGGTGTGGCTCGAGTCCGTGCTCGTCGACCACGTAGCCGTAGATCCGCTTGGCGATGTCGAGCTTGCGCTGCGCGGTCTTGCCCATCGACTCCTCGTCGATGGTCAGCGCGATGATGGCCGCTCCGTGCTCCTTGACGAGCGGGACCACGGTGTCGAGCTTCTCCCGCCCGGCCTCGAGGTTGATCGAGTTCACGATCCCGCGCCCGGGCACCTGCTCGAGCGCCAGGCGCATCACCTCGGGCTCGGTGGTGTCGATCTGAATGGGCGCCTCGGTGCGCATGGAGATGCCCTTCACGAGCGTGCGCATCTGCTCGGCCTCGTCCTCGCGCTCGGTCAGCGCCACGCACACGTCGAGCACGTGGGCACCACCCTCCACCTGCGCCTCGGCGATCTCGAGCAGCCCGTCGTAGTCGTCCTCGAGCAGCATCTTCTTGGCCCGACGCGAGCCCTGGGAGTTCACCCGCTCCCCCACGATGGTGGGGGGCGGCTCCTGCGCCAGGAGCGTGGCGCTCATCATCGAGGACACGTGCGGCTGCCAGCCCGACTCCTCGGGCGTGGGACGGGGCTTGACCTCGACGCCCCGGACCTTCTCGGCGAGGACCCGGATGTGCTCCGGAGTGGTGCCGCAGCACCCGCCCACGATGCCCACGTCGTAGCGCTCGACGAACTCTTGGAGGGCCGCGGCCAGCGGCTCGGGCGGCTCGGGGAAGATGGTCTCGCCGTCGGGCCCCTGGTAGGGGATGCCGGCGTTCGGTATGCAGCTCACGGGCACGGGAGAGTTGGCCCCGAGGAAGCGGATGGCGTCGCGCATGTCCTCGGGCCCCGTCGAGCAGTTGAGTCCCACCACGTCCACGTCGAGGGAGATCAGCGTGGTGAGCACCGCCTCGATGTCGGTGCCGAGCAGCATCTTCCCGCCGTTGGGAAGCAGGGAGACCTGGGTCTGGAGCGGCACCTCGCGCCCCACCTTGGCCATGGCGTCGCGCGCTCCGAACACGGCGGCCTTCACCTCGAGGATGTCCTGGGCGGTCTCGATGACGAGCAGATCCACGCCACCCTCGAGCAGGCCCTCGGCCTGCTCTGCGAAGCTCGCGCGGAGCTCCGAGAAGCGGATGTTCCCGAGCGTGGGGTCGTCGGAGGCGGGGAGGAAGCCGGTGGGTCCGATGGCCCCGGCCACGAAGCGCTCCTCGCCCACCGCCGCGCGGGCGACCTCCGCCGCCCGGCGGTTGATCTCGAGTGTGCGCTCCCCGAGCCCCCACTCGTCGAGCTTGATGCGCGAGCCCTGGAAGCTGTCGGTCTGGACCACCTCGGCACCGGCCTCGACCATCGAGCGGTGCACGCTCTCGATGACGTCGGGACGGTGCAGCACCAGCGCCTCGTGGCACTTCCCCGGGAGCCCTCCGTAGTCCTCGGTCGTGAGGTCGAACTGCTCGAGCGTGGCGCCCATGCCCCCGTCGAAGATGACGACACGGGAGTGAATGGCCTGGAGGTAGTCGCGCACGGAAGCGTCGATCTTAGAGCCCGCTACTTGACGAACAGCATCTCCGAGTAGCTCGGGAGCGGCCAGAGGTCGGCGGCCACTAGGTGCTCGAGGCGGTCCGCGAGCTCCCGGACCCCCTCCATGGCGGGGATCACCGTGTCGCTCATGTAGCGCGCGCCCGTCGCGGCGTCTCCCTCCGGGGGATGGGAGTCGTTCACCGACTCGAGCGCTTCGATGGCGTTCACGAACTCCTCGATGTTCTCGTTCACGGTGGCCGCGAGTCGTCCGATGGCGTGACCTTCTCCGGCGGCGTGCAGGAGCCCGAGATGGCGCAGGGCGGCCGGCAGGAGCATGGTTCGAGCGATGCGGGCCGCTGTCTCGGCCTCGATGTTCAGCTGGATGATGTAGTGCTCGAGATAGACCTCGAGGCGTGACTCGAGCTCCCGCTCGCTCAGGACCTTGTAGGTCGAGAACGTCTCGACGGTCTCCGGGGTGGTGAGCATGGGCAGTGCGTCGGGGGTCTGGCGCAGGTTCAGCAGGCCCCGCCGCTCGGCCTCCTCCTCCCACTCATCCGTGTAGTTGTCGCCGTTGAACACGATCTGGCCGTTCGCCGCGTACGAGCGCTGCAGGACCGGCGGCACGGCCTCCTCGAGCGAGGTGCCGCCCTCGAGCGCCGCCTCGATCTGATCGGTCAGCTCGTCCAGGGCCTCGGCCACGATGGTGTTCAGCACCGTGTTCGGCCACGACGGCGAGTCGTTGGCCCCGAGCGCGCGGAACTCGAACTTGTTGCCCGTGAAGGCGAAGGGGCTCGTGCGGTTCCTGTCCCCGGCGTCCATGGGCAGGTCGGGGAGCATGGGCGAGCCGAGCTTCATGACCTGCTCGGTGGTGACGTCGAGGGTCTCGCCGGCCTCGATCTTCGAGAACACCTGGCCCAGCTCGGCGCCGAGGAAGATGGACATGATCGCCGGGGGCGCCTCGTTGGCGCCCAGGCGGTGGTCCTGGCCCGGGCTGGCCACCGAGGCCCGCAGAAGGCCCTGGTGGCGGTTGACGGCCTGCATGACCGCGGTGGTGAACAGGAGGAACTTCAGGTTCTTGCCGACCGAGTCACCCGGATCGAGAAGGTTCTCACCGGCGTTGGTGCCCATGGACCAGTTGTTGTGCTTGCCGGAGCCGTTCACCCCGGCGAAGGGCTTCTCGTGCAGCAGGCACACGAGGCCGTAGCGGCGGGCCACCTGCTGGAGCATCATCATCGTGAGCTGCTGGTGGTCCACGCCGACGTTCGAGTTCTCGAAGATCGGCGCCACCTCGTACTGACCCGGGGCCACCTCGTTGTGGCGGGTCTTGATGGGCACCCCGAGCTTGGCCAGCTCGGTCTCGACCTCGAGCATGCAGGAGAGCACCCGCGGGGGGATCGATCCGAAGTAGTGGTCGTCGAGCTCGTGGCCCTTGGCCGGCTTGGCCCCGAACAGCGTCCGGTCGCAGGTCATGAGGTCAGGTCGCGCGTAGTAGAACTGCTCGTCGATCAGGAAGTACTCCTGCTCGGCCCCGATGGTGGTGAACACGCGCTCGGACTCGGCGTCGCCGAGCAGGCGCAAGAGCCGGATGGCCGAGGCGCTGAGCGCCTCCATGGAGCGCAGGAGAGGCGTCTTCATGTCGAGCGCCTCGCCCGTCCACGAGACGAACGCCGTCGGGATGCAGAGCACCGCGCCCTTGGGGTTCTCGAGCACGAAGGCAGGGCTCGACGGGTCCCACGCGGTGTAGCCGCGGGCCTCGAACGTGTCGCGGATGCCGCCGGTGGGGAACGAGGACGCATCCGGCTCGCCGCGGATCAGCTCCTTGCCCGAGAACTCGGTGATGGCCGTGCCGTCGCCCACGGGCTCGTAGAAGGAGTCGTGCTTCTCGGCGGTCGACCCGGTCAGGGGCTGGAACCAGTGCGTGTAGTGGGTCGCGCCGCGCTCCAGCGCCCACTCGCGCATGGCCGAGGCCACGCTGTCGGCGCTCGAGTTGTCGAGGGCCTCGCCGAGATCGAGCGTGGACTCGAGGCGCCGCCAGACGTTCTTCGGGAGGCGCTTCCTCATCTCCGCCGGGCTGAAGGTGTTCTCGCCGTAGGGGAGCACGGCGGGTCCGGGGGAGGTGCCGTTGATGTGGTCGTCCGAGCGCCACTGGGCGGCCTGCAGGTTTCGCTGTGTCGTCGTAGCCATGGTGTGGGAAGCCTCCTCGGGTTCCGCCACCCCCGTGCTCCATGGGGAGACGCGAGAGAGGAGTTGGGCGATAGACGACCATACGGCCTCCCGGGTCCCCGCCCGTTGTCCACCGGTCGAAACTTCGCCGGGGTCTCGTTGTCCACGCTGCCCCGGCGTGGGGGACCGATCCCTGGGCACCCCTCCCCGATCGGCGCCGGGCCGCGCGCGTCCCGCTACTGTCGCGCACGTGAGAAGGATCGCCCTCACCCTCCTCGTCCTCGGGGCTCTGCTGGTGGCGCCGGCAGCCGCTCAGGCCCAGAGCCAGGACGATCCGGCCTTTGCCTGCCTCTCCTCCCTCCTCTTCTCCGGGGGGACGCTCACCGAGGAGACCGAGAGGCGGTGCAGCAACGCGGTTCTCGGGCGGATCTTCCCGAACATGGAGCGCCGCTTCTGCGCCGACTGCGACCCGCGCTTCTCCTCCGAGGAGATCCGTCGAGCGCTCGTGGCCTTCGACGGCGGTCGGGCCCTTCGCACGCGCCTCATCGAGTGCCGGGACCGGCGCCTCTACGGCACAAACTCCGAGGACTCGCTGCGGGAGTGCGCGGCGCTCGAGCGGACCTTCGAGCTCTTCTTGAACGACGAGGGCTCGCTCGAGGCGCGACGGCGGGGAACGGCGCTCCCTGACGCCAACGGCCCTCCCGGGCAGGCGGAAACAGGCGCCACCGTCTTCCTGCGCCGCTCCCAGCGTCTTTCCGCCGGGGTACGGGTCGGCTGCCGGGCCGAGATGTCGGGCACCTGCTCGGTGCGGGTGATCGCCCGTCGCCGACTGTTCGCCGCCGGTTCCAGCCCGGTGGCGGGCGGCCAGACCGCGCGGGTCACGGCCCGCTCGACCGCGTTCGGCCGTCGGGTTCTCCGGCGCGTCGGGCGCATCACCGTGCGGGTGCTCGTCCGCACGCCGGCCGGCACCGAGTCGCGCAAGATCCTCCTGCGCCGCTAGACGCGGGGGCGGACAAGGCTCTCCCGGGGGGCCCCCTCGACGCACGGCGCAACTCGCCGGCTCACTTTTCGACCTGTGGCCAAAGACCCGTCGAGGAGCCGCTCTTACGTTGGAGGGCACGCTGATCGACCTGTGCTGCCCTCGCCGCCCCTGCGGACGTGGGCCACCGACCAAAGGAGTCCACTTCCATGATTCGACGAGCTATGAGAGCGGGCGTGCCGCTCGGCTTGCTGGCGGTGCTCGCGCTGCCCGCGCTCGCGCTCGCCAAGGGCGACGGAGACAGCCTGGGCGCCTACGACAAGGGCGCCCTGGTCGAGACCACGCTGATCAACACCCTGTGGGTGCTGGTGGCCGCGGTGCTGGTGCTCTTCATGCAGGCCGGATTCGCCATGCTCGAGATCGGCTTCTCTCGCCAGAAGAACGCCGGCTCGGGAGTGGCCAAGATCCTCACCAACCTCTCGATCGCCGCTCTCGCCTACTGGAGCGTCGGCTTCGCGCTGGCCTTCGGCGTCGACGACTCCGTGTCCGGCCTGTTCGGCACCGACGGCTTCTTCCTCCAGGACTACGAGGACGCGGTGCCCAGCCAGGACCTCGCCGAGGCCGGTGTCGTCAACGGCGACCCGCGCGCCGCGTTCCCGGTCATGGGGCTCTCGGACGCCTCCATCGAGGCCAAGTGGCTCTTTCAGTTCGCCTTCTGCGCGGTCTCCCTGGCCATCGTGTGGGGCACCACCCTCGAGCGCATCAAGTACATGGCCTACGTGGCCTACGCCGTGGTGTTCTCGGCCATCATCTACCCCGTCGCCTCGCACTGGGTGTTCGGTGGCGGCTGGCTCCAGGAGTCGGTCGGCATGCAGGACTTCGCCGGCTCGACCGCGGTGCACCTCATCGGCGCCACCGGGGCGCTCGC
>JBPCRE010000057.1:0-3170 GCA_050997195.1 Thermoleophilaceae bacterium
CTGATCGAGATTGAGGAGTTTGAGCCCATGCCAAGCGCCGCGGAGTTGATGCGCAAGGTCAAGGAGCAGGTGCGTCAGGTGGACCCGAGCGAGGTCCACGGCGCGGTCGAGAGCGCCAACGGCAACCGGCCGGTGCTGATCGACGTGCGCGAGCAGACCGAGTTCGAGGAGGGCCACATCCCGGGTGCTGCGAGCGTGCCGCGCGGCTTCCTCGAGTCGCGCATCGAGGGCTCGGTGCCCGATCGCTCCCAGCCCGTGGTGCTCTACTGCGCGAGCGGCAATCGCTCCGCCTACGCCGCGCGCACGCTGAGCGAGGAGCTCGGCTACGAGGACGTCCAGTCGATGACCGGCGGCATCACCCTGTGGAAGGACCGCGGCTTCGACGTGGAGGTGCCGCGCGCGCTCACCGCCGAGCAGCGCTCGCGCTACTCGCGCCACCTCCTCCTGCCCGAGATCGGCATCGAGGGCCAGCTCAAGCTGCTCGACGCCAAGGTGCTGCTGCTCGGCGCCGGGGGCCTCGGCTCGCCCACCGCGCTCTACCTGGCCGCGGCGGGCGTCGGCACGCTCGGGATCGTCGACGACGACGAGGTGGACGTCTCGAACCTGCAGCGCCAGGTCATCCACACCACCGACCGCGTAGGCGACTCCAAGGTCGACTCCGCGGAGACCTCGGTGCACGCCATCAATCCTGGCGTGGAGGTGGTGAAGTACGACACGCGCCTCGACGCCTCGAACATCATGGAGATCGTCGAGGGCTACGACGTGATCGTCGACGGCGTGGACAACTTCCCCACCCGCTACCTGCTGAACGACGCCACGGTGCGCCTGCAGATCCCGGTGGTCTCGGCCTCGATCCTCGGGTTCGACGGGCAGATCTCGGTGTTCAAGCCCTACGACGGCCCCTGCTACCGCTGCCTCTACCCGACGCCCCCGCCGGCCGAGCTCGCCCCCTCGTGCGGGGCCAACGGCGTGCTCGGCGTGCTGCCCGGCACCATGGGTCTGCTCCAGGCCACCGAGGTCGTCAAGCTCGTGGTGGGCACCGGCGAGCCGCTTGTGGGCCGCCTGCTCCTCTACGACGCGCTGGCCACCTCGTTCACCGAGCTCAAGGTCCGCCGCGACCCAGACTGCCCGATCTGCTCGCGCGAGCCGGGCGACATCTCCGAGGAGGAGATGGGCGTGTTCCCCGACTACGAGGCCTTCTGCGCCGCCGCGGGATAGGTTCCAGGCCGTGAGCACCGTGAAGATCCCGCCCGTGCTGCGCTCGTACACGGGCGGCGAGAAGGAGGTCGACGCCGAGGGCGCCAACGTGGGCGACGTGCTCCGCTCGGTGGCCTCTCAGCACCCCGACACCGAGAGCCAGCTCTTCGCCGAGACCGGCGAGCTCAACCGCTACGTGAACGTCTACCTGAACGACGAGGACGTGCGGGTGCTCGAGGGGCTCGACACCCCGGTGGGCGGCAGCGATACCGTGGTAATCCTGCCGGCGATGGCCGGCGGCTCGTAGAGGCACGATCACCGAGAAAGGCGGCGCTTTGAGGGCGAGTCGGACGGGTTCCACGCTGGTCGTCACCATCACCGTCGCCGGGCTTCTCGCCGGCTGCTCGGTGGGCGGGGGGACCAAGACGGTGACCGTCGAGCAGCCCTCCGCAGATAAGTCGAGCGGCGGATCGCCGTCGCCTTCCCCCTCGCCTTCGCCTTCCCCGTCGCCCGAACCGGGTCCAAGCGGCGGTGCGACGCCGCCGGGAGGGGTCGTAGCGCAGGGAGAGGGCAGCGCCGATTCCTCCCGCTTCCGGTTCGTGGTCACCGAGCTCAAGCGCCGCGGGCCGACGGTCGTCCTCAACGCACGCATGGAGTACCTGAGCGGCGACGACAACTCGATCCAGATCGCCGAGACCTTCTCCGATGGCCAGAGACAGGGTGGGGTAGACACAGGCACCCAGGATGCGTTCTCCTTCGACGGCCCGGCGCTGATCGACCCTGAGGGGCGCCGGAAGTACCTCGTCGCCCGGGACCCCGAGGGCCTGTGCGTATGCAGCAACAACCTCTCGGGCACCTTTGCTGAGAAAGGGGCGCCGATCAGCCTCGAGGCCACCCTGAGCGCACCGCCCCCCGACGTGAAGACCGTCGACTTGGTCATCCCCAACGTTCAGACCTTCTCCGATGTCCCGCTGGAGGATTGAGCTCGCGGCGATTCTCGTCGCCGTAGGCGTGCTGGTCCCGGCGTCCGCGTGGGCGCAGCCCGCGCCGCCCGCCGTGGTCGAGATCTCGCTGCCCGTCGTCGAGCTGAGTTACGAGACCGCCTCCCTCGACGGCAGCGTGGAGTCCCTTGAATCACGCCGGGAGACCCGGCTGACCCTCGCCGCGGACGTGCTCTTTCGCTTTAACAAGGCTTCCCTGACCCCGAAGGCACGCAGCCGCCTTGCCGAGGTCGTGAGCCGAGTGCGCGCCGCGAAGCCCAAGCGGGCGACCGTCGAGGGCTACACCGACTCCAAGGGCTCGGACGCCTACAACGACCGTCTCTCGCTGCGCCGGGCGCAGGCCGTGGCCCGGGCGCTCGAGCAGCGTCTCGGAGGTGACGCGCCGAGCCTGCGCACGGTCGGACGCGGCGAGGAGGACCCGGTGGCCGAGAACGAGGTCGACGGTGAGGACAATCCCCGCGGACGGGCAAAAAACCGCCGGGTCACCGTGAGCTTCGGGCGTTCCGCGCCGTAGGACCGGCGGCGCGTCCCGTCCCGGCCGACGGGCCTCCCGGGTCACTACACTTTCTGAAGTGATCGAGCCGCGCCTGAACAACCGGCCGTGCGGCGGCAAGTATGCGGACATCGTCCAGGCCATCGGGCACACGCCCTTGGTCGAGCTGAAGCGGCTCTCGCCCAAGCCGGGCGTGCGCATCTACGCGAAGCTCGAGAGCCACAATCCCACCGGCTCGGTCAAGGACCGCGTCGCGCGGGCGATGATCGAGGACGCCGAGGCACGCGGCGCCATCCGGCCCGGCCAGACCATCCTCGAGCCCACCTCGGGCAACACCGGCATCTCCCTGGCCATGATCTGCTCGCGCAAGGGCTATCCGCTGAAGGTCGTGATGCCCGACAACGTGACCGCCGAGCGCACCCAGCTCCTGCGCATGTACGGGGCCGACATCGTCTACTCGCCGGGCGACCAGGGCTCGA
>JBPCRE010000170.1:0-6682 GCA_050997195.1 Thermoleophilaceae bacterium
TCCAGCCCGCGCTCATCGGGCTGATCGACGGCACGATCTCGACGCTCGCGCCCATCTTCGCCATGGCCTACGCCTTCGGCTCGAAGGCCGCCCTGCTCGCCGGCCTGGCCGCCGCGTTCGGGGCCGCCATCAGCATGGGCGCCTCCGAGGGCCTCTCCGACGACGGCAAGCTCACGGGCCGCGGCTCCTCGCTCGCGCGCGCGCTGATCACCGGGGGCGCCACCTTCGTGGGCGGCACGGCGCACGCCCTTCCCTTCCTGATCGACGACGTGGGCCGAGCGCTCGCCGTGGCCTACGCGGTGGTGGCCGTGGAGCTCGTGGTCATCGCCTTCGTGCGCAAGCGCTACCTGCACGTGTCGCTCGTCGGCTCTCTGATCCAGGTCACGATCATCGGGGCCCTGGTGGCCGGTGTCGGGGTGTGGGTGGGCCACGCGTAGCGCCCGGCGCGGCTTCCCTCAAACTGAGATCGGCACCACCTCGAGCACGGTGGCGCCCACCCCGACCCGCGCCGCCTCGCCCGAGAGCTCGGCGGGTAGCATCGCGCGCCCACGGGGAGTCGAGGAGAGGAACAGCCACATGGCGGTCATGGCCGGGGTGCTGAGCGATATCCAGCGCCGCACGCTCGCGGCGGTGTGCGACACCTTCGCGCCCGCGGTCGAGACGCACACCGACGATGCGGTCCTGCGCGAGTTCTTCTCCCGGACCGCGAGCGACCTTGGCGTGCCCGGGCACATCGAGGACCTGATGGCCAAGGGCATGACCCCCGAGCAGGTTGCGGGCTTCGCCGGGCTCCTCGACGCCCTCGCCGGCTACGACTTCGCCGCCCAGCCGCTCGAGGCCCGCACGCAGATCCTGCACCAGACCTCGGAGTCCGGCCCCGAGGCCAAGCTCGGGGTGAAGTCCCTGCGCCAGCTCACGTTCCTCTTCTTCTACGGCCTCCCCGACGCCAGCGGGCAGAACCCCAACTGGGAGGCCCTCGGCTTCCCCGGACCGGTGTCTCCCGCGCCCTCGCCCGAGGCGGCGCCGAAGACCATCGCCCTCGAGCAGGTCTCCGGCGAGGAGGCCACGCTGACCGCGGACGCCTGTGTGATCGGCTCCGGTGCCGGTGGCGGCGTGATCGCCGCGAAGCTCCAGGCCGAGGGCCGCTCGGTGCTCGTCCTCGAGATGGGCCCGTACCGCAACGAGGCCGACTTCAACCAGCTCGAGCTCCCGGGCATGCTCGACATGTACCTGGGCGGGGGCCTCGCCGCCTCCGAGGACGGCTCGATGGCGCTGCTCGCGGGCTCCTGCCTGGGCGGCGGGACCACGATCAACTACCAGAACTGCCTGCGCACGCCCGACGCCATCCGCCGCGAATGGGCCGAGCACGGCATCGAGGGGATCGCCGATTCCGACTACGAGCGCCACCTCGACGCGGTGATGGAGCGCATTCAGGCCAACAAGGAGTCGACGACCCAGAACGCGATCCACCGCAAGATGAACGAGGGCTTCGACGCCCTCGGGCTGCCCTGGGACGTGATCACCCGCAACGCCGACCCCGCGCGCGAGAACCCGAACCTGTCGGGCTTCGGCTACGTGGGCGATCAGAGCGGCGCGAAGCAGGGCACCCTGAAGACCTTCCTCCAGGACGCCGCCGACGCCGGCGCGCGCTTCGTGGTCGGCGCCCACGCCGACCGCATCCTCACCGACGGCGCACGGGCCACCGGGGTGGAGGCCACCGTGACTCACGGGGACGGCTCCACCACCCGCCTCACGGTCGAGGCCCCGACCGTGGTGGTGGCCGGCGGATCGATCGAGTCGCCGGCGCTGCTCCTGCGCTCGGGGATCGGCGGGCCGGCGGCGGGACGGCACCTGCGCCTGCATCCCGCGGGCATCGTCCTCGGCGTGTACGAAGAGCCCATCGAGGGCTGGCTCGGCCAGATCCAGTCGTCGGTCTCGCACGCCTTCAAGGAGGCCGAGGGCGAGTGGGGCTTCCTGCTCGAGGCCACCTACATGGCCCCCGGGCTCTTCCTCGCCTCCTACCCGTGGGAAGACGGGCGCCAGCACAAGGAGGACTCGGCGCGGCAGTTTCGCCACCTCGCGCCCTTCATCTCGGTGAGCCGCGACCACGGCGAGGCCAGCGTGGTGCTCGACCCGCACGGCAACGCGGTGGTGCGCTGGTCGCTCACCGACGAGATGGATCGGCGCCTGTTCGTGCAGGCTCAGCTCGAGCTCTGCCGGCTCCACCGGGCGGCCGGGGCCACCGAGATCTTCACCACGCACGCGCGGATGATGCGCTGGACCGAGGGCGACGACTTCGACGCCTTCCTCGAGACGCTGAAGAACGGTGTGTACGAGGCCAACGACATCGCCGTGTTCTCCGCTCACCAGATGGGCTCCTGCCGGATGGGATCGGACCCGAGCGGCTCGGTGGCCGACGGCCGGGGCCAGCTCCACGACGTGCAGGGCGTGTGGATCGGCGACGCCTCGGCCTTCCCGACGGCCTCGGGCGTTAACCCGATGGTGTCGAACATGGCATTGGCGCGGCGGACGGCGGAGAACATCCTCGCTGGGGCTTAAGCCGGGTGGTTGAACGGCTGGGCCCGGGCCGCTCTGCGGGCGGGCGCCTTCGGCGGTCGGATCGATCCGACTCCGGTCGGCGTCCGCGCCCCCATCGGCAAGCGATGGGGTTCGCTTCCGCCGCCACCCGCCCGAAGGGCGTGCGCGGGTCGTAGCCATGTGGCGCGTGGCTTCGCTTGCTCGTCGCGCTGATGTAGCTCGGGCGCCCTCTTAGGGATCGCGCCGGTGCGTACTTTCGGTGCGTGGATGGTGAGCGTGGGCAGGCGACGGTTGAGTGGACGGCCTTGGTGCTCCTTGTCGCCCTCGGCTTGGCCGCTGTGCTCGCCCTGGCTCCTCGCGTCGATGGGCGGTCGTTCGGTGCTTGGTTGGCTCACGAGATGGTTTGTGCGGTTCGGGGTGGGTGTGACGATGGGGACGCCGAGTTGGCGGCGGCCTATGGGGTTGAGGATGCGGAGCTCGTGCGGCGGCTGGCGCCCGGGATCGTCTACGAGCCGGGCACGCTGACGCTGCCGGTGGACTTTCGCGAGTGCCGCGAGCACGCGTGCTCGGACGCGCGCGACGACCGCGATCTCGACGTGCACGCCGCTCTGCGTGGGGGAGCGCGGGCCACCGTGTTCACGCACGTCGTGCGTTCGGGGGGCGAGACCTTCGTTCAGTACTGGCTGTACTACCCGGACTCGACCACCACGGCCCTGGGGGCCGCCGGAGCCTGGCGGCGCGCGGCCGAGGCGAAGGCCCGCCTCGGGCTTCGGCCGAACGGCTATCCCGGTGACCACCAGGACGACTGGGAGAGCTATCAGGTGCGGATCGACGCTCGGGGCCAGGTCGCGGCCCGCGCGTCCTCGCACCGCGGTTACCAGCACTGCAAGCAGGCGCGGTGCACCAACCGGTGGGGTGCGGCCACCGGGTGGACGCGCGTCTCGCGAGGAAGCCACGCCGGGCACCTGCCGCTTCGCTCGCAGCGGGTCGGCTCACCGCCGGCCACCTCCTACCGTGACGAGCCGCAGTACCCGGGCGTCGATCTCCGTGAGCGCACCACCACCTCGGCCGGCGTGCGCCTCGTGCCTCTCGAGCGCGTGGACCCCCGCACCTATCGCCCCCTCAATCCGGGCATCACGCCGCCGTGGGGCAAGCGGGTGTTCCGCGACCCGCTGAGCGACTCGACCTCCTAGCTCGCCGCGAGCGGTGCGAGCGGCTGCGGGGCAGCACTCACGGCTCGAGCCGGCAGACGGTCGACACCCGGTCGAGTGCCCGATCGAACGAGGCGACCACTCCGACCCCCGTCACCTCGGCGCTCGCTGCCAGGTAGGCCTCGGCGAAGTCGATGCGCGCCACCTCGTAGAGCTCGAGCGCGCGGAGGAGCGTCCGGGCGTCGACCACCCGGATCGCGGGAAGGGCGATCGTCGCGCGCATGAGCTCGGCGACCCGCTCGCGGGGGAGCTCGTAGAAGGACTCGAGGACGTACACGCACTCGGCCACGATCAGATCGGCGAGCAGCAGCTCCTCCTCGCCGATGAGCATTCGGGTCGCCCGCCGTCCCTGGTCGGGAGGGTCGGCCGTGACGTGGCGGATGAGGACGTTGGTGTCGAGAAACGCGCTCAGTGTCGGCTCTTGGCTCGCACTGCCCGCGTCTTGCCCAGCACCTGGTCCCACGATGTTCCGCGCTTGGCCGCGGGGACCTCGACAGTCCCGGCCAGGGCGATGAAGTCGGGGGCCTTGCTCAGCGTCGCGCGACCGCCCTCCACGCGAAAATGGAGCTCGTCGCCCGGCTCGAGACCAAGCGCCTCGCGGACGGGCTTGGGAACGGTGAGCTGACCCTTCGAGGTCAGTCGACTGGAAGCATCCATAGGAGACTCTCCTTACTTGTTGTTGTTGGTAAGCCTATGCGGCTGCGCCGACCGGACGCACCACGATCGTGGCGATCCTGACGAGGAGCCACCCGTCCGCTCCGGGATCCTGGCGACGACTACCTGATCGCTCTTGCCGCCGCGGAGCGCGCCGTGCTCGTCTCGGGCGATAAGCACCTCCTCGCCCTGGCCGACTGGATCCCTGTCTACTCGCCGCGAGAGTTCATCGATCTCGTGTAGTCAGCCCACCGGGCGACGTGCACCGGGATCGGCGCTCTTGTACGTAGGCTCCCATCCGTGAGAGAGCCGGAGTCCACCTCGATCTCGAAGCCGCAGCGCCGTTTCACCCTCGCGCAGGTGGTGGACTGGCTCAGCGCCGCGTGCTTGGTCCTCGGCATCGGGATCGCGTGGGGGGCGCGGGTCTTCTGTACCTGCGTGAGCCCCGCCGTGAACCGCCTGACCATCGTTCTCCTGGTGGCCGGTTTCGCGGGACTCGTGCTGCAACAGGTGGTCGCGGTACGGGGCCAACCTAGACAGGTGATCGCAGCACTCATGGCCGCTACATCCCTCGGGCTTGCCTTCAGCGTCGTGTTCGCTGGCGTCGAGCTCAACGGACCGGTGGTCTGGGGAGCCGTGATCTCCGGGGCGGTCGCGTGGTTGGCTCACAGAGGCGGCGGCCGCGGCGGCGGCGGCCGCGCCCGCGGCGGCGGCGGAACCGCCCTCGGCGGCGGCTTCAGCAGCGGCGGAGACAGCGGAGGCGGCGACGGCGGAGGCGCCTGCTAGCCGTGCGTACTCGACCACGGCCGTCGACGTCTCGGTTGTGCATCTGTAGACCCGTCGCCCCCCGGCGGGACTCATCGGCGTACTCGGTCCGGAGGGGTTGCGCCCTCTCGTCCCGCAGAGGAGCCCTCGGGCCGTCACTCCGACGGAGCCCCACCCCGCGGCGGCAGCACCAGCGCGAGTTGGCGCGACTGGGCCAGCAGCGTGCCGTCCCGGCTCCACAGCTCGCCGTCCTCCTCCCAGAAGCCCTCGGCCGCCACCGACGAGGAGAAGCGCGCGAGCTGGAAGTCCTCGCGTCCAGCGTCGGGGCGGGGGAGGGTGGCGCGGAAGTGCACCGTGTAGTCGATGGTGGGAGCGCCCACCGGGGCGCTCGTGCGCGCGAAGAGCGCGGGCGCCCACGCGTCCATGTACGCGGCGACGGCCACCGGGTCGAGGGGCTCGGGCTCGGCCAGTCGCAGCCAGCCGCCGGTGAGCGCGCGCTCGGCGGCGCTGAAGGGGACCGGGCCGATGGCGAAGCGCATGTCGAAGTTGGCCACGAACTCCGGCAGGCCGCCGCCGGCCTCCACGCGCGCAATCTCCTCCGGCGCGGGCACGTCGGGCATCGGCGCGTCGGCGTACCCGATCCCGGGCCACGGCGTGGAGAACGACGCGAGCCCGAGGGCCATGACCCGCTCGCCCTGGAGCATGCGCGCCGAGAGGGTCGAGAGCGAGCGCCCGGCGCGCTCGACTTCGCACTCGATGCGGACGGGCCCCTCCTCCGGGACGGCGAGGAAGTGCGCGGTGAGCGAGCGCGGAGCCCGGGCGGAGTCGCCGACCGTCGCGGTCAGCGCGCGCAGGATCAGAGCGGCCAGGTAGCCGCCGTTGGGCCCGCGACCGACCCACCACCGCCGGCGCACCGTCGCCTCGAAGGCGCCGTGGCCGAGCGGGGTGACCGCCGTGTCCTCGGCGAAGCGCCTCCCGGCGCCGCCTTCCACCGAGGCGATCAGGCGCCGGCGCGGCGCGCGAGCTCGACGAGCATGCGCACGCCGTAGCCCGAGGCGCCGCTGCCCACGTAGGGGCGCCCGAGGCCCCAGGCCGTGCCGGCGATGTCCATGTGGACCCACGGGCGGTCGTCCACGAACTGCCGGAGGAACTCGGCGGCGTAGATCGAGGAGGCCTTGCGCTGCTCGGAGGCGTTGGTGAGGTCGGCGTACTGGCCCTTGGTGAGCTCGAAGTACTCCGGGTGCAGCGGCAGGCGCCAGCCGAGCTCCCCGGTGGCCGCGCACGCGGCCTCGACCTCCGCGCACCAGCCGTCCTCGTTGCTGAACAGCCCCGCGTAGGTGGAGCCGAGGGCCACGATGATGGCGCCGGTGAGGGTGGCCAGGTCGATGATCCGCTCAGCGCCCTGCTCGACGCAGTAGGCGAGGGCGTCGGCGAGCACGAGCCGACCCTCGGCGTCGGTGTTGTTGACCTCGATGGTCTTGCCGTTCTTGGCGGTCACGATGTCGCCCGGCTTC
>JBPCRE010000285.1:0-10591 GCA_050997195.1 Thermoleophilaceae bacterium
TCGGGCGCCATCCCCGACGGCGAGCGCATCGTGACCGTGGAGGACGCCGCCGAGCTCCGGCTGCGCCAGCGCCACGTCGTGCGCCTCGAGGGCCGGCCCGCGAACCTCGAGGGTCGAGGTGAGGTCACCATCCGCCAGCTAGTGCGCAACGCGCTGCGCATGCGGCCCGACCGCATCGTGGTGGGGGAGGTGAGAGGAGCCGAGGCGCTCGACATGCTCCAGGCGCTGAACACCGGCCACGAGGGCTCGCTCACCACCGTGCACGCCAACGGCCCTAGCGACGCGCTGCGTCGCGTGGAGACGCTGGCTCTCATGGCGGGGCTCGGCCTGCCCCACGAGGCCGTGCGCGAGCAGGTGGCGAGCGCCCTCGACCTCGTGGTCCACCAGGCCCGAGCGGCGGACGGATCCCGACGGATCGAGGCGGTCGACGAGATCGTGCGGGTGGCCGGCGGAGCGGGCACCCGCGAGCTCTACCGCCACAACGGCGGACAGCCTTTCCTGCGCCCGCCCGGCGACTCGCCGCTCGGGAAGCGACTCCTCGGCCTCCAGACCGGCCGATGAGCCCGGCCTCCGCCGCGGCCTTTGGCGCGGGCGTCCTGCTGATCGCCGCGGCGGCCGATCTCTCGGGCGCGGTGGGCTCGGCGCTCGCCTCGCGTGCGCCACGGATGGCCCGGGCCGTCGGGGCGCTCTCGCTGGTCGTCGTGCGGGTTGGACGTGAGGGCCGGGATCCCGGCGCGTCAGAGCGGCGGCGCCTGCTGCTCGCCGGAGCGGCTCTCGCGCTCGCCGGCGGGACCCTGCTCGTGGGCTGGCGGGCCGGCTTGTTGCTCTCCGCCGTCGGCCCGCTCGCGGTCTCGCGCCTGCTGCGTGCCCGCCGGGAGCGCTACCGCCGCGCGGTGGCTCGGGACGCGCCCGCCCTCGCCCTCGCCCTCGCCGACGCTCTCGGCGGTGGGCACTCGCTGCGCGGAGCGGTGGTCGAGGCGGCGAGGGGCCTCGATGGCCCGGCTGGCCGGGAGCTTCGCCGGGTCGCGGCCGAGCTCGACCTCGGTGCCCGCACGGAGGAGGCGCTCGAGGCCATGCGGGCGCGCATCCGCGATCCCGGGATCGACACCATCGTGGCCGCGGCGGTGCTCCAGCGCCGCGCGGGCGGGGACCTGGCCACGCTGCTTCGCGACAGCGCCCGAGCCTTCGAGGACCAGGCTCGGGTGGAGGCGGAGGCCCGTTCCGCCACCGCTCAGGCCCGGTTCACGGGCCTCATCGTGGTGCTCATGCCCTTGGGCGGGGTGCTCATCGCCGAGCTTGCGAGCCCGGGATACACGCGCGGGCTCGCCGGCTCCTTTCTCACGGCGTGGCTGGGAGGCATCGCCGTGGTTCTCCAGATCGTGGCCGCGATCGCCATCCGCCGCCTCGGGCGGGTGCGCACGTGAGTGCCGCCGGGGCCCTCGCCTTCCTGGGCGCGGCCGCGGGCGCGTACGGGCTGCTCGATCTCCTGGCCGCCCGGAGGGCCGGGGCCCGCACCGCCCGCATCCGCCGCCGGGCGGAGGGGAGAGGAGCTCGGGTGCTTCGGCTGCTCGCCGCCGCCGGCGCGGCCGTGCGGCCGGCGGGGAGAAGCGGGGTGCCGCAGGACCTCGAGGCGCGCATCGTGGCGGCCGGCTCGCCCGCGGGCCTCGGGCCGCGGGAGACCATGGCCGCGAAGCTGGCGGGCGCGGTGGCGGCCGGGGTGCTCGCGGCCACGGTCGGCGCGCTGCTGCCCGGACGCCTCGGCATCCTCGCCATGGTGCTCGGCCCCGTGGGGGGCTTCCTCGGCCCCGACCTGTGGCTGCGCCGGCGAGCGGCCGAGCGCGGTCGCCGCGTCCGGGCGGACCTTCCGGCCATGCTCGACCTGCTGCGGGTGTCGGTTCAGGCGGGCCTGCCGCTCACCGCTGCCCTCGGCGCCGTGGGCCGGCGCTCGAGTGGCCCACTCGCCACCGAGTGGCGGCGCGTGGGGCGAGAGGTCGAGCTCGGGGTCTCGTCTCCGTCCGCCGTGCGCCGGATGGTGGCCCGCATCCCGACGCCGGAGGTCATTGCCCTGGTGGGCGCGCTCGAACGCGCCACGCGTCACGGGGCGCCGCTCTCGGAGACCCTCGCCGCTCAGGCGCGCGAGGCGCGGCACGCCCGGCGGCGGCGGATCCAGGAGGAGGCGGCCAAGGCCGGCCCGAAGATCCAGCTCGTCGTGGCCCTGCTGCTCGTGCCCTCGGTGCTGCTGCTGGTGGCCGCCGCGCTCGCCTCGGCGCTTCTCGGGCCGGGTCGCTCCATCGCCGTGGGGTAGGGCAGCCGTCCATCCGCGGCCCCCGACCTGCAGGATTAGTTGCAGTCCGGGCTCCCTTTCTGCACGAAGCGCTGCAAACGGCCGTCGTGCACGCCATCTCTCGTGCCGTCCGGCGATGGGGCCCCACCACTGCGAGCACGCCCGATCCCACTCCTCAAGCGGGTTTGCGCTCCGAACCGCGGGCGGCTTGAGCCTTCCCATGCGGAAAAGTGGGGACATGTGTTGCAAGGTGGGTAGAAGTGGAGTACGGTGCCGACAGATTGCAGGACCGGGGTGACGGGGCTCCTCCCAGTTCCGCCACTCCGGTCCAGCGTCTTTTCTCTTCGTCGCCCAATGGACCGGGACACCGACATCCACCTTGACGTTCCGCGGCTCCTACGACTACTCGCTCGATGCCAAGAACCGGCTCAACGTGCCGCCGCGGTTTCGCGCCGCGTTCTCCGAGGGAGTCGTTCTGCTCAAGTGGTTCGAACCCTGCGTGGCCGTCTATCCCACGGCGGCCTTCGAAACGTTCACGCAGGGCATGCTGGCCGGACTCGGCCCCCTCAGCCCCGACCGCTCGAAGCTCACCCGCTTCTTCGCGGGCAACGCCTACGACTCGGAGCTCGACGGTGCGGGCCGCGTGACGCTCGGCCCGCCGCTCATCGCGCACGCCGGGATCGGCAAGGAGGTCGTGGTCGTGGGCAACCTCGATCGCCTCGAGGTGTGGAGCCGCGAGGCGTGGGCCGGACAGCAGGAGGAGCTGAGCGCTCAGGTGGCGGCCATCGCGGAGGGGCTCGGCCATGCTTCTTGAGATGACCCGACCCCATGCGCCGGTGCTCGCCGGTGAGCTCATCGATCTGCTCGACCCGCGGCCCGGCGATACGGGCGTTGACTGCACCTTCGGTGACGGCGGCCACGCCCGCTTCATGGCCGAGCGCCTCGGCGAGCACGGACTGCTCGTGTGCATCGACCGCGATCCCTTCGCCGAGGACCGTTTCGAGGAGTGGGCCGCCGAGGTTCCGTGCGCCACTCGCTTCATCGGCGCCGACTACGCCGACGCACTGGAGCAGCTCGCCGAGGAGAGGCTCGCCGCCGACCTCGTCTACCTTGACCTCGGGATCTCCTCCATGCAGGTCGACACGCGCGAGCGCGGCTTCTCCTACGCCTACGACGCTCCGCTCGACATGCGGATGGACCCCCGTCAGGAGCTCGACGCGCGCGAGGTGGTCAACGAGTGGGACGAGCGCCGGCTCGCGAAGCTCTTCTCCTCCTTCGGGGAGGAGCGCTACGCGCGACCCATCGCTCGGGCGGTGGTGGCTCGGCGCCGGCGTGCGCCGCTCGAGGGCACGCTGGATCTGGTGGAGACCATCGCTCAAGCCATCCCCGCTCCCGCGCGCTTCGCCGGGGGCCATCCCGCCAAGCGCGTCTTCCAGGCCATCCGCATCGCCGTGAACGGAGAGCTCGAGTCGCTCGACCGCGGCCTGCCCGCCGCCTGGCGCCTTCTCTCCCCGGGTGGGCGGCTCGGCGCGATCTCCTTCCATTCGCTCGAGGATCGCCGGGTCAAGCGCTTCATGGTCGAGCGCGCGCGGGGTTGCATCTGCCCGCCCGACTTCCCCGTGTGCGCCTGCGGACGGACACCCGAGGCCGAGCCGCTCACCTCGCGCTCGGTCACGCCGTCGGCCGGGGAGGTGGCCGAGAACCCCCGTTCGCGCTCGGGCCGCCTGCGGGCGAGTCGGCGCATCGAGGGAGAGCGGGCCTGATGGCTCCGGCCGCCGCGGCTCGCTCGGGGAGCGCCGCGACCTCGCCCGCGGGGCGGGAATCTCGGCGAGCTCCGAATTCACCCCGGGGCTCTCGAGCACGCCCGGAGGCTCCCCGGACCGCGGAGCGGCGTCCCGGCCGAGCGGCGTCCGCCCGCTCGCCCCTTCGGCCCGCACCGGGCCGGACGCAGGCTGAAGGCACCCGGGCTGCCACCCTCCCCGACCTTCGCACGGCGCACGGGCTCCTCGACCGCCTGCTCCGCGATCGCTCGTGGATCGCGTGCGTGGGCCTCCTGCTCGTGGGCATCGTCTTCCTGAACGTGCGTCTGCTCGTGCTCGACGGCGGCATCGCGCGCGACGCCGCGCACGCCGCCGAGCTGAAGAGAGAGAACGCCACGCTCCGGCTGCGCGCCGCGCGGCTCGGCTCGAGCGAGCGGATACAGCGCGTGGCGGCCGAGCGCGGTCTCGTGTGGCCCGCGCCCGGACGCACGCGGTACCTGCTTCCCAACCCGAGCGTGGACGCCCGGCTCGCCGCCAGCCGCATCACGGCCCCGGCGCCTGCCAAGAGCGCGGGCGCCGAGAGACCGGCGGTGGCCGGTGCCCCGGCCTCCGGCGCCGCGGGCTCCTCGGCCTCGGGCGTCCCGTCCGACAGCACCGGCGCCTCCACCACCGGCGCCTCCGCCACCCCCGGCGCCGCCTCGACCCCCACCGGTGCCTCCGCCAACGCCAGCGCCTCGACCCCCACCGGCGCCTCGACCCCCACCGGCGCTTCGATCCCCTCCGCGGAGTAGCACCCGTGCGCCTCATCGAGCGCCGGGTCGGACTGCTCTTCGCCCTCTTCCTGGCCCTGCTGGCGATCGCCGGCGGCCGCGCCACCTGGCTCGGCACCGTCCGCGCGGACGCGCTGCGCACGCACGCGCGCTCCCAGCAGGTCCAGCAGATCTCGGTGCCCGCGCGCCGGGGCACGATCACCGACCGCCACGGCCTCGAGCTGGCCGTGTCCGAGGACTCGGCCACCGTCTACGCCAACCCCTTCCTCATCGACGATCCCGGCCGCACCGCCGCCCGCCTCGCGCCGGTGCTCGGCACCCCGGCGGCCAGGGTGCGCGAGACGCTCTCCTCGCGGAAGGGGTTCGCCTACCTCGGGCGGCGGCTCGACGCCTCGAAGGGGGCTGCGATCGAGCGCATGGGCATCGAGGGGGTGGGCGTCGAGGTCGAGCCCAAGCGGGTGTACCCGCAGGGCGCGCTCGCCTCGCAGCTCATCGGCGCGGTCGGCACCGACGACTACGGGCTCGCCGGGCTCGAGCAGGCCCACGAGCGGCGCCTGCACGGTCGGGACGGACGCCGTCGCGTGGTCAAGGACGCCCTCGGCGAGCCGGTGAGCATCGTCGAGGGGCGCCGGGCCGAGGCCGGGGAGGACCTTCGTCTCACCATCGATGGGGCCATCCAGGAGCGCGTGGAGGCGGTGCTCGCCGGCATCGCCACCGCTTACGCCCCGAAGGGGGCCAGCGCGCTCGTCCTCGACCCCCGGAGCGGCGAGATCCTGGCCCTGGCCAACTGGCCGAGGGTGGAGCCCGAGCGCTTCGGGGACTCCTCGGCCTACGCCCGGCAGAACCGCGCGGTGTCCGCGAGCTATGAGCCTGGATCCACCTTCAAGGCGTTCACGGTGGCGGGTGCGCTCGAGGAGCGCCTGGTGAAGCCCGAGACCACCTTCGACCTTCCGCCCACCATCCAGGTGGCCGACCGCGTGATCAAGGAGTCCCACGAGCGCGGCCCGGTGACCCTGAGCGTGGCCGACATCCTCGCCCAATCCTCGAACGTGGGCTCCGTGCGGATCGGCCTCGAGCTCGGGCCCGCGCGCTTCGACCGTTGGGTGCGCCGGTTCGGCTTCGGGAAGAGCACCGGTGTGGACGTGCCCGGCGAGGCGGCGGGCATCGTCCCGCGCCCGCGGGAGTACTCGGGCTCCTCGCTCGGCAACCTGCCCCTCGGGCAGGGCGTGGCCGTGACGCCCATGCAGATGGCCGCCGCCTACCAGGTCGTGGCGAGCGGCGGCGTGACGCACGCTCCGCACGTGATCGCGGGCCCGCGGCCGCCCGCCCGGCGCGTGCTCTCGGAGGGCACCGCGCGCCGGGTCTCGCGCATGCTCGAGGGCGTGCTCGGACCGGGGGGCACGGCCCAGGAGGCAGCGATTCCCGGCTACCGCCTGGCCGGCAAGACGGGCACGGCGCAGAAGCCCGACGCGCAGGGCGGCTACTCGAGCACGAAGTACGTGTCCTCGTTCATCGGCTACGCGCCGGCGCGCGACCCCCGGCTCCTGGTGGCGGTGATGGTCGACGAGCCGAAGGGCGAGATCTATGGCGGGGTGGTGGCCGCGCCGGCCTTCGAGAAGATCCTCTCCTTCGCGCTGTCCTACCTGCGGATCCCGCCGGGGTGAGGCGACCGACGCCGCGGGGGGAGCCCTTGACAGCGCGGGGGCCACTCCTACCTCGGGCGAGGACCGGGTAGCGCTTGGCTTGGTCGGCGCAGTCGGTCATGGTCGGAGATGGCCGCCGGACCCCCAACTAGACTCGCCAGCGCGGTGACCCTTCGCGACCTGATGGGCGACGGCCCCGAGGTGGAGGTGCGCGACCTCGCCTACTCCAGCCGTTCGGTCGCCCCGGGCGCCCTCTTCTTCTGCGTGCGCGGTTTCTCGGCCGACGGGCACCGCTTCGCTCCCGACGCGGTCGAACGGGGGGCCGTGGCGCTGGTGTGCGAGCGGCCGCTCGGACTCGGCGTGCCCGAGGTGATCGTGCCCGACGCCCGGGCGGCCATGGGCCCGGCCGCCGCGCGCTTCTTCGGCGATCCCACGAGCGAGCTCGGGGTGGTGGGGATCACCGGCACCAACGGCAAGACCACCACGGCCTACCTGGTGCGCGCCGTGCTCGAGGCGGCGGGCACGCCCACCGGGCTGCTCGGCACCGTGGCCTCGGTGGTCGGCGGGCGCGAGGAGCCGGTGGAGCGCACCACGCCCGAGGCCATCGATCTCCAGCGGCTCCTTGGCCGCATGCGCGACGCCGGCGATCGCACGTGCGCGATGGAGGTGTCCTCCCACGCGCTGGAGCTCGGTCGCGCCGAGGGCATCCGCTTCGCGGCGCGGGTCTTCACCAATCTCACCCAGGACCACCTCGACTTCCACCCCACCATGGAGGACTACTACCGGGCCAAGCGCCGGCTCTTCGACGGTCCCGGGGCCTCGGTGGTCAACGCCGACGACCCCTACGGCCGCCGCCTCGCCGGCGAGCTCGAGGGCGCCGCGACCACCTTCGCGATCGAGGCCGAAGCCGACATCCGTGCTCGTGAGGTGGCCTTCGACACCGCGGGGGCCGCCTTCCGCTGCGAGACCCCGGAGGGTGAGGTGGAGATCGCCATGGGCCTGCCCGGGCTCTTCAACGTGCGGAACGCCCTGGCCGCGGTCGGGGCGGCGCGGGCGCTCGGCCTCGACCTCGAGGCCATCGCCCGGGGGCTCGCCTCGGCCCGGCGGGTGCCGGGGCGCTTCGAGCCGGTGGACGAGGGCCAGGACTTCGCAGTGCTCGTGGACTACGCCCACACTCCCGACTCGCTCGAGAACGTGCTCCGCGCCGCGCGGCCCATCACCGCGGGGCGTCTGCACGTGGTGTTCGGAGCCGGCGGCGATCGCGACCGCGGCAAGCGCCCCCTCATGGGCGCTGTGGCCACCGAGCTCGCCGACCGGGTGATCGTGACCTCCGACAACCCCCGCTCGGAGGATCCCGAGAGCATCGTGGAGGAGATCCTCGCCGGGGCGGGTCGGGCCACCCAGCGGGAGCTCGATCGCCGGGCGGCCATCCTGATGGCCGTCGAGTCCGCCGAGCCCGGGGACGTGGTGGTGGTGGCCGGCAAGGGCCACGAGCAGGGCCAGGAGCTCGCCGGCGGGCGCAAGGAGCCCTTCGACGACGTGGTGGTGGTGCGAGAGTCGCTGAGGGCCCGGGCCGAGGCGGCGGCGCGATGATCGATCGCTCGCCCGACTGGATCGCGGAGGCCGTGGGCGGCCGGATCGAGGTCGCGCACTCCGAGGCGTCCGGCCCCCGGCGCGCCGTGGTCGACTCCCGCCTCGTCGAGCCCGGCGACCTCTTCGTGGCGCTCCCGGGCGAGCGCTCCGACGGGGCCGACTTCGCGGTGAGCGCCATCGAGGCGGGGGCGTGGGGGGCGCTGGTGTCCGTCGAGCGAGCGTCCTCGATCGCGGCGGAAACGGTGCTCCTGGCCCTCTCGCGACCGCCCCCGAGGGGCGGAGGAGAGGACCCGCCGCCCGCGGCGGTGATCGGCGTGACCGATCCCCTCGCCGCCCTCGCCGCCCTCGCCCGGGCGTGGCGCCGGGAGCTCGACTGCCCGGCGATCGGGATCACGGGCTCCACCGGCAAGACCTCCACGAAGGACATCCTCGCCGCCCTCCTTCGCCCACACCTGCGCACGCACGCCAATCGCGAGAACCTGAACACCGAGATCGGGCTTCCCCTGTCGATCCTCTGCGCCGAGCGCGGCACCGAGGCGCTGGTGCGCGAGATGGCGATGCGCGGCGAGGACCAGATCGCCGAGCTCACCCGCATCGCGGAGCCGAACGTGGGCGTGGTGGTCAACGTGGGCCCGGTGCACCTCGAGCTGCTCGGCACGGTCGAGCGGGTGGCCGCCGCCAAGGCCGAGCTGATCCGCGACCTCCCGGCGGGAGCCTCGTGCGTGGTGCGCGCGGGCGAGCGCCTGCTGGCCGAGCACCTGCGCGAGGACCTCGACACCCTCACCTTCGGCCCGGGCGGGGACGTGTCCCTGGCCTCCTTCGAAGAGGGCCGCGCGGAGATCGACGCGCGCGGGGAGCGGATCGAGCTCGAGCTGTCCTACACGCAGCCCCACAACCTGCTCAACACCCTCGCGGCGGTGGCCGCGGCAACGGCGATCGGGGTACGGCCGGAGGGGCCGGTGGAGGTTGCCTTCTCGTCCATGCGCGGCCAGGAGGTGGAGCTCCCGAGCGGAGTGACCGTGGTCAACGACTGCTACAACGCCAACCCGATGTCGGTCCGCGCCGCCCTCGAGCACCTGGCCGCGAGCCCCGCCGAGCGCCGGCTCGCGGTGCTGGGGGTCATGGCGGAGCTCGGCCCGGACGCCGAGCGCCTCCACGAGGAGGTGGGCGAGCGCGCGGCAGAGCTAGGCATCGACGTGCTCGTCACCGTGGGCCCGGGGGCGCGCGGGTTCGCTCGGCGCTTCGGGCGAGAGGCCCACGCGGTCGAGGTTCCCGAGGAGGCCGCGGCGCTGCTGGAGGAGATCGCCGCCCCGGGGGACCGCGTCCTGATCAAGGGGTCGCGATCGGCCGGGCTCGAGCGCGTGCTCGGCACGATCTGATGCTCGGCGAGATCCTCATCGCGGGCATGGCGTCCCTGCTCATCTCCATGTTCCTCGGCCCCACGTTCATCCGCTTCCTGCGCGCCAACCAGTTCGGCCAGCAGATCCGCGAGGAGGGGCCCGAGGGCCACCAGGGCAAGGCGGGGACTCCGACCATGGGCGGCCTCCTGATCTTCGGGGCGGTGGCGGTGCCCTTCCTCGTGCTCGCCGACTACGGGGACGCCGCGAGCCTGGCGGTGTTCGCCACCGCGGTGCTCTGCGCCGGGCTCGGCTTCATGGACGACTGGACGAAGATCTCCAAGAAGCGCTCTCTGGGGATCTCGGCGCGCACGAAGCTCGGCGCGCAGCTGGCCATCTCCGTCGGGCTCTGGATCGTGGCCACCCGCTACGTGGGTGTGTCGCAGACCCTGCAGTTGCCGGTCATCGACGCCGAGGTGGCGATACCCGCGGTGCTCTACCCGGTGCTCGTGTTCCTCGTCCTGGCCGGCGCCACCAACGGGGTGAACCTCACCGACGGCCTCGACGGCCTGGCCGCCGGCTGTGCCGCCATCGTGCTCTTCACCTACACGGCCATGACCTTCATCACCGACGGCCAGGCCGGGCTGGCCCTGATCTCCGCCTCGCTGGCGGGCGGTTGCGTGGGCTTTCTCTGGTTCAACTCCTTCCCGGCGGCCATCTTCATGGGAGACACCGGTTCCCTCGGCCTCGGCGGCGCGATAGCGGCCCTCGCGGTGCTGACCAAGACCGAGGTGCTGCTCATCGTCATCGGAGGCATCTTCGTGATCGAGGCGCTCTCGGTGCTCATCCAGGTGGTCTCCTTCCAGCGCTTTCGCCGCCGCGTGTTCCTCATGGCCCCGGTGCACCATCACTTCGAGCTGATGGCGTGGTCGGAGACGAAGATCATCCTCCGCTTCTGGATCGTGGCCGCCATCTGCTCGGCCATCGGCTTCACGCTCTTCCAGCAGTCCACGTAGAGGTAGTGCGCCTGCGAGCTCGCCTCTGAGCCCCGCCGTGCCCCGGCCCGCGCTGCCCGAAGGCCCCTACCTCGTGGTGGGGCTCGCCCGCTCGGGGGTGGCCGCCGCCCGGGTCCTGCGGGCGCACGGCGAGGTGATCGGCTGCGACACCGGCCGCCCCGATGGGCTCGCGGAGCTCGAGGGGGAGG
>JBPCRE010000022.1:0-17459 GCA_050997195.1 Thermoleophilaceae bacterium
GGGCCGAGGTGGCGGGCTCGCCTCGGTAGGGCGGCGGGGAGGCGCGCGGCCGCGCGGGCGGGGGCGAGGTCGCGACCTGGGTGGCGCCCGTGGCCGGCAGGGCCTGCGTGAGGCCGGGGTCCGACTCGAGCGACTGCGTGGTGGACTCGAGCCGGTGGGTGGCGTCGGTGCTCTCGTCGCGCAAGCCGGCGTCGAGGGCCTAGGCCAGCTCGACGGCCGAGGCGTACCGCGCCTCGGGCTGGCGCGCGAGGCAGAGCGTGATCGCGCGGTCGGGGGCCGGCGGCACGTCCGGCCGGCCGGCCGCGACCGGGTCGATGGGGTCGTTCTGCTGCTTCAGCGCCAGCTCGGTCAGCGAGGAGTACTCGTGGGGCAGCCGTCCGGTGAGGAACTGGTAGGCGCAGACGCCGAGCGAGTAGATGTCCGAGGGCGGGCCCGCCTCCTCGCCGCGCGCCTGCTCGGGCGAGAGGTAGGCGGCGGTGCCGAGCACCGAGCCGACCTGGGTGATCCGGCTCTGCTCCGCCGCCTTGGCGATGCCGAAGTCCGCGAGCTTGGTGGTGCCGGTCTCGTCGGTGACGAGAAGGTTGCCGGGCTTTACGTCGCGGTGCACGACCCCGGCGCGGTGCGCGTAGTCGAGGCCGTGGCAGGCGTCGCGCACGATGCGCACGGCGGTGTCGATCTCGAGCGTGCCGCAGTCGCGTAGGAGATCGGCGCACGAGGGGCCGTCCACAAGCTCCATGACGATGTAGTGGCGCCCCGAGCCGGGGTCGCGGCCCGAGTCGTAGACCTGCACCACGTTCGGGTGCTGCAGGCGGGCGGCGGCCAGCGCCTCACGGCGAAAGCGCGCCACGAAGGCCTCGTCCTCGGCCAGGTGCTCGGCCAGGAGCTTCATGGCCACGGGGCGCTCGAGCACGTTGTCCATGGCCCGAAACACCGTCGACATGCCCCCGGCGCCGAGCCGGGAGTCCAGCCGGTAGCGACCGGCGACCTCGGAGGGGGTGCTCACCGGGTGGGCCCGGCGCCTCCGGCCGAGCCTCCGCCGGCCGGCGGGGTGAGGGCCCCGCTCGGCAGCCCTCCGCTCGGGCTGCCCCCGCCGTCGCCGCCACCGTTGTCCTTGCCGCCACCGTTCGAGCCCCCGCCCCCGCCGCCGCCCGACGGCGGGCTCTGCTTCTCGTCGCCGCCCTCGTCCTCCTTGGGCGGAGGTTGCTCTTCCTGAGTCGTGGTGGGCTCGGGCGTCGTCGTCGTCGTCGAGGGCGTCGTCGTCGAGGGCGTGGGGGCCGGGATGTCCGGCACCACCGGCTCGGGCGCGGGCTCGGGCTCGGGCGGCGGGCGCCGCTTCTGGCGACACTTGGTGTTCACGAGCTCGCTGAGGTTCTCCACCGAGTCGGTGAGCGCATCGCGCACCTCGGTGTCCACGTTCTCGGGCAGCCCGTCGATCCTGCGCTCGATGCGCACGAGGTTGCCGCGCTTTACGTCGTTGCAGGCCCGCGCCTGCACGCGTCGGTCGAGCTCGTCGAGCTGGGTGAGCAGGAAGGCGGCGTCGTCGGCGGGAATGGGCGCGGGCTCCTCATCGCCGCCGCATCCCGCGGTGAGCAGCACGAGGGCGAGCACGAGGGCCAGCATGCACCGCCTATGTTGCACCGTTCTCACCATCGTCACTGTCCAAAGTAGAGCCTCTCGGAGAGCACCCGCGGAAGCCCCGCCTCCTGAATGGCCCTCGCCGCCTCGTCGATCGGGTACTCGACCCGTCGCCAGCTCGCGGTCCAACGTTCGGTGTCGAGGAGAACCCAGGCCGCCCGGGGGTCGCCGTCGCGGGGTTGCCCGACGCCTCCGGGGTTGATCAGCCACTCTCCGTTCGACATGTCGGCCTCGGTTCCTCCCGGGGTCTGCCGGCCCTCGGCCATCTTGCCGTCCTGTCGGGAGAAGGCGAGCGCCACGTGCGAGTGCCCGATGGCACCGATGCGGGCGTCCATGGCGGTCAGGCACGCGTCGGCCTGGACGGTGGAGAGGACGTACTCCCACACGGGGTCGCGCGGGGAGCCGTGGAAGAGCCCGAGGGGGGCACCGGTGTCCGCCGGGGCGAGGGCGGCCATGAACCGCCGGGCGTCGGAGCCGAGGTGCTCCCGCGTCCACAGCGCGGCGACGGCGGCGTGGCGGGAGAAGGTCGCGATGTCGATCGAGCCGAGCACGACGAGATCGTGGTTGCCCACCAGGCAGCGGTCGCAGCGCTCCGAGGCGAGGGCCACGCACTCGTCGGGCCGCGCCCCGTAGCCCACGAGGTCCCCGAGGCACCACGTCTCGTCGGCGCCCGCGCGCTCGATGTCGGCGAGCACGGCGCGGAAGGCCGGTTCGTTGCCGTGGACGTCTGAGAGGAGGGCGATCTTCACGAGGTTCCGGTCCCGACCGGGTCTACAGTCTCGGCGGTTGAGGGCGAAGGCGCGGAGAATCGGAACGGCCGTCGCGCTCACCGCCGTGGGCGCCGCCGTCGCGACCTTCGTGCTGCGTCCGCGCGGCGGCCTCATCGAGCCCGCCTCCGTGGACCTCGCAGCGTACTTCAGCGCCGCGGACATCGAGCGGGCCGAGGCGTTCCGCGGGCCCCAGCGGGCGCTCGCCCTCGCGGGCACGGTGCTCTCGGTGGCGACCCTGGCGGTGGTGGCGCTGCGCCCGCCGCGCACCCTCCGGCGCGCGCTCGAGGTCTCCGCCCGGCGGCCTTTGGCAGGCGGAGCCGTGGTGGGCGCCGGGCTCTCGCTCCTGCTCGTGGTCGTGGGCCTGCCCCTCGACGCGATCGGCCACCAGCGGGCAGCCGCGGTGGGGCTCTCCACGCAGGGGCTCGGCGCCTGGCTGCTCGACGTGGCGAAGGCGACGGGCATCGGCGCCGTGCTCGCCGGCGTAGGCGGCGTCCTCGCGGTGGCGCTCGTGCGCCGCTTTCCGCGCTCGTGGTGGGCGCCGGGGGCGGCGGGCGTCGTGGCCATCGGCGTCCTCCTGCTCGGGGTCGGACCGGTGGTGCTCGATCCCGTGTTCAATCGCTTTACCCCCCTTCCCTCCGGCGAGCTGCGCACGGAGGTGCTCGAGCTGGCGAAGCGATCCGGCGTACGGGTCGGAGAGGTCTACCGAGTCGACGCGAGCCGGCGCACCACGGGCGCCAACGCCTACGTGGGCGGCCTCGGGCCCACCAAGCGGGTGGTGCTCTACGACAATCTCCTCGAGGGCTTCCCGCCCGACCAGATCCGCTCGGTCGTGGCGCACGAGCTCTCCCACCAGCGCCACCGCGACCTCGGGCGCGGCCTCCTCTGGTTGGTGGTCGTCGCCCCGGGGGCGATGCTCCTCGTCCAGCGCCTCACCGAGGCCTTCCAGAGCCGCGCCTCCCGCCGCGGCTCCCCCGAGCGCCTCGGACCGCTCAGCCGGCCGAGAAGAGCGCGATCGTCGCGTAGCGCCGGGCCCGAGCTCCTGCCCGCCCTCGGGCTCAGCCTCGCCCTGGTCTCCTTCGGGGTGGGGGCCGCGAGCAACGTGCTCTCCCGCCAGGTCGAGGCTCGGGCCGATGCCTTCGCCCTCGAGCTCACGCGCGAGCCGGCCGCCTTCATCGGCCTCGAGCGCGGCCTCTCCCTGCGCAACGTCTCCGATCCCGATCCACCGCGGCCGTGGCAGCTGATATTCGGCACCCATCCGCCCACCGTCGAGCGGATCGGCTACGGCGTGGCCTTCGAAAGGCTGGAAGAGCGGCGGTAGGCGGGACCGCCTGGTGCCGCGAGGACCGCCTACTGCGCGGCGTCGGGCGGCGGCGGGTCCCCGAGCTCGGGCAGGTTGCGGATGCCCTCCCGGGTCTGCCACTTGCCGTAGTTGTCCTCGAGGGCCTCGATCATCTCGCGCATGCAGCGATGGGAGAGGTTCACGCGGGACACCACCACACCGGGGATCTCGTCCTCCTCGACCTCGTGGTCCACGCGGGCGAACGTGATGGTGAACTCGTAGGGCGAGTGCGACACGTTCACGAAGTTCGCGTAGACCCCGGCCATGATCTCCGGCGAGGTGTGGATGTTGATGTGGCGCTCGGGCTGATCGGCGGACATTCGGGACTAGTATCGCAGCGTCCGCCCACCCGCCGTGTCGCGATGCGCATCCTCGTCCTAGCCGTCGGCCGCCTGCGCCCGCCCTTCGTGGACGACGTGCAGCACTACCAGCGGCTGCTCGCGCGCCACACCAAGGTCGAGCTCTTGGAGCTTCGCGACGAGGAGCGGGTGGCCGCGCGGCTGCCCGAGCGCTCCTACACCTGCCTCCTCGACTCGGGCGGCGAGGCCCTCGAGTCGGTGGCCTTCTCGCGCTTCCTCGAGGAGCGCCGGGCCTCGGGGCGCGACCTCTGCTTCGTGATCGGCGGGCCGCGGGGCCTCGACATCCCGCAGCCCGACCGGCGCCTCTCCTTCGGGCCGATGACCCTGCCTCATCAGCTGGCCCGGGTCGTCCTCCTCGAGCAGCTCTTCCGGGGTCACAAGATCCTCGCCGGCGAGCCCTATCACTATTGAGGCGTGACCCAACCGCGACCCGATCCCGTCTCCGAGCTCCGCGCCGCCCTCGCCGAGGCCACCGCCGCGCTGCGTGACGGCGCACCCGCGGGCGTGGAGCCGCAGACCGAACGCCCGCGCCGGCCCGAGTTCGGCGACTACTCGAGCAACGCCGCCATGCTGCTCGCGCCGGTGCTCCGCTCCTCGCCGCGCGAGGTGGCCACGCGGCTCGGAGACGCGCTCGCGCAGCGGCTCGGCGGGTCGCTCGAGCGCACCGAGGTGGCCGGACCCGGGTTCCTCAACCTCTTCATGTCCGATGCGTGGCGCCGGGCCGCGCTCGCCCGGGTGCTCGAGGCGGGAGGGGAGTGGGGCCGTGGTGCACCGGACGCCGGCCGCGTGCTCATCGAGTTCGTGAGCGCCAACCCCACGGGACCCGTCACGGTGGCGAGCGGCCGCCACGCCGCCTACGGTGACGCGCTCTCGCGCATCCTCACCTGGGCGGGTCACGAGGTGTACCGCGAGTTCTACGTCAACGACTTCGGCTCCCAGGTGCGCCGCTTCGGCGAGTCGATCGGGGCCCGCGCCCGCGGCGAGGAACCGCCCGAGGACGGCTACCGCGGGGACTACGTGCGCGAGCTGGCCGCGGCGATCCCGGGCGCCGGCGAGGCCGATCCCGAGGAGCTGGCCGGCCTCGGAGTGGAGCGCATGGTCGAGGGAGTGGCGGCCACCCTCGAGCGCTTTCGGGTGCCCATGGACGCATTCTTCTCGGAGCGCTCGCTGCACGAGTCGGGGGCCATCGAGGCGGCGATCGAGAGGCTCGCCGAGCGCGGGCACGTGTTCGAGAGCGAGGAGGCCACGTGGCTCAGGACCACCGTGTTCGGAGACGACAAGGACCGCGTGCTCCGCCGCTCGAGCGGGGAGTACACGTACTTCGCCTCCGACATCGCCTATCACGAGGACAAGCGCTCGCGCGGCTACGCGCGCGCCATCGACGTGCTCGGGGCCGACCACCACGGCTACGTGGCACGCATGCGGGCGGCCTGGCAGGCCCTCGGCGGCGATCCCGACGAGCTCGAGCTGCCGATCATGCAGCTCGTGAACCTCATGGAGCGGGGCCAGCGGGTGGCCATGTCCAAGCGCGAGGGCGAGTTCGTGACCCTCGACGAGCTGATGGACGACATCGGCGTGGACGCGGCCCGCTTCTTCCTCCTGCAGCGAAGCCACGACACCACGCTCGACCTCGACCTCGCCCTCGCCCGGGAGCAGGGCCAGGACAACCCGGTGTACTACGTGCAGTACGCGCACGCGCGCATCGCCTCCATCCTGCGGCGGGCGTCAGCCGAGCGCGTCGAGGCCGCCCTGGCCGCCGACCTCGCGCAAAGTCCCGAGACCCTTCATCCCTCGGCCCGCGCGCTCCTGGCCCTGCTGCTCGAGGTGCCCGACGAGGTCCGCGTGTGCGCCGAGCGCCGCGCTCCTCATCGCCTGACCACCCACGCCACCGAGGTGGCGCAGGGCTTCTCCGCCTTCTACCGCGACTGCAAGGTGGTCGGCGCCGCCGAGGAGGGAGGAGACGAGGACTTCCGCATCGCCCTCTGCGTGGCCGCCAAGCGCGTTCTGGCCGGCGAGCTGGCGCTGCTCGGCGTCGGGGCGCCGGAGGAGATGTAGAGGGGCGCGGCTACAGGTCGTAGCGTCCGAGATCCTCCTCCAGGCGCGAGGCATCGCCGGCCGGAGGACCGGGCCCAGAGCGCCCGACCGCTCGTCCACGGCGCCACCGCAGCGCTGCGAGCGCCACGGCGCCCCCCCCGCCGAGGATGACCAGGACGGGCACCAGGTAGGCGGCGAGCGAGAAGCCCTCGGCCTCGGGATCGGCGAGCCCCTCAGGCCCGAACTCGGCCACCACGGAGGCCTTGATCTCCTCCTTCGAGCGGCAGCGCTCGACCTGGGACTGGATGAACGCCCGCTCGCGCTGGGCCTGTGGGGCCTCCGTGGCCAGTCCGAGGGTGGTGCCGCACACCGTGCACATGACCTCGTCCTCGAGGTCGGCGAGGCTCGTCTTCGGGCAGGCGGCGGCCGCGGCTGTGGCCGGGACCGCAAGGGCGAGCGCCACGGCGCAGAGGGCGAGCAGGAGGCGAGGGAGCACTGCGGTTGAGGCTAGAGCGGCGGGGGGCCCGCGCCGGTACCATGGCCCGTCACCGGAGGGGCGCCCGCCGCCCCCCGTGCGCGGACGTAGCTCAGTTGGTAGAGCGTCGGCTTCCCAAGCCGAAGGTCGCGGGTTCGACCCCCGTCGTCCGCTTCACCGCCCCGCACTGCCTCGCATGGAAACCGCTGGTTTGCGGGGACACCACGCCGCACGGGAGGTCGTGGTCGCTGGAGGTTCGGCGGGCCGAACTCGTCGAGGCAGATGACCACAGCGGGGGCCTGTGGGCCGGGCTGGGTGTGCCCATCGGCGATCGCGTAGAGCTCGAGCACCCGAGCCTGCTTGACCTCGAAGTCGCGCCGCTGGTGAACGTGACCTCGGCGATCTGCGTGGCGTCCATGCTTTGGGCCGACAGCAGCACCATCTGCGCGACGCGTATCGCTCACACACCCGCACAAGCTGCGGTATGCTGATGTGCGTGCGGACCACCGTCGAGTTCGATCCCGACCTTGCAGCCGAGCTCTCGCGCCGCCGGCGGGAGGGACTACAGACCCTGCGGGAGGACGTCAACCGGCTCGTGCGGCTCGGTCTGGCGCGCGAGCGCGAGGAGGCACAGGCTGCGCCGGCCGCGCCTTTCTCGACGCCGACGGTCGACAGTGGCCTTCCGCTGCTTGCCATCGACGACGTCGAGGCGGCCATCGCCCACGCCGAGGGCGACGACCACCGGTGATCCTCGTCGACGCCAACCTGCTCGTGTACGCGGTGCACCGGCAGTTCGAGGCGCACGTGCACGCCAAGACGTGGCTGGACGCGCGGCTCAACGGCGTGGAGCGCGTCGGGTTGCCGTGGGGCGCGTTGCTCGGGTTCCTGCGCCTCTCGGCGAATCCTCGCGTGCTGACGCGACCCATGGCGCTGGCCGATGCCGCGGCGATCGTCCGTGCCTGGCTCGCGCTCACCCCGACGTGGGTTCCCCAGCCCACCGACCGCCACGCCGAGACCCTGGCCGAGCTGGTCGCGCGGGAGACAAAGGCCGATCTCGTTCCCGACGCGCACCTCGCCGCGCTGGCGATCGAGCACGGCCTCACGCTGTGCAGCACCGATCGGGACTTCGCGCGCTTCGAGGGGCTGCGCTGGACCGATCCGCTGCGCGACGCGCCGGCCTGAGCCGGACGCGTTCTCAGCGGCCCTGAAGCGCGGCGCGCGGCGTTCGGTGAAGGCTGTGACGTCCTTGGCGGCGTCGGCGGTGGAGCCGGTCTGGGCCATCGCGCGCAGCTCGGCGGCTAGGCGGGGCAGCCACCACGAGCTGCCGGCCGTCGCCGCTGGCTCGAGGCGAGCGCATCCGGTGGCGACCTTGAGGTCGTCGCCGGCCAGCACGAGGTCGCCGGCCCAGACCAGCCTCAGCCCGGCCCTGGACGGCGACGGCGGTGGGCGCGGGGAAGGCAGACAGGCGCTCTGGTGCGCTCTTTACGACGCACCCGGGCGGTGATCTGGGTGAGGCTTGTCTCATGTTGGTTGCATCGCCTCCGGCGCGGTCGAGGACGTCGCCAGCCACCGTGGTGCTGAAGATCGCCTGCCCGGGACTCGATGTCCTTGAGGAGCCGGCGCCTAGGCCGAGATGTGCCCCAGGGCGCGTCGAGCGCACTACAGGACCATAGGGCTATGGTAGGGCTATGGCTCGCGTCCAGACGATGGTGCAGCTCAGCGACGACCTGTTGGAGTCGCTCGACCGTGAGGCGTCGCGCAGAGGCACCTCGCGCTCGGCCCTGATCCGGAGCGCGCTGGAGGACTTCCTGGGCGCTGACCGGGAGGCGGCAATCGGGCGAGCGATAGCCGACGGCTACCGGCGGTTACCGCCGGCGACGCCAGACGAGTGGGCGGACCTGGCCGCCATGACCGATCGGGCCACGGCTGACCTGCTGCACCGCCTCGACGCCGAGGAACGCGCCGCCGGCCACGACCCGTGGTAGCCCGGGGGGAGATGTGGTGGTACGAGGACCCGCGTGCCGGCCGGCGACCCTTCCTGATCATGACCCGAGACGAGGCCCTCCCCGTTCTCAACCAGGCGCTCGCCGTGCCGGCCACCCGCACCGCCCGGGGCATTCCCACCGAGGTCGAGCTCGATGCGTCCGACGGAATGCCGGCTCCCTGCGTGCTCACCCTCGACAACGTGACCCTCGTTCGGACGTCGCTCCTGACCGAGCGCATCGTCCGCCTGGCGCCCGAGCGCATGCGAGCGGTCTGCGACGCGCTCGCGATCGCGACCGCTTGCTGAACGCCCACTAGTAGGGTCGCGCGCCGCCCGTGTCCGGCACCCGAAGCGAACCGACGCGGCGCCCTCGGGACACGAGCCCCTCCCCGCAACGGCCGGCGCCCTCGACTGCCCGAGTGGCCCTCGCCGTGTGGGCCCTCGGCACCATCCTGCTCATCACCCTCGACGCGCTCGTGCGCGACGCCCCCGCTCCCCGCGGCGACGACCTCATCTACGAGCTCATGGCGCGCGATCCGCTCGCCACGCACACCTTTCCCTTCGCCTACCGCATCCTCGTTCCGTGGCTCGTCTGGGCGCTTCCCTTCGACACCACGGTGTCGTTCTCGGTCCTCGCCTGGGTGTGCTCGGGGGCGGCCGGGGCGGTGCTCTTCCTGCTGCTCGAGCACCTCCAGATGCCGCGGCGGGTGTCGGTACCGCTCGCGCTCCTGCTCGTCGTGTCCCCGCCCCTGCTCGTGAACAGCATCCGCCAGGGCCGGGGCATCGACCCGGCGAGCGTTCTCGTCATGACCGCCGGCGCCCTGTTCATCGCCCGCCGGCAGCCGCGGGCCCTGGCCGCGACCATGCTCGTGGGCGCGCTGAACCGCGAGGCCGCGCTCTTCCTCGCCCCGTGGGCCTACGCGGTGTGGGCCGAGCGCCCGATCGACCGCCGGGTGCTCGGCCGGGTGGCGGCCGTGGCCGCGCCCGCGCTCGTGGCCTACGCCACGCTCCGCCTGGCCATCCCCACCGTGGGCCGCGAGTCGGTGCCGGGGTACTCGGGCTCGCTCGCCGGCCGGCTCGAGGTGGTGGTCAACCGGCTCGGCTACTTTCCCGTCGAGGCGCGGCGCATCTTCCTCTCCTACGGGCCGCTCTGGCTCGTCGCGCCGCTCGCGCTCCGCGACTTCTCATTCGCCCGTCGTGGCCTCGTGCTCGTGCCGCTCATCATGGCCTCGATGACCTTCGCCCTCGACTGGGGACGGCTCGTGTTCATCGGCGCCCCGCTCGTCTACGCCGCTTCGGCCTGGGTGCTCCGCGCACGCCCTCGCCTCCAAGCGCCGGTCCTCGCCTCCTGGGCGGCGCTCGTGCTCGTCTACGCCATCTACATGCAGCTCGTCGGCGTGGACAACATCATCGCCACCGGGCCCGCGCCCTATCCGGTGCGGTGACCGAAGCTGGCGCCGGGCCAGGGGTGCACGGAGGATCGGCGTGGTCGCCATTACCCTCGGCCATCCGCCCGCGACGACATCCGGGTGTGCGCGGAGTGGCTTGCGCAGAAGACCGAGCGCCCCCGAGCGACAGGAGCCAGAGCGATGGAGAGATGGGACATCACCACCACCTCCGTACTCCGGGTGTGCTCGTAGCGGCGGAATCGACGAAGGAGGTCGGGGCCGAGCGACCGGAGGTGGCCGCCCTGGTGATCGGGGCCGGCGCCGCCGGGCTGGCCGCCGCGGCCATGCTCGGCCGTGAGGGCGTCGAGGCCGTGGTGCTCGAGCGGGCGAACGCCGTGGGGGCGAGCTGGCGCGCCCGCTACGACGGCTTGAGGCTGAACTCCGTGCGCTGGATCTCGAGCCTGCCGGGCCTGCGTCTCGATCCCGGCCTCGGCCGCTTCGTGCGCGGCGGGGACTTCGCCGCCTACCTCGGCTCCTACGCGGCTCGCCACCGCATCGACGTGCGCCACGGCGTCACCGTGACGCGCATCGACCGCGAGGGCCGCGGGTGGCGGGTCACGACCTCCGAGGGCCCGTGGCGTGCGGGCGCCGTGGTGGTGGGCACGGGCTACGACCAGACGCCGTTCATGCCCGACTGGCCCGGCCGGGAGAGCTTCGGCGGAGAGCTCGTGCACGCCGCCGGCTACCGCAACGCCGCCCCCTACGTCGGGCGCGAGGTGCTGGTGGCCGGCTCGGGGAGCACCGGGGCCGAGCTGGCCCTCGACCTGGCCCGCGGAGGGGCGCGGCGCGTGCTGCTCTCCGTGCGGACCCCGCCCAACCTCTTCCCGCGCCAGTGGCTCGGGGTGCCGCTGCAGGCCTTCAGCCTGCTCAACGGTGGCCGGGAAGGTCGCGGAAGCCTTCCGCCGCGGTTCGTCGATGCCGTCGGTCGTCTTGCTCAACGCGTGATCCACCGCGGCCGCTCCGAGCGACTGCTCGGGCGCCCGCCGCTCGGCATCGCCACGGCGGCCAGGGAGCACGGCCGGATACCGGTGTTCGCGGAGGGGCTGCTCGAGGCCGTCGAGGCGGGCCGGATCGAGGTGGTGGGCGGCGTCGAGGCCCTCGATGGCGACCAGGTCGTGTCGGCCGGCGGCCGGCGCCTGCGCCCCGACGCGGTGATCGCCGCGACCGGGTACCGCCAGGGCCTCGAGGGCCTTCTCGGCCATCTCGGGGTCCTCGACGTGAGCGGGCTGCCGCGCACCTTGGGGAGCGAGCCCGCGGTGCCGGGGCTCTACACCATCGGCTACCGGCTGCCGCACCTCGGGCGCATGCCGGCCGACGCGCGCGGCATCGCCCGCCGGATCGCCCGGCGGCGGCGCCCTCCGGCCTGACGAGCCGACACAGGGCGCTTCTCCGCTCGGCACCGGTGCACCCGGCCTGCCAGAATCAACACAGTGGATCCCTCCCGAAAGCGAAAGATGCGGCTCGTGGCGGCGCTCAGCACCGTGGTCGTCCTGGCCGCGGCGCTCGTCTGGACGTCCTTCAGCGCCGCCGTCCAGGCCTCGACGCCCTCGCAGGTTCGCGCCTCCGGCGACCCCGAGCGCTCGTACGAGCTCACCGGCAAGGTCGTCGACGGCTCCGTGAAGGCCGGCGCCGAGGATCTTCGCTTCGCCGTCCGCGACCGCGACGGCACGGCGGCCGTGCCGGTGGTCTACTCGGGCGTGGTCCCGGACCCCTTCCGCGAGGGCCGTGAGGTGATCGTCGACGGCCGGATGCGGGGCGACACCTTCGTGGCCGATCACGACTCGCTGGTCACCAAGTGCCCCTCCAAGTTCTCCAAGGGGGACGCGGCCTCCTCGAGGCAGTAGTGGGCCCGATGGCGGCCGTCGGCTCGGCCTGCCTGCTCGTCGGGCTTCTCGCGGCGCTCTACGCCGTCGGCGCCGCGCTCTACGGCGCGCGCAGCGGGCGCCGGCAGTGGGTCGTGTCCTCGCGCCGGGCGATGTACGCGCTCGCCGGCCTCACGGTGGGCGCCACGGCGATCATCCAGGCCGCGTACTTCCGCTCGGACTTCTCGTTCGCCCTCGTGGCGGAGAACTCCTCGACCACGACGCCCCTCTTCTACAAGCTCACCGCCCTCTGGTCGAGTCAGGCCGGCTCGCTGCTGCTCTGGGTGCTGCTGCTCTCGCTCTTCTCGTCGGCCGTGCTCTTCTCCACCCGGCGCCGCCACCGCGAGATCGCGCCCTACGCCACCGCCGTGCTCGCCGGGCTCGCCGCCGTGTTCTCCGCGCTCATGCTCGTCTACGCGAGCCCCTTCGAGGTGCTCGCGGTCCCGCCGCTGGAGGGCAGCGGCCTCAACCCGCTGCTCCGCCACCCGGCGATGATGATCCACCCGACGATGCTCTACTCGGGCTACGTGGGGTTCTCGGTGCCCTTCGCCTTCGCCGTGGGCGCGCTCATCACCCGCCGCACGGGGGCCGACTGGATCCGCTCCACCCGCCGCTATACGCTGATCGCCTGGAGCTTCCTCGGCTTCGGGATCCTGCTCGGCGCCCTGTGGTCCTACTCCGAGCTCGGGTGGGGCGGCTACTGGGCCTGGGACCCGGTGGAGAACGCCTCGCTCATGCCGTGGCTCACGGGCACCGCCTTCCTGCACTCGATCATGGTGCAGGAGCGCCGGGGAATGCTGAAGGTGTGGAACGTGTCGCTCATCGTGGCCACCTTCGTGCTCGCCCTGCTCGGCACGTTCTTGGTGCGCTCGGGAATCCTCGAGTCGATTCACGCTTTCGGCGCCTCGACGATCGGCACGCCCTTCCTGATCTTCATAGGGGTAGTGCTCGCAGCGTCGGTGGCCCTGATCCTCTCGCGCCTCGGCGACCTGCGCACGGAGGCGCGGCTCGACTCCATGCTCTCCCGCGAGGCCTTCTTCCTGCTCAACAACCTCGTGCTCGTGGGCATCTGCTTCGTGATCTTCTGGGGCACCTTCTTCCCGCTGATCTCCGAGGCGGTCACCGGCACGCGCGCCAGCGTGGGGCCGCCGTGGTTCAACCGCTACTCCACGCCGCTCGTGCTCATCCTCGTGCTGCTGAGCGGCGTGGGCCCGGTCATCGCCTGGCGGCGCGTGACCGCCTCGAGCCTGCGCCGCGCGTTTCTCGTGCCGGGCGTGGTGACCGGCGTCACGCTCGCGGCCCTGCTCGTCCTCACCTCGGCGGCCGAGAGCACGGCCTCGCTCATCATGTTCTGCCTCGTGGCCTTCGTGATCGCGGTCGTGGGCCAGGAGTTCGCCCGCGGCACCGCGGCGCGGCGGACCATGACGGGCGAGGGTTGGGTTACGGCGCTCGGAGGACTCGTGGCCCGCAACCGCCGCCGCTACGGGGGCTACATCGTGCACGTGGGCATCGCCCTGCTGATCGTGGGTGTGGCCGGCTCCTCCGCCTTTCCCGAGCAGCGCGACGTGCGGCTCTCGCCCGGTCAGAGCATGGAGCTCGACGGCTACCGCCTGACCTACCGCGAGGCCACCGCCCGAATCCTCGACGACCGGTCGGGCACCGGCGCCCCGATCACCCTCGGCGCGGTGATCGACGTGGAGAAGGACGGGGAGCGCTTCACCCTCTCGCCCTCGCGGAACTACTTCGGCTCGAACGCCGCCTCCGCGGAGCGTCCCGTGGCCGGCTTCTTCGAGGGCGAGGCCACCAGCGAGGTGGACCTGCGCTGGGGGCTCTCACACGACCTCTGGAGCGCGGTGCGCCCCGATCTCAGCGTGCTCGACGAGGCGGTGCGCGACGCCGACCGGCGCTTCGCCGGGCCCGAGTTCCGCGATGCTCAAGGGCTCGTGGTGGCGGCGCTGGCCGAGCGTTACCGCCGGCAGGCGCCGCCCGCGCAGTTCCGGACGCTCGTCTCGCCGCTGGTGGCCTGGATCTGGATCGGCGGCGGGGTGGTGCTCCTCGGGGCGCTCACGGCGCTCTGGCCCACCCCGGACGGCCGCCAGCGCCGGGTGCGCTCGCTCTACGCGGCGCGGGTCGGGCGCGAGCTCTCGCGGGCGTAGGCATCCGCGCGGGCGGCCGCACTCTCCTGACGCGTAGCCTGCGTGGACCATGGAGTACGCGCTCGCCGTCATCGTCCTGATCGGAATCGTCGCCCTCGTGGTGGCGGCCCCGCTGCGTCCCGGAGCCGAGGCCGAGGTCCGGGAGGACGCTCGCCGCGCCGAGCTCGAGGCCGCCAAGGAGGCGAAGTACCGCGAGATCCGGGACGCCGAGCTCGATCTGGGCATGGGCAAGCTCTCGGAGGCCGACCATCGGGTGACCGACCGCGAGCTTCGCGAGCAGGCCATCGCCATCCTCCGCGAGCTCGACGAGCTGGCGCCCGAGGAGCAGCCGGCGCCGCGCTAGCCTTTCCACGAACGTGGTCACCGCTCTGTACATCGTCCAGTTCCTGCTCTGCGTGGTGCTGATCGTGCTCGTCCTGCTGCACTCGGGCAAGGACGCCGGGCTCTCGGGCGCCTTCGGGGTGGGGGCCACCGGATCGTCCATCGGGGCCGGGCCGCTGCTCGAGCGCAACCTCACCCGCTACACGATCGCCGTGGCCATCCTCTGGGTGGCCAACGTGATCGTGCTGCTGAAGATCTAGCTCCCGGTCGAGCTCATCCCCGTCTTCCGCCGACCTGCTGAGCGGGTTTGGCGCCCCTCGCGCGGGGGCAGGGGCGCTCGAAGGACCGACAACGCCAATCCAAGGAGATCTCCCATGTCCAAGGAAGACAACATCGCCGCCCAGGAGCACCTGGCCGAGAACATCAACGCCGGGAACGTCGACGTGGCCGTCGAGAGCTTCGCCGAAGATGCCCTCGACCACGATCCGGCGCCCAATCAGGGTCCCGGGCGCGAGGGCTTCAAGGCCTTCTTCACCGTGCTCACCACGGCGTTTCCCGACGCGCACATCGAGCCGGCCCACATGGTGGCCGACGACGACCACGTGTGCATCGCCTACACGCTGACGGGGACGCACGACGGCGACTTCAACGGCGTCGCGCCCACGGGCAAGCGAATCGAGGTTCGCGGCGTGCAGATCGGGCGCTTCGAGAACGGCAAGCTCGTGGAGCGCTGGGGCAGCAGCGACGAGCTCGGCATCATGCGCCAGATCGGCGCGGTGTAGCCCACCGACCCGTTCGGGATCGACCGGGGTCGTGCTCCGCGTTTGAGGAGCACGGCCCGGCTCGACCATCTAGCGCTTGCGTCGGAACACGTTCTCCACCGAGTCCACCCGGTCGAGGAAGAGGGTGCCGTCGAGATGGTCGATCTCGTGTTGCAGGCAGAGGGCCTCGAAGCCCTCCGCTTCGATCACGCGGTGCTCACCCTCGGGTGTCGAGGCCTCGAGCACCACGGCCGTCGCGCGCCGGACGTTGGCCGTGAGCTCGGGAATCGACAGGCAGCCCTCCCTTCCCACCTTGGACCCGGACGCGAGCGCGATACGGGGGTTGACGAGCACGAGGAGGCCGTGGTGCTTCGTAGTCTTCGGATGCTCGCTCACGTCGACCACCACCACGCGGGCCATCACGCCGAGCTGGGTTGCCGCGAGGCCCACGGAGCGCTCGTGCGCCCTCATGGTGTCCAGCATGTCTTGCGCCAGGGCGGGCAGTCCTTCCTGGTGGTCGGGTCCCAGCGCGCTCGCCACCTGCTTCAGGGCGGGGTGGGGGTAGCGGAGAACCTCGCGTACGGCCACGCCGGTCGCCGTCAGGCCGCGGGAGGCTGACTCACTACAGCGCGTCCCGTCCGAGGACGCGGACGGTGGCCTCGACGCCCTGCTCCGGGGCGAGGGCCGCGAGCACGGCCTCGAGCTCGGACGGGTCGAGGCCGGGGGGGAGCGCGACCTCCATCATCATCGCGTAGAGGGGACGGCCCACGCCCTCGCCCACCAGATGGGTGGCCAGGTCGGTGATGCTCACCCCGCGCCCGGCCAGCGCCGAGGACACGGCGTGGACGATGCCGGGATGGTCCGCTCCGTAGACGGTCACGACGTGGGAGGGATCTGGGCTCTTCGCTGCCGAGAGCCCCGCCAGCTCGTGAAGGAAGGTGGCCTCGAGCTCGAGGCGCCGCCCGGTGTCCTCGAGGCCCTCCCGGAGCGCCTCGAGGTCGAGGCCGTCGGGACCGGAGACCATCAGCATCATGGTGAAGTGCCCGCCGAGGATCGTGCTCCGCGAGTCCTCGACGTTGAGACCGTGCTCGAGCGCGAGCCCGGTCACGCCGGCCACGATCCCGGGCCGGTCGCGACCAACGCCTGAGAGCAGGAGATGACGCATCGCAGGCGTGAACGTAGACGACTCCGTCGGGGCGCTCCGCGTTCGGGCCATGATGTCTCGCGCGCGGAGGCGTCGAGCTCTCAACCGGTGAAGCGCAGGCTCGATGCCCGGAGCGCCGGACAGACCACCCCAGTGGCGAAGCGCCGCCCGTAGAAGCGTGCCTCGGTCACCAGCTCGAGCCGCGAGGTCATGGCCTGGGTGCGCTCGAGCACGCCGAGCACGCTGTCGGTCATGCGCAGGTCCTCGAGGGGGCGGGTGACCCGACCGTCCTCGATCAGGAACGTGCCGTCCCGGGTCGTTGTGGTGACGAGGCCCTCCCGCGGGCGCACCGGGTTCGTGTACCAGAAGCGCGTCACGTACACGCCGCGCTCGATCGGCCGGCAGAGCTCTGCCTCGTCCGCGGCGCCGCCGCCCACGAGCACGAGGTTGGTCGGAACGGCGCCGACCCCCGAGCCGCCGGGCACGAGCGCGTGCCCGGTGGAGGCCGCACCGGCCAGGGCCGCGCTGCGCGTGTCGTGCACCACCCGGTGGGCCACGCCGTCCTGGATCAGCGGCAGCGGGTTCTTCGGCACCCCCTCGGCGTCGAAGGCTCGCGGCAGCGTGCCGCGAAAGCGCGGGGAGTCCGAGAGGTTGACGGACGGCGCGGCCACCCGGCGCCCGAGGCGATCGCTCACCGCGCTTCGGCCCTCCGCGTAGGCGAGCCCGTCGAAGGCCAGCCGCCCGACCCAGTCCACCACCTCGGCCACGGCCGGGGCCTCGAGCACCACGGGGTACTCACCGGGCTCGAGGCGCGCGGGCTCGGCCAGGCCGGCGACCTTCGCGCCGGCGCGCCGCGCCACCGCGCGAGCGTCGATCCCGCCCACCCCTGACGCCGCCGTGGTGGCGAAGCCGGAGCGCCCGCCCGGCGCCAGGGCGCTCACGCGGAAGGCGGCGTCGGTCACGCGGTCGAACGCGGCCACGCCCGCCGAGGAGGCCACCGCCGTCTCGACCTCTCCCTGGGTCCAGCTTCCGTGCGCCTCGGCGCCCACCGCGTCGAGCACCTCGAAGGCCACCGCCAGCGCGGCCGCGCCGGTCGAGGGATCGAGCCGGGCGGTCTCGGGGTCGTGGCCGCCGCGCCCGCGCAGCGGCGCGGGTGCGGGGAGGCCGGGGC
>JBPCRE010000025.1:0-7156 GCA_050997195.1 Thermoleophilaceae bacterium
ACCGAGCAGGTGGCGGAGGGCATCCATCGCGTGGCCGACGGCCTCGTGAACTTCTACATCGTCGAGGAGGAGGGGCGGATCGCCCTGTTCGACACCGGCTGGCCCCGTAGCTGGCCACGGATCGAGCAGGCCATCCGCGATCTCGGCCACACGGGCGCCGACGTGGCCGCGATCGTGCTCACCCACGGCCACCCCGATCACATGGGGGGGGGCCGAGAAGGCTCGGCAGGCCACCGGCGCTCCGGTGAGGGTGGGCCGCGCCGAGACCGCCCGGGCGCGCGGGGAGTCCAAGGGCTCCTCGCCGTTCAGCCTCGTGCCGGGCCTCGTGCCCCAGCTGCGCCGCCCGCCCGCGATGAGGTTCGTGCTCCAGGCCACTCTGCAGGGCTTTCTCACGCCGAAGTGGGTCACCGCGATCGAGCCGTTCGAGCCGGGCGAGGAGCTCGACGTTCCCGGCCGGCCCCGGCCGGTGGCCACCCCCGGCCACACCGAGGGACACGTGGCCTTCCATCTCCCGAGCCGCGGCGTGGTGATCTGCGGCGACTCGATGGCCACCTACGACCCGATCACGGGGGACCTCGGGCCCCGCGTGGTGCACAACGTGGTCAACGCGGATCCGGCCGCCACCCGGTCGTCGCTCTCGGCGCTCGAGGGCCTCGAGGCCGACACCCTGCTCCCGGGCCACGGCGACCCCTGGCGCGGCAGCATGGCCGACGCCGTCGAGAGGGCGCGCGCCCAGCCGAACTTCTGAGCCGGCGACGCGCGACCTCGAAGCGAGGACGCTCAGACGCTCAGAGCGGCCGCGCCGGCACCTCCTCCCACGCGCCGCCCGCCGTCAGCCGCCCCATCCCCGCCGCCATCCGCGCGACCTGCCGCCGCACGTCGTGCTCGGCCGCCGCGCGGCGGGCGACGTGGTTCGGGCTGGGCAGTGCGGCCGCCGCCCTGAGCCCCTCGAGGATCGAGTCCTCGGACTCGGGGTCCACGAGCACCCCGGCCTCGGCCGGGACGAACTCCGGGGGCCCTCCCACGCGCGTGGCCACCACCGAGCGCTCGGAGGCCATGGCCTCGAGGAGCCCCTGTCCGAAGGGCTCGACGAGGCTCGGCAGGCAGAGCACGTCGCAGGCGGCGATCCAGTCGCTCACCTCCGCCGGGCTCACGCGCCCGACGAGGCGAGCGCCCCCCACGCCCTCGAGCTCAGGTCGAGCCGGGCCCTCGCCCACGAGGGCCAGCGAGCCGCGGCCGAGGCGCTCGAAGGCCCGCGCGAGGCGCACCACGTTCTTGCGCTCGTCGAGCGTGCCCACGAACAGGTAGCGCGGCCCCCCGCCGTCCTCCCATCCCACCCGGGCCCGGGCCTCGCCGGGCTCGCGCCCGCGGAAGCGCTCGAGGTCCACGCCCGAGTCGATCACCTGCACCCGCGGTGCCACCTCGGGGATCTGGCGCACGAGCTGCTCGCGAAGGAACCGAGAGTTCGCGATGACCGCTCCCGCGCGGCGCAGGGCAAGGCGCGTCACTGCGCGCACACCGGGGACCGCGGAGAGGTTGCGCACGTCGCGGCCGTGGGCCATCACCACCAGCGGTGCGCGTGCGGCGAGCGAGGCCAGCGCGCCGGCCGCTCCGGCCGGGAACAGGAAGTGGGCGAACACCACGTCGGGCCGGAAGGACCGGGCTTCGCGCACGGCGTCGATAACGAGCCGAGCGTGCTTGGTCCGCGGGCCTCCGCGGGCGTCGATCACGGCGCGCGCGATCACGTGGCCCTGCCGCTCGAGCTCCCGCTCGATCTGGGCCACGAAGGCCCCGAGGTCCGGGTCGGAGGGGCCGGGATACATCTGGGAGACGAGAAGGATTCGCATGGGCGGTGCGCCAACAGGGCCGGTGGTCCGTCACCTGCGTGACAGACACGGCAAACTAGAGCCACGAGCCGACGTGGCGTGGGCCCGAGCGACGGAGGAGAGAAGACTCATGTGGCGACTGACCGACGAGCAGCGAGAGCTCCGGGAGCACATTCGGGAGGTGGTGCTCGAGCAGATCCGACCACGCGTGCGGGAGATCGACGAGTCCGGGGAGTATCCTTACGAGATCCACCGGATCCTCGCGGCCGAGGGTCTCCTCGGGCTCGCCATCCCCAAGGAGTACGGGGGGGGAGGCCACGCCGAGGTGGCCTCGTGCGCGCTGATCGAGGAGCTGGCCAAGGTCTCGGGCACGGTCTCGCTGATGTCGGCCTACGTGGTCCTCACCGCCCTGCCCATCCTCATAGCCGGCAGCGACGAGCAGAAGGAGCGCTTCGTCTCCCCGCTCACCTCCGGGGAGAGGTTCGGCTGCTACTGCGTGACCGAGCCGCACGTGGGCTCCGATCCCGCCGGGCTGCAGACCACGGCCGAGCGCCACGGGGACACCTGGGTCATCAACGGCGAGAAGCGCTTCATCGGCAACGCCGGCATAGGCGACATCCACGTGGTCTTCGCGCGCACCGGCGAGCCCGGGGCGGGCGGCATCAGCGTGTTCATCGTGCCCGGCGACGCGCCCGGCGTGTCGGTCACGGAGCTCCGCACCATGGGCATGCCCGGCTGGAAGCTCGGCGCTCCGAAGTACGAGAACGTGGAGATCCCCGAGGACCACCTCCTCGGCGAGGAGGGCGGCGGCTTCCGCACGGCCATGCTCACCTTCGACCGCTCGCGCCCCACCGTGGCCGCGCAGGCGGTGGGCGTGGGTCAGGGGGCGGTGGACCTCGCCCTCGACTACACCACCCGCCGCCAGACCTTCGGCCAGCCGCTCTTCGGCCACGAGGGCGTGCAGTTCAAGCTCGCCGACATGGAGGCCGACGTGGCCGCCGCCCGCGCGCTCACCTTCCAGGCCGCCACCTTCGTCGACGAGCAGGACGAGCGCATGTCGAAGGTCTCCTCGATGGCCAAGATGGTGGCCTCCGACACGGCCATGCGCGTGACCACCGACGCGGTCCAGCTCCTCGGCGGGAACGGCTATCTGAAGGACTTCCCGGCCGAGCGGATGATGCGCGACGCGAAGGTCCTTCAGATCTACGAGGGGGCCAACGAGATCCAGAAGCTCGTGATCGCGCGCCAGATGATGAAGCAGGCCGGCGGTCGCGACCCGATCTGGCCCGAGGCGATGCCGGGCGCAGACGGGGTGGCCAGCGGCAAGGGCGCGGCGAGCCCCGAGGAGCAGAAGGAGGCGCCCGAGAAGGAGGCGGCGGGGGCGGCGGCGTGACACGGAGCGCCCGAGGGAGCGGCTGGCCCTCGACGGCGCGAGCTTCGACCCGTCGGTCCGCGTGGCCTGTCGCGGGTGCGGGCACGTCCGGAGGGTGTTCCTCGAGCCGATGCAGGCGCTCAGGCTCCACCTGCACTCCGAGCGACCTCTCGATCGGAGCGTGCGTCCCGCCTCGTCGCTCGCGGCCCTGCGCTAGATCCAGGGAGAGGGCGGTGCCCGGCCGCCCGCCGGCTTGAGCCTCTCGACTCCCGCCCGGGTAGAGGCCCTCGAGGTCTTCGTCGACCTGCTCTCCGAGGCCGATGCCCCCGGCGGGCCGGAAGCCTTCTACAACCGACTCTGCGAAGCCGTGTGCCGGCTGACCCGGATGGACCGGGCGGTGCTCTTCCTCTACGACGAGGGCCGTCGCGAGGTGCGCGGGGTGGGAGGTCACGGCCTCGACGTGGCCGACCTCGCCGACGTCCGGGGCACGCTCGAGGAGACACCGGTGGCCCAGCGCGCGCTGGCCGGCGATCGGGTGATCGTGGTGGCCGAGCGCCTCGAAGCCGAGCTGCCCCCGGGCTACGAGCGCTTCCTGCCGATCACCAAGCTCGCGTGCACGCCCGTATCGGCTGCCGGGCGGTGGTTCGGCGTCATCCTCGCGGACCGCGGCCGCGCCGCCGACTTCGAGCTCTCGGACACGGAGTCGCACGCGCTCTGGACGCTCGGAAAGCTCGCCGCCCTGGCCTCGAGCGCCCGCATCGCTACGCGCCAGCAGGAGCGTGCGCGGCGCCTCGGCGACCGGATCGACCTGGCGCGTGACATCCACGAGCGCGTGGTGCAACGGCTGTTCGGCGTCTCGCTGGTGCTCTCCGCCGAGCACGAGCTGGGGCCCGAGGAGCGCACTCGTCTGAGCAGCGAGGTGAGCGCGGCCCTCGCCGACCTGCGCGAGGCGCTCGGGCGCCCGCTCGCATCGTATCCCGAGGCCACGGATACGACCCTCCGCGCGGAGCTCGAACGTCTCGCCGGGGGAGAGTCAGAGCTACCTCTCAAGGTGTCGTGGGCCGACGATGCCGCGGTGCCCGCCCGGATCGAGGCGCTGGCCCAAGCCGCGCTGCGGGAGGCGCTTCGCAACGCGGCCAAGCACGCGGCGCCCGCGCGGATCTCGGTCGCGGTCTCGACCGCCGACGGCGCCTTCGTGCTCGAGATCGAGAACGACGGCGTGGCCGATGCGCCGCGCGCGGCGGGGGGCGTGGGGCTTCGGCTCACCGCCTTCGAAGCGCTCCACCAGGGCGGCGTGCTCGAGTTCGGTCCGCCCGCCCCCGGACGTTGGCGCGTGCGCCTTGTCGTGCCCCTGGACGAGCGATGAACGACGAGCGGCGCCTGCGCGTGCTCGTCGTCGACGATCACGACGTGGTCCACTGGGGTTTTCGCCTGCTGCTGACCGAGCAGCCGTGGGTCGAGCGCTGCCTGAGCGCGCGGACGGGCGCCGAGGCGCTCGAGCTCGCCCAGCGCTACGACCCCCACGTGGCGCTGGTGGACCTGTTCGTGGGCGAGGAGTCGGGCGCGCGCATCTGCACCGAGTTGCGCGAGCGGGCGCCGGAGTTGCGCGTGCTCCTGATCTCGGGCGCCGGACGCATCTCTCCGGGCGCCGCTCGGGCGGCCGGGGCGTCGGGCTTCGTCTCGAAGGACTGGGGCGCCCAGGACGTGGCCAAGGCGGTGCGCATGGTGGGACTCGGGATGAGCGTCTTCGCACCCCAGGCCGAGCAGCCGATGGCGGCGCTCTCCGAGCGCGAGCGGGAGGTGCTGGAGCTGGTGGCCACCGGCGCCACCAACCCGGAGATCGGCAAGCGGCTCTTCCTGTCCCCGCACACCGTCAAGGAGCACACGAGCGCCCTGTACCGAAAGCTCGAGGTGCGAAACCGGGCCGAGGCCGTCCAGCGGGCCCAGCGCCTCGGGCTGATCGACTGAGGCGACCCCCCGGCCGCTCCCCCGACCCCCCCCGGTCGGGTGGGGTCTCGCCGCGAGGGGTGTGCGCCGCAACGGTCGGGCCGCGATGGTCGCGGCATGGACCCGACTCCCACGGCCATCGTCTTCCCCGGGCAGGGAAGTCAGGCGCCCGGAATGCGCGAGGACGTGGAGCGTTACCGACCCGAGCTCCTCGAGCAGGCGGAGCGTGAGGTTCCGGGCCTGTTCGAGCGGGTCGAGGAGAGCACGCGGTTCGCCCAGCCCGCCATCTACTGCGCCGGCCTCGCGGGCTTCGCGCGGCTCGGAGGGATGGAGGCCGACTGCTACGCGGGCCACTCCCTGGGCGAGATCGCCGCCCTGGCCGCCGCGGCCGCCCTCTCCGAAGAGGACGGGCTTCGCCTCGTTGCCCTGAGGGGCCGCCTCACGGACGAGGCCGGGCGCGCGGATTCCGGAGGGGGCATGCTCGCCCTCCTCGGCGAGGCCGGTAGCGCGGGCTCCGCGCCCGCGGCGATCGCCGCCGATCACGGACTCGCGGTGGCCAACGACAACGCCCCCGGCCAGGTCGTCCTCTCCGGACCGGGCACGGCCCTCGACCAAGCGGCCCTCGCCGCGGAGGCCGCCGGTCTGCGCGCCATGCGCCTCCCGGTCAGCGGCGCCTTTCACTCGCAGGCCATGGCCTCGGCGGTGCCCGAGTTCGAGTCCGCCCTCGAGGACACCCACTTCTCCACGCCGAGCGTGCCGGTGCTGTCGGGAGTGAGCGCCGCTCCGTTCGACCACGACGTCCGCCGCCGCCTGTCCGAGAGCCTCACCCACCCCGTGCGCTGGCGCGAGGTTCTGCTGGCTCTCCACGGCCGCGGCGTGCGACGGATCGTCGAGACCGGGCCGGGGCGCGTGCTCTCGCGCCTGGCCAAGCGGAGCTTCGACGACATCGAGGCCGTGACCGCCGACCGACTGGAGGCCGCCCGTGCCGCCTGAGCAGATTCTCGCCGAGCGTGAGCCCCTCGCCGCCCCGGCGGTCGGGGACGAGGGCGCGCCGGCCACCGGTCGCAACCGCGGGCCGACCGTCGCGCGGATCGCCTCGGTGGCCATGGCCGTGCCGGAGACCGTGGTGAGCAACGAGGAGATCGCCCCCCGGCTCGGCGTGGAGCCCGGTTGGATCGCCAAGCGCACCGGAATCCACGAGCGCCGGGCGGCCGCGCCGGGAGAGCGGCTCTCGGATATCGCCGCCCGCGCCGGCGCCGCCGCCCTCGAGCGCGCGGGGGTCGAGGGCTCGGAGCTCGACCTGGTGCTTGTGGGCACCACCACGCAGGACGAGATCACCCCGAACACCGCTCCGCTCGTGGCTCATGCGCTCGACGCCCCCCGCGCCGCGGCCATGGACGTGGGGGCGGCGTGCACCGCCTTCGTCTCGGCCCTCTCGCTGGCGGCCGGGCAGATCGAGGCCGGGCGCGCCCAAACGGCGCTGGTGATCGGGATCGACGTCCTCCGGCGGTTCCTCGACCTCGACGACAAGCGCACGGCCGGCCTGTTCGGCGACGGCGGCGGCGCGGTGGTCCTCACCGCCGGGGAGGGGCCCGGCGGCGTGGGTCCCATCGCCCTCCACTCCGACGGTTCCTTCGGGCGGGCCATCCACGCCACCCGCGAGGAGTCCAAGATCCGCATGGACGGCCTCGAGACCTTCAAGAACGCCGTGCGCCGACTGGTCGAGGTCACTGAGGAGGCGCTCGAGGCCGCAGGGGTCGAGGCCGAGGACATCGACCTCTTCGTCTACCACCAGGCCAACGCGCGCATCCTCCATGCGGTCGGCGAGGCGCTCTCGCTGCCGCCCGAGCGGGTGGTCCACGAGATCGCCGACTACGGGAACACCTCGGCCGGAACCATCCCCATCGCGCTGGCCCGGGCGGCGGAGTCGGGGCGCCTGCACGACGGCTCGCGAGTGCTGCTCGGCGCCTTCGGAGCGGGCTTCGTCTGGGGCGCCGGCGTGGTCGAGTGG
>JBPCRE010000030.1:0-3126 GCA_050997195.1 Thermoleophilaceae bacterium
CGTCCCGACGGCCGAGTCGATCCGCGGCCGCTGCGCCGGCCTCGCGGCGCTCGCCGCGGGCCAGACGGGTCTCCTCCCCGGCGCGGAAGCGCACGCCCGCCGCGACTGCTCGCCCTCGAAGGGCACCGATCTCTCCGGATACGCCCGCGAGCGCCCCGTCACCGGGTCCGCCCCCGGTCCTCCGCGCGCCCGTACCGCACCCGGTCTCCCGCTCACCCCGGCCGCAGCCTCGGCCGCGTCCATCGCCCGGGGAGTTCTCGGTGGAGCGGTGAGCTGAGCTGAGGCGGGAGTGCCTACGCCACCGTCGTGCGCCCCATCCGCTTGCGCTCGATGTCGGCGAGCTGATCGTCCACCCAGTCGCCGGGATCGCGGCGGGTCACGATCTCCTTCAGGCCCTTGGCTCGCCAGGAACGCTCCTCGGCCTTCATGGTGAGGGCGCGGTGGATGGCGTCGGCCTGCTCCTGGATGTCGAACGGGTTCACCGAGAGGGCGAACTCGCCGAGCTCCTCGTGGGCGCCGGTGTTCTCCGAGAGCAGGGACACGCCGTTGCGCTCGTTCACCAGCGGGCCCTCCTTGGCGATCAGGTTCATGCCGTCGAACATGGCGTTCACGATCAGCAGGTCGTAGTGCTTGTAGGAGGCGATGGCCTCCTCGAGGTTCTCCCGCAGCTTGAGCTCGATGGGCATCCAGTCGGTGGTTCCGTGGCGGTGGTTGATCACGGCCACGAGCGCCTCGATCTTCTCGAGGTACTCCTGGTACTCGGGCACGTCCTGACGAGAGGGCACGAGCTGTGCGGTGAAGGTCACCTCCTCGAGGAACTCCGGGTGCTGCTCGAGGAAGAGGTCGAAGGCCTTGAAGCCCCGGAGCACGTTCTTCGAGAGGTCGGCGCGGTCCACGCGCAGGATGAGGTGCTCGCGCCGCCGGCGCAGGATCGCCCGCTCGTACTCGTGCACGCTCGGGCGCTGAGCGTTGCGCTCGAAGCTCTCGGCCGAGATGGGCAGTGGGTAGGCGCGCACCCACACCTCGCGATCCTCGGTGCGCACGATGCCCGCCTCGAACTCGACCTCCACGTTGTCGAGCAGCTCGCGGCAGCACTGCAGGAAGTTGTCGCGGTAGGACACCGTGTGGAAGGCGACGATGTCGTTGGAGAGCACGCCCTCGTAGATGTCGTTGCGGATGCGCGTGGGCAGCACCCGCCAGGTGTCGGGCTGGGTCCACGGGATGTGCACGAAGTGGTGGAGGAACACGTCGGGGCGCTCGCGGCGGATGGTCTTCGGCGCCGTGTAGAGGTGGTAGTCGTGGAGCATCACCACGGCCTCGCGGCCGTCGATCTCCTCGAGCACGGCGTGCGCCAAGTCGTCGTTCACCGCCCGGTAGCCGTGGTCGTAGGCCTCGGTCTCGCCGCGGCGGATGTCCGGGGCGTTCGAGAGGTCCCACAGGTAGTGCTGGATGAACCACAGCAGCGGGTTGGCCACCACGTTGTAGAACTGCTCGTAGGCCGCGGGATCGGACTCGACGAGCTTCACGCGGTAGGTGATGTCCTCCACGGTGCAGTCGAAGGCTGCCCCGTCGTGCTCGCGCGAGGCCTCGGCGTCGGCGTCGCTCATGGCCGAGGCCACCCACAATGCCTCCCGGTGGTTCACAAGGCCGGTGAGCGCGGTCACGAGGCCGCCGCCCCCACGGTGGGCCTCGAGCTTGCCATCCTGGTCGCGCTCGAAGGTGGCCGGGCCTCGATTCGAGACGAGCACGATCGGCGTCTCGTCACTCACGCTGGTCCGCCTCGCCGATCAGGAGAGATCGTGGAAGATGCGAAGCCAGTCGCGCAGCAGGCGCGGGGTGAGGAAGTTCTTGCGCACGTGCTCCTTGCCGCTGAGCCCGAGACGCTTGCCGAGCTCGGGATCGCGCAGGATGCGAAGTGAACGATCGGCGCACTCATCCGGTGAGGACACTAGATACCCGGTCTCTCCATCTTGTATCTGCAGCGGGATGCCGCCCACATCCCCGCCGATGAACGGGCGGCCCTTCCACAGCGCCTCGCTCACCGTGAGCCCGAAGCCCTCGCGCGTGGACTTCTGGATCAGCACGTCGGCCAGGCTCTGGAAGGCGTTGACCTCGATGGCCCCCACGTTGTTCAGGTTGTTGAGGATCTTGATGTCCGGGTCGCCGGCGGCGTGCTCGAGGGTGGAGTTGAAGAACTCCCAGCCCTCGGGATCGTCGGTGGCCATGGAGCCCACCAGCGCGAGCTGCGCGTCGGGCATCTCCTCGTGCACCAACCGGTAGGCGTCGATCACCCCAATCGGGTCCTTCCAGGGGTCGAAGCGCGAGACCTGGCACATGAGCGGCCGGTTCACGTCGATGCCGAACTGATCGCACACGAACGCGGCGTCCTCCGGCGAGAGCGCCATGTTCTTCGGGGAGAGAGGATCGATGGCCGGCGGGCAGATGTAGACGTTCGGCACGCCGTCGAAGGACGCCGGCACGTACTCCTTGAGGTGGAACAGCGACGCGTCGTACTCGCGGAGCACGGGGCTCAGCCGGTCGATGGTCGGGGGGTGCGGAGTGGAGAGGTCGATGTGGCAGCGCCACACCCACTTCTTCGCCTTCTCCGGCACGTGGGAGTGCATCAGGGCCGGCTGTGGATCGTGGACGATGGCAACGTCCCAACCCGCCTCGAGCTGGCGGGCGTTAATCTCGTTGTACTCCTCGTACACGCGCCACTCGTGCGGCGAGAGATCGAGCGGATTGCCCTGGAGCGCGTTGTGCATCAGCTTCGTGGCGTTGTAGAACTCCTCGCGACCGATGATCACCTGCCATTCGACTTCGATGCCGATGTCGCGCATGAGCGGGATGAGCGTGTAGAGGATCTCTGAGACCCCGCCGCCGAAGGCGGTGGCCGAGATGTGGTTGACCCGAAGGCCCTTGAGCGGCTCCGCGAGCTCCCTGATCTCCGCCACGAGATCGCGTCCGACGAGGTGCGTGTAGTCGGCCAGGGCCTTGTGGCCGACCCCCACTGTCTGCAGCAAGTTCGGACTCCCTTGTCTCGGTCGCGGCGACCTGGTGGTCGGCCTGCGAGCCCCGCTGGCCCGCCGGCGGGGGCCAGACTACTTCGCCGGGCCCCGCAGGTAC
>JBPCRE010000055.1:0-25930 GCA_050997195.1 Thermoleophilaceae bacterium
CGCGGTTCGAGGTGACGTCGACCCCGAGCCGGACGCCACCCCCGCCACGGAACACCGGGACGTCTCCAGAACCAGCACGGGTTGGAGTCGCCAGCTCACGCCGAAGCGCGTCTTCGACAACCTGGCCGAGGGTCTGTCCACGCTCGCGTGCGCGCCGCCTGGCGCCGTCCAGTACCTCAGCGATTGCCTCACCGTCGGGCGATCACCACGAGGAACCGGCTGGTCGTACGGAAGGCACGCGGATCTTCGTTGGCCTCGCTCAGCCGCGCCACGCTCTGCTGGCGCAGCTGCCCCCAGCGCGCTTCGGTGACCTGGCGCCGGCCCCAACGCCACACGGGGTGGTGCACCTCCTGATCGGCAAACCACGCCTCGGGCGATGCGGCCGTGAAGGGCAGGTCGTGCTCGCGGACCTCGACGGTAGCCGCGCCGTTCCGCGTCAGCCGTTCGTGTGCCCACTCCGCATCTCCCCAGCGCGGCGGATCGATGGGCAGCGGAACCAGGACCGCCGAGAAGAGCGCGCGTCCGACGTCGCTGATCGGCCCCGAGGCAACCCAGCTCGTGAGCACCACGCGGCCGCCGGGTCGCGTGGTGCGCAGGAGCTCTCGGGCGGCACGGTCGGCATCCGGCACGAAGATCACGCCGAAGACACTGAGCACCGCGTCGAACGCCGCGTCGCCCACGGGCAGGTCGAGGGCGTCTCCGACGATGAACCTCACGTCCGCGCCGGACGCCGTGGCGCGTTCTCGAGCTATCTCCACCAACGCCTCGGCAGGGTCGACCCCGACCGCTCGAGCCCCTCGCCGCGCGGCGGCCAGGGCGGCGTTACCGGTTCCACAGGCGACGTCGAGCACGGGGACGGATACGAAACTACAAGTTCAAGTGAGCTTGATGTCAAGGGACGAACGTGATTTCCTTTCTCCTGGTGTCCACCCTGCTGACGATCGGCGAGGTTTCGCGGCGCAGCGGCGTCACCGCCTCGGCGCTCCGCTTCTACGAGGAGCGAGGCCTGATCAGCTCCGAGCGAGCCGGCTCCGCGCACCGCCGCTATCCGCGGCCGGTGCTGCGGAGGATCAGCTCGAAGGCAAGCGATCGCCAGGGCGCTCGGTCGAGCGCGTGTCGCATCGGCTCCTCCCCGTCGAAGCGCCCCTCGAGCCGCCGGCCCTCGCAGCGGAGCTCGACGGTGTCGGCGGCGAACGGCCACGGGTCGAGGCGGAAGCGGCTCGCCTCGCCCTCGATGGGAACGAGGTCGACCGCGACCTGCGCGCCGGCGGTGGGCACCCCCTCGGTCCGGTAGGGCGCCCAGCCGAGAAGCAGCGCCAGCGAGAGCGCATCCCAGGTCCAGACGAGGCGGCTGTTGCGAGCGAGCGCCCCTGGGCCCGCGCCGGGCGCGGGGTCGGCGAGCAGCGCACCTACGAGCTGCTCCTGGAGCTCCCTCTGGCCGGCGAGGAAGCTGCGCACGGCCGCGGCATCGCCGGACGCCGCATCCGAGAGATCCCGTCGCTCGTAGAGGCCTGCGCCGTGCATGGAGACGAGGAGCGCGGCGTAGCGGCTCTGGGTCAGCACCTGGCGAGGTCCGTCCCACCACAGCGCGAGATGGGTCTCGAGCGGCAGCTCCATGAACGAGTGCGGCCACCCGGTCTCCTGGTTCAGCGTCGGCTCGAGGTCCAAGCGCGCCATGCCGACGTCGTGCTGCTCGGCGGCCAGGCAGACCTCCTCTCGGGGCTCGAGCCAGCCGAAGCGCTCGTTGCCCCAGGCCCGGGCGAGCTGGCCGGAGACCCAGGCGTGGGCCGGCTGACCGATTACGAGGACCCCCTCGCCGTCTTCACGGATGAGCATTGGCCTCTAGATGAGTGATTTCGGGAGGTCCGCGACCAACAACATGAGCGCCGTGGTTGCACCACCGTTCGCGAACCTCGACGGGCCTCTCATGCTCCACCGACGCGTATCAGAGCGCGCGTGGAAGGCAGCGTCCACGATCGTCCGCGGCCGGTGCCGGGCAGCCGCTCACCCGGCGGCCGCCGCGCCGGCGTAGGTTCCCAGCGACCACTGGTTGCCGTCGGGGTCGGTGACGGTGACGTCGCGGGAACCGTAGTCCTGGTCGACGGGCTCGGTCACGTCGGCGCCGGCGGCCTTCGCGCGCTCGTACGCGGCATCGGCATCCTCGACGACGACGTAGATAACGCTGACCCCGGGCGGTGTGGCCTTCGAGCCCACGCGCTCGTCGCCGGCCATGATGGTGCTGGCGCCGATGCGGATCTCGGCATGGACCACACGGCCCTCGTCGTCCTCGTAGACGGCGATCCGCTCGGCGCCCAGGACGCGCTCGAGCCAGTCGAAGGAGGCCTTCGCGTCCTTGAATGTGAGGCATGGGAAGAGGGTCTGAGGCATGCCGGGGACCCTACGCCCGCGCAGCGCCCTCGTCTTGAACGAATGGGAACGCCGTGGGCGGCGCACCGGCCAGAGCGCGGAACTCGCGCGTGAGGTGCGCCTGGTCGGCGAAACCGCACTCCGCGGCCAATCGAGCGAGCGGGGCCGAGCCCAGCCGGGCGCGCGCGGCCTCGAAGCGGATGAGCCGCGCGGCGACCTTCGGGGAGACGCCGACGTCCTCGGCAAAGTGCTTGGCGAGGTGACGGGGCGTGCAGCCGAGCGCGTGGGCCAGCGCCTCGACCCGCATGCGGCCCCCGCTCGCCCGCAGCAGAGCCCAGGCACGTTCGACGTCCGGCCGCGCTGGGGTCCGGGCCCGCGCGACGCCGCGCAGGAGCACCTCATCGAGCACCGCGAAGCGCGCCTTCGCGTCGGCCGCCGCTTGCAAGCGCTCGGTCAGGCGCGCCGCGTCGACCCCCAAGAGGTCATCGAGCCCTACCGTCCGATGGGTCAGCTCACCGGCCGGGACACCTAGCAGGGCGCGGACCGCCGGCGGCTCGAGGTCGAACTGCACCCCGCGGGTCGAGCCCTCGTGACGAACGCGGACCGGGCGCGCGTAGAGCCCTCCGGCAAAGGAGCCGAAGCGCTCGCCCTCCACCGTCCATCCCGCGTCAAGATCGACGATGACGACGACGCCACGTCCGGGGACCTCGCTCGTCTCCCGCGGCGAACCCGTCCGCTCCTCGAAGTCCGCGTACCCGCCCACGATTCCGTGCAGCGAAGGATGCGGAGCGCCGCGGAGCAGGTCCATGGGCGAAGCATTACATCCGGAGGGGCGCCGCCACGCGCGCTCTGCCTCCCTCGACGAGGCGCAGCGGGGTGGGCAGCCCGGCGCGGTCCACGGCTGCGGGCCCGACGGCTCGAGTACAGGGCCAGCGGGAGAGGTCCGGCGTGGGTCATACCGTCATCGTCGTGGCACGCTGGAGCGACGGCGAGACTCCCTACCCCTACCCCTTCACTCGAGGACGGCCGCACGACCTTCCCGAGAGCCGCGTCGCGCGGTTGCGCACCGAGGACCTCGGAACGCAGGCGTGGGCGGAGCGTGGCCGCGAGCTGAATCGCCGCCGAGCGCTCGACTTCCTGCTTCCGAACCCCGACGCCGGCAACCGCCAGCGCTGGGCGATCCGCGACTCGCTCGGCCGTCGCCTCGCCGTGGTCGAGAAGCACTCGAACCGCTGGGATCTCCACCACCCCGAGACCAACGAGCTCCTCTACTCGGACTACACGCTCAAGGCCGACCAGCTCGAGGTCCAGGGCATCGGCTGTATGGCCGACGAGGCCCGTGAGGCACAGAGCGCGCTCGTCGCCTTCCGCGCAAGCGACCGCTCGGCGCTGGCCGAGGACCAGAGCATCGTGCCCTTTCAGCTCCGGGGCTTCATCGCTCGGGCGGCGCTGCCCGAGCGCAACCGCCGCGGCCAGCCCGTACGCGAGGGCCTCGAGGGCTACGACACCGGCTGCGGGAGCTCGGAGCTCCGAGCAGGGCGAGCGCGGACCATCTCGAGCCCGGAGTTCGTCCCCGGGCCCGACGGCGATCGCTTTCGGGGCGAGGACGGCATCGCTCGCACCTACGCGACCTACAACGCGAAGCGGCTGTTCGGCCGCGGGGCGATCTACGTGCTCGTCAACACGACCGGCGTCCACGGCGGGGGCATCGTCCGCGGCGTCGCCCAGGTCGACGACACCTTCGAGGAGGTCGACGGGATGGTCTACTGCGATCCGAACGTAACGGAGGGAAAGCCCCGAGCCCGGTGGAGCTACGGCCGCGTGGCCGGCACCCGGCTCTTCGGCTGGCTCCCTACGCGCTGCTAGGGAGCAGGCGCTCGAAGGCTCGAGCGTGCCGTGGAAGCGGTTGAGGCCGACGGGTGCGGAAGATCACCGGCGTCAAGAGCTAGCTTCACCACATGGAGCAGGAGCCCACCGGCTCTCGAGCGCGCTGGCTGCTCGAGAACGCCGAGGATCGTCATGGCGAGGCGCCGAGGAGCTTCTTCATCCCGGCGCGGGACAGACGAACGTCACTCGCCCGCGGCGACATAGTGAAGCTCCTCTTCCTGCTGGAGAGCGACGAGCGAGACGAGACCGGCCACTTCGTCTGGCACGGCGAGCGGATGTGGGTTCTCGTCACCGAAGTCGACGGCGAGCGCTACCTCGGGCGGCTGGAGAACACGCCGCACACAAGCGATGCGTTGTCCGCAGGCGAATTGGTCGTGTTCGGCCCGGAGCATGTGGCGGCCGAGCTCGAAGACCCGCAAGAGCTCGGCTATGACCCTGAGCTTCTCGTGGTGCTCAACCGGCGGATCCGCGACGAGGATCTGCGGCCGGACTCTCTCTTCCTGGCTCCGAGCGTTGACTCGCGGGACAGCGGGTGGGAGGCTCACCTCGACGATGAAGCTGGCGAACTCGGGCCCGAAGACGTCGGCTCTTGGCCGCTCGGCTACCTGACCGACCGCTTCCCGGAGACGGCCGCGCCACTCCGGGAAGCCAAGCTTGGCTGGTGGCGGTGGGACCCAGAGAGGGGGGTCTACGTCCATCTTTGCGATCTGCCGGTCCGGTGAGTGCACGATCCGCTGGCGTTTCACCGGACGGTGGGACGGCACCGAGCGGCGAGCTCCAGACACCGCCACGACGCTCGAGCTCGGATCGGGTATAAGGGACGCTTGACAAGCGGAGCAGGAGAACGGCACCAATGAAGGTATACGGACCGGCAGTCAGGACCAGTGTCGAGACCATCAGGCGGTATTCGCATTTTGCCGATCGCGGTGGCGCCGCCGAGGTCGCCGCGCAGGCGTGGACGGACGCGGAGTTTGACGATGAGACGACGGCGAGATGGCTGGAGGCGCGCTGCTTCGATGCCCAGGCGGCGCGCGCGTTGGCCGGGCTTGGCGTCACGCCGGAGCAGGCCGCCGTCCGCACGCGTGATGGTGGCGATGGCTACATCGACACGATCGCCTACAAGGTCGCCAACGGGGACCTGACTCCTCGTCAGGGCGCAGCCCGAACCCTGTCAAGCCGATGATCTGAGGCTCGGCGGGGGGAGGAGCCGTTGCCGTCCCGGGGGCAACGGGGCGGCGTTGAGGTAAGTCCGCCGCCGGTGGTCGAGGAGGCGCTCAGACCTGTGCTCGCTTGCGCATGCGGCGAGCGGTCAGGTGCTGCACCCGCACCGCCACTCGCTCCCCGAGGCTGCCCGGCGCTGGCGCTGCGCCGATCTGGACGCCCAAGTCGTTCATGTTGACGATGATTCGCGCGTGCTTGACCCGGTTCCCCTCAAACTCGTAGAAGCCGCCGTACTCCGCGGTCACTCTGGTGCCCGTGGGCGCGAACCCCGGTGGGTCGAGGGGGCCGGTCACCGTCCCGCCCGCGCGCACGCGAACTGCGGCGTGCCGGCCGTCCTCGCTGAGGTACGGGCCCTCGACGAGCTCGAACCGAAAGTCGGGCATCGCGCGCCACAGCGACGCGAGGAAGCGTTCCACCTCCCCGTGGCCGTTGACCGTCGCCGGCGCGGCGTCGTCCTCGAGCACGATGTCCTCGGTGAATATCGCCGGGACGTGCCGCGCGTCGTGCTCGTTCAGCAGCGCGTAGATTCGCTCGAAGAGCGACCGGGCGGCCTCGTGGTCGAGCCGCTGCTCGGTCGTGGTGAGCTGGTCGGTCATGTCACACCTCCTGCCGGGCGGGCTCCCGGCCTGCTCGCGAACCCGGATTGCCTTGGAACGCACCGTAGGGCGGATCGATCATGGGCGCTAGGGCTCCGTCGCCTCAGATCAGCAGAACCGGCGGTTATGACCGGATGCCGGCGGTTCAGACCCGAGGACTCGGCGGTGCATGCCCTTGAGCGTCCACCTCTCGTCTCGGAGCCATGTAGGGCGAAGCCGATCGCCGGCACCGCACTTCGCTCGTGCTGGCCGCTCAGTTGGCAGGTGGGAGCCAAGCGTCGAAGCCTTCTTCAACCGCCTGGTGACCTCCGGTCTCGATTACGTCGCCGTGGCCGGGGAGCACACGTTCGAACTCCCACCGCAGGATGCGGTCGACCGAGCGGCGTGCGGCTCCCTTGTCGCGGACGGCGGAGCGAAACAGGGGCGTAGGGCCGACCCGCCGCCGCAGGCGCGGGCCGTTGACGAACAGCCGGGTCCACAACGGCCACCGGTATCCGATGTTGAAGATGAGATCCCCGGCAATCAGCGTGCGGCTTGCACGGTGGAAGAACTCGACCTCATCGAGCAGGCGGTGCCCATCGAAGAGAACCTGGTCGAGGTCGTCGGCCCAGGCGGGATCAGACGTTGCGCTGAGCTCACCGTCAAAGCACAGGCCCGTGCGCTTGTCCGCCAGGCCGGGCGCCGCGAATAGCCGCGCCTCGGGGTAGGCGGCGGCGTACTGCTCCATGTCGAGGTGTCCGTGCAGGTTGCTGGCCGGCACGACGTAGCGCACCGGACCAAGCTCAGCGAACTCGCCGCGCAACTCCTCGCCGAGCGGCATAGGCGAATGGACGAGCAGCCCGCCTTCGGTGAGCCGGATCACGGTCATCCGTCGGCCCATCTGAACCCCGAGGTAGCGCAGACGGGCCTCACCGACCCAGAGGTTCTCGTCCAGCTCGCGCAGCACAGTGAGGGATTCCATCACGCCGAGCAGCGGAGCCGAGGACGTCGCCACGTCGCGGCGGATCGCCGAAAACGCCGGCTTCAGCGACTGAGCTGCTCTCGGCTATCGCCGGACTTCCCCGTTGGTCGGGCTGGCGGCTGGTCGTCGTTCCCTCGCCTGGGCCGCCCGAACCGCGCGGTCTGCGCCCTAGCATTAGCGCTTGCGCATGCGGCAACCGGCTCAATTCGGACGTCGCCTCCCCGCCGCCGCGGTCGCCGGCGTGTGGCTCTACCACGGGCTGTGGTGCAAGGTGCTCGGGCGCTGTCCCGATCAGGTGGACATCGTGGCCGGCGTTCCGGGCCTCGGCGGTCGCCTCGCCAAGCCCGTGCTCGTCGGGATCGGCGCCGCCGAAGTCGCGCTCGCCGGCTGGGTGATCAGCGGCCTGCGCCCCGTCCCCGCCGCGGCTGCCCAGAGCGCGCTCCTGGTGGGCATGAACGCCGGGGGCCTTACCTTCTCGCGCGAGCACGTGCCCGCGCCGCGGGCGCTGGTGGCCGAGAACCTCGCCTTCCTGGCGCTCGTGTGGTGGGCGGCCCAGAACGACCGACCGCGTGAGCGCTGAGCCTCGCTCGCCGTGGGAGCGAGGGCGTCTTGACCCCCGCCCCGGCTCGGCGCGTCTGCTGTTCGGTTCGATGTACGAGGATCCCGAGATCGAGCTGGCGGCCCTGCGATCGGGCGGACGGGTGCTCTGCATCGCCTCGGCCGGCTGTACGGCGCTGGCCCTGGCCGATCGCGCCTTCACGGTGACAGCCGTCGACGTGAATCCGCGCCAGGCCGAGTACGCGCGGGCGCGGGTCACAGGCCACCCGCCGCGCGCGGGCGCCGCTGAGCGCATGCTGGCCGGCGGTCGCTCGGTGATGGCGGTCCTCGGGTGGCGTCGCGATGAGCTCGAGCAGTTCCTCGCGCTGGACTCGACCGACGCCCAGATTCGGTTCTGGCGCGAGCGCCTGGACAACCGGCGGTTCCGCAGCGTCCTAGCCGCGGCGTTGCGGCCGGTGGGGCTGCGCCGCCTCTACGCCGCCGACTTCGCGGCCGCGGTGCCAGGGTCCTTCGACCGAGTCCTGCGCCGTCGCCTCGAGCGCGGCTTTGCCCGTCACGCCAACCGCACCAACCCGTTCGCGCGACTCCTGCTGCTCGGAGCACCCGAGCAGGCTTCGAGGCCCCGAGCACCGGCGGGCGAGGTGCGCGTCCTCGAAGCCGAGGTGGCGGACTACCTCGAGCGCGCCGAGCCTCGGAGCTTCGACGGCTTCAGCCTCTCCAACGTCCTCGACGGAGCCGAGCCGGCCTTCGCGGCGCGCCTGGAACGGGCGATGGCCCGTGCGGCGGCTCCCGGGGCGCGGATGGTCTTGCGCAGCTTCGCCGAGCCCCGCACGCCCGAGGAGGCCTCGTGGGCTGCGCGCGACCGCTCGATGCTGTGGGGCCGGGTTCGCGTCGAGCCCGTGGGCGCGCCCTGATGCTGTACCGCCTGAGGCGCCATCCCCTCCCCATGGCCGCGCACTTTCGCCACTCGCTGGTGCTCACGTACGCCCTTCCGGCGGGGCTGCTCGAGCCGCTGCTGCCACCCGGTCTGCGCCCCGACACCTACCGCGACGACGGCTTCGTGGCCGTCGCCGTGGTCGACACCCGCGCGCTGCGTCCGGCGTTCCTGCCCGAGCGGCTGGGACGCGACTATCTCCTCACCGGCTACCGCATCTTCGCCCGCCACGGCAGGGCGATGCGCGGCCTCTACATCCTGCGCTCCGACACCGCCAATCGCCTGATGGCCGTCGCCGGAAACCTGCTTACGCGCTACCGGTACCACACGTCGGCCGCCACCCTGACCGAGCGCGCCGGCTCAGTGGAGGTGGAGATCGAGACGGCCGGCGGCGAGGCCGACCTCTCGATGGTGGCCGACCTGGACGGACCGCCCGCCCCGCTTCCGGCCTCCTCCCCCTTCTCCGATCTCCGCGGCGCCCGCCGTTACGCCGGGCCGCTCCCCTACACCTTCGACTACGAGCCCGAGACCGGCTCGCTCCTGGCGGTCAAGGGCGTGCGCCACGGCTGGGATCCGCGCCCCGTCGCCGTCGAGGTCCGTCGCTGCTCGTTCCTCGAGCGGGCGCCCTTTGCCGCCGGCAAGCCGCGTCTGGCCCAGGCCTTCTACGTGGGCGCCGTGGACTACCGGTGGGAGCGCGGGCGGTTGTTGGCGGCCACGGACGCGGTCGACGCGTAGCGAGCGAAGGCGCCGCCGGGCATGCTCAGCCGCAGGGCGGGCCTCGTCCTCTGAGGATGGCTCGCCGGCGGAGGGAGGACGAGTCCTGATCGGTGGCCGAGGCGACAGTTCTCCGCTACCACGCGAGGTCGGCCGAGCGCTCGCGGACGACGCGCGGTTGAGCCTGCAGCTTCCTGAGTGCCTTCTCCGCGCTGCGGAGACGACGAACGGTGTACACGGGGCCTATCGGGAGGCGGTCGCGGACCTCGCTGAGTGGCATCGGTTCACCGGCGTTCTCGGGATCGGCCAGAGCGGCGTCAACCGCCGTGGCGTCCTGCTCGTCCTCGGGCTCGGCCACAGCGTGGGAGCGCACGAGAACCTCCTCGTCGCTTACCTCGATGACCACGGGGTCGACGGGCGCCAGCCAGCGGCCTCGACGATTTCGGCGCGCACGACAACACTGCCGTCGGACTTGACAGCCGCAGGGTTGGACTCGGTGTGGGTGGTGCTCATCGGCGCTTCCTTCCCGGTCGATGAGTGTGACGCGCGCGTGCGCCCTGGGGGCGCTCTCGTCGCGGCGGGGAAATCGGGACTCGCGCGCGTCGCCCGGTAACCGACAGGTTCTCCTCTTCTTGAGGCGGGACAATGGTGACCTCGCCCCCGGACCGCCGGAGGCGAGCGAGGGGTAGAGGGGGCGCTGGGTGCGCAGGTCAGGGGCAGGGTGAGCGCGGGGGGTTCAGGCGGAAGGGCCGAGGACGTTGGGAAATATCCCGCCGCTCAAGCCGCGAGCTGAGGCCATGGGGCGCGCCCTGCCCTCGCCCTCAGGGGGGAAGGGCGGGAGCGACGGTCGGGCGAATCGCGCGACAGCCCACGCTCTCGTAGGCCGCCCGGAGCGCCGGCCAGCGCTCCTCGTCCACCACGATCCCCAGCAGCGCGCCGCCCGACCCGGCGAAGTGGGCCGGTGCCCCGTGCCCTCGAGCGACCTCGACCATGTCCACGTGGCGCGGATCGAGGTCGAAGACCCGCCGGCGGGCCTCGAAGTTGCCGTCGATCAGCTCGCCCAGCGCGGCGTGGTCTCCCTCGAGGAGGTGGTCGTGCGCCCGGCGGGCCAGGTCGGCCATCTCGCTCATCGCAGCCACCACGTCGGGTTCCCCGCGCGCGTGGCGGCCGCGGACGTCGGCATGGGCGAGGGTCGAGGGCTGGGCGGCGGCCGGGAGCCAGGCTAGGAACAGAGGCGGAAGCAGGCTGGGGTCGAGCGGCTCGTAGCGCCCGTGGCCGTGCTTGGCCAGGTGGCCCGGCTCGAAGTCCATCGATACGAGCCCGCCGTAGGCCTGCGCCACGCGGTCCTGCAGGCCGGCGGCGATCCCGAGCTCCTCGGTCTCCACCGCGAGGGCGAGGCCCGGGAGCAGCTCGCGCCGGATCTCGACGCCGTGGAACTCACACAGAGCCCGAAGCACCGCCACCACGATCGCGCTCGACCCCGCGAGGCCCACCCCGCGCGGCACGTCGGTGGCGTAGCGGACGGCAAAGGTCGCCTCGGGCGAATCGATCCCGCGCTCCTCGAGGTGCTCGGCAAAGCGGACCACCGTGGCCTTCACGAGGCGCGTCCCTCCGTCGAGTCCGTGCGCGCGCACCTCATCGCGGAGGGCCCGGAGCCCGGGGAAGCGACCGCGGTCCGCCGCGCTGGGCACGATCTCGAGCTCGGGCCACTCGTAGACCGCGGCCTCGGCGCCGAAATCGGCGAGGGCGAGGCTGATCGTCCGGCCGCCGTAGCCGTCCGAGGGGTTGCCGACGAGAGCCGCGCGAGCGGGGGCGTGACCGCGGGCGATCCTCACCCCGGTGGGTGCCGGGAGGTCATACGGCGCCCTCGGGGGGCGTGTCGGGGCGCTCGAGGAGCTCGCGCGCGTGGTCGCGAAGCTCCGGCCCGAGCTCCGGGTCGCCCAGGGCCCAGGTGAGGAACGCGCGGGCGTAGCCGACCGGCGTGCCCACGTCGTGGCGGCGCTCGCCGGGCTCGAGCGGCACCGCCACGACGTCGGCCCCCTCGGCGAGCAGGATCCGCAGCGCGTCGGCGAGCTGCAGCTCCCCACCGGCCCCGGGCGTCGTGCGACGCAGCGCGTCGAGGACCACGGGAGACAGCACATAGCGGGCCGCCACCGCCAGCCGGCTCGGCGCCTGCTCCGGCCGGGGCTTCTCGACCACGTCGTCCACCCGGAGCATCGTGCCGCCGCCCGGGAGCGCCTCGGGCTCGCCCACCGGGGCCACGATGCCGTACCGGGAGACGTCGCTTACGTCGACCTCCTCCACCGCTAGCGCGCACGCGGCGCCCGTGGTCTCGACCGCGGTCGCGAGGCGAGCGGCCACGGACGCGGGGCGTCCGAGGCCGAGCACGGCGTCGCCCAAGGCCACGTGGAAGGGCCCCCGGACGAAGCCCTCGGCGCAGAGGAGCGCGTCGCCGAGCCCGAGCGCCCGGCGCTGCCGCGTGTACAGGAACCGGACCCCGGCCCGCTCGAACTCGAGCTCGGCCAGCAGCTCCTCCCGCCCGCCCTCTTGGAGCGCGCGCGTGAGCTCGGGATCCTCGGCGAAGTGGTCCTCGAGCGGCGCAGCCCCCCGGCCGGTCACGAAGAGCACCCGCTCGACCCCGGCCCGCCGCAGCTCCTCCGCCACGAGCTGGGCCACGGGGGTCCGCCCGATCGGCAGCATCGCCTTCGGCAGCGCCTTCGTGGCGGGCAGCAGCCGGGTGCCGAGCCCGGCGACGGGTACGACCGCGTCGAGGATCGGCATGCGGTCAGTGTGGCGCGTGGCGACGGTGCTCGCGGTCTTGCTCTCGCGATCCGCGGGAGGCGCTACACCCGCGCAGCCACCCGCCGCAGACCCTCGTCGAGCGTGAGGAGCTCGGCGGGGGTCTCGAGGGCCGTGGCCAACGCAAGGCGTCGGGTAGACGAAGCGCTCGGTGGGCCGCCCGCAGTTCGGCGGCTCGGCGGGCGATCGGGCGGTCGATGGGTACGACCGCGATGCGCCCGGACGCCAGGAAGTCGTCGACGATCTCGGGCCTCCCGGTGCGCACCGGCCCCACGAGGACCTCGGAGTAGACGCTCGCCCCGATCATCACCCGGTGGCCGGGCAGAAGATAGGGAGCGAGCAGCGAAACGGCCTGTTCGTGTTGGGAGTCGGCGGCGTACAGGAAGCCGATGAGCACATCGGCGTCCAGGACTACCGTTGCCACTCGTCGCGGAGTGCGTCGAGATAGCCGGGCGGGTAGGTCCCCGGTGGAGCGCTGCCCGCGAAGCGTGCGATGGGATCCTCCGCACGCTCGACCTCGAGCCGGCCCGGGCCGACCGCGCGGACCTCGAGCTCGTCCCCCGCCGTCAAACCGGCATCGCGAAGGACCTCGGCCGGATGGTGATCTGGTGCTTGCTGGAGATCCTGCTCACTCTTTACCTTTCTGCTTGAGACGTAAAGGCTAGGGCCGCAGTCGCTGTGAGACAAGGTCTGGGCGGAGCCGCCACGAAGGTGGTCTCACACCCTCCGCGAGTGCGCGCTGCTCGTTGGAAGCGCTCATCGCCTCGCGGACCTCTCGATCGCTTTGAGGAGCCGGCGCGGCTACCAGCCCGTCTCGTAGCCGAGCTTGCCCTCGGCCTCCATGGCGTCGAGCCGCGTCCTCAGGCGCTTCGCCTCGTCCGCTCCCGGAATGTCGATGGCGATCATCTGAGTCCCGGCCAGCCGCTCGCAGCGGCCGCCGACCTCTCGGACCGCCGCGCGGAGCTCGGGCTCGAAGCGATCGTCCTCAAGGATCGCTCGCGCCGTGTAGTGGCCCGACGGGTGGGTCACCTCCCGGAGCAGTGGAGTCCTGCCCGCTCGGCGCTCGACGTCTACGCGATCCCCGTACGCGAGGCCGTAGGCGAAGAACGGTGCGTTCAGGACTCGGACCTCATCGCCGATCGCCGTCGCGAAGAGGCGCTCGTAGTGCCTGGTCGTCGTCTCGACCGCCTCGATGTCGACCAAGAGGGATTCCTCTGCCTCCTCGTCGCCGAGGGGAGCCGCGTGCTCGGCCGTACGTCCGATGCTGTCGACCGCAGCGAGCGCCGCGTCGCGGAAGCTCTCGCTCATACCCTCTTCCCACATCACGTCGTCCTCGTGCGCCCGGAGCAGCTCCTCGATCGGGCGACGGTCTACACCAGGCGGTACGTCGATCGCATAGTAGAGCCCCTCCGCACCCTCGTAGGAGCCGCCCAGCTCGGTGACCCGCTCGAGCAGCGCGTCCTTGGTTGGGGCGTCTACGAGCGGGTCAAGCAGGGCCCGCAGCGTGACGTGGCCGCTAGCGCGCACGAGCTCCACGGCCTCCAACTGGCCGTCGGCTCGCTGCTCGCACCGAACCCGGTCGAGCCAGCTGTACTCGACGAAGAAAGGGAGTTGTCGAGCTCGAAGACGCCTTCGCCGAGCGGCCGCGCCCAGGCCGTCTCGGATGCTCCCGGAAAGAGCACCTTCACAAGCCCGGCGGCGTCTGCGTCATCTCTGGCAACCACGGTGGCCCCTTACCTTGACGCCCTACTTGCTCACCGCCACTCAGTCAGGGGCTGCCGGCTCGAACTCGGGAACCTGGTCGCGGACGAAAGTGATCTCGGGACGGCGAGTGGCGAACAAGGCTTCTACCGACCGAGCGGACGCGACGCCAGTGAGATGCTACGGACCGAGTCGCGGCCGAACCAGGCCCATATGCGTCGACCAACTCGGCCCTCGCACGCCGGATACTGGGGGTACTCGCTCCCCTCGTTCGCCGAAAAGCATCTCACGTTGGGATAGACCGCGCGAATGCGCGCAAGCGAGTCACCGACGCCTGCCCCTCGGCGTGTGCGTGCCCTCGGGTCCGTGACCACCAAGGCGAAGACACGCTCGCTCGCTGCCTGGAAAGCCACCGAGCGATAGCTGTAGGCCTTGATCGGCCCCGTGCGCCGAGGTGGAGAGACCGTGGTGGGGCCGCCGGCGTCGTAGAAGTCCTCCCCGAGCGGCATCAGGCCCTGGCCTCGTCGACCGCGAGGGCCGAAGACCTTGCGCACTCGGCTCGTCGGGTGGCCGACCGACACCGCCGTAGGTGCCCACCGCTTCATCGATCTCGGGGACGGTGCGCGAGGGAGTGCCGCCGCCCGCGTCTCCGGCCTCTGCACCGCTGCAGCCCACCAGCAGAAGAGCGGTGGCGACGGCCGCGATCTCGGTTCCTCTAGAGAGCGAGGGAAGCAACGCGGTCGGTGGTCGGCGTGGAAAGTCGGGGGAGAAGTACGGCACCCCCCTTTCGACGCGACCCCTACTCCCCCGCCCCACGCCGCTCGCGCGCTTTCTCGAACAGCTCCCGTATCTGCTCCCCTTGGGCCGGGAACGTCGCATCGAGCCCGAGCTCCCTCCCCTCCGCGTTGGCCTCGAGGCTCGAACGGAGCAGGTCCGCAATGTCTTCGGATTTGATCTCGCCGGCGTCCATGGCGCCCAGGAAGGCTTCGAGCCGGCGCCGCCGAGCGCCCGCGGAGAGGTTTTCCGTGACCTCGACCCACTCCCAAATGATCGTCTGAGTGTCCTTCGAGCCCATCACGCCTCCCTCACGGTTGTCCGCAGCCGCATGCCCATGGTTGAACTAAGCGATTTGCAGGTACTTCCCAGTGGGCCGGGCAGGACTCGAACCTGCGCGCGACGGATTATGAGTCCGCTGCTCTAACCAGCTGAGCTACCGGCCCGCCCCCACGCAAGCTACCAACGGCTCACCGAGCAGCCTGCCGGTTCAAGTCACCGCGGGCTCCACCGTTCCCTCACGCCCTCCCGTGCGTGCGCGCCAGGCGGCCACGAAGAGCACGCCGAGGCCGAGCACGGCGGCAAGGAGGGCGGTCAGGCCGCCGAGGATCGGCACCAGGGCGACGAGGCGGAGGATGCCCCAGCCGGCGAGGAAGGTAACCGGGCGTCCGGCTTCTGAGATCACGCGACGCCCGAGCAGCCAGCAGGTGGTCACGTAGCCGACCGAGTAGAGCGGCAACAGCGCGAGGAAGAGCCCCACGCTGAGCGGGATGGCCAGGAGGGTGACCACCAGGAGGAGGGCGATCAGAGGGAGTCCGATGACCGCGAAGATGCCCCAGCCGAGCGAGGAGCCGAGCGAGCCGCGCGCCGTCGCCACGGCGGCGTCGGCGGCACGTGGTCCGAGCCAGAGCAGCACGAGCCCGAGCACAAGCGTCGAGACCGAAACGGCGAGCCAGAAGGCGAGGCCCCCGAGGAGCCCCGCGCCGGGGCCGCCGGAGAGGCCGCCACCTCCGAAGCGCTGGACCTGGCCGAGGACCTCCGCCCCCGAACCCACGCGGGGCTGTGTCTCGGCCCACGTCACGTCGCCGGTGACCCGGGCTCCGCGCTCGAGCATGGTCTGCCCCGAGAACACCACCACGTTGCCGTTGACGGGCGCGGAGATGCGAACCGGACCGGAGAGCACGACCACGTCTCCGGTCACGGGCATGTCCACCGCGGCGGGCCCCTTGGCGATGATCACACCGCCCTCTCCGCCCGACTGCGCGCCGGCCGGCGACGCGAGGATCCCGAGGGACACGGCGGCGAGGAGAAGAGCCGGGAGCGCCCGCACGACGATCCCCAACATAACGAGCCAGTCGGACCGCACCGACCCGCTCCGAGAAGAGCGGAGCTCCCTACGGCTCCCTCGCCTTCCGCACCGCCGCCTCGAGCTCCCGCACGCTGAATGCCCCCTCGAGTCGCGCGGCCACCCGCCCCCGTCGGTCGATGGCGAAGGCCCACGGCTCGGTGGGCAGACCGAAGCGCTTGACCTGGGGGCGCAGGCCGGCTTCGAGGCGGTTGTCCGCATAGATCTCCATGTGGATGAACTCGACCTCGTCGCCGTGCTCGGAGCTCACCTGCTCGGCCACGTCGTTCACGGGGCCACATACCCGGCTTCGGCACAGGGCGGGCGTCGAGAAGAGGAGAACGACCGGTCTGCGCCCGAGGACCTCGGCGAAGTTGACCTCGTGCATCGTGCCCGGAGGGTCGCGCGTGTCGATGGTCTCGAGGGCGCCGCCCACCGAGTCTCGCGTGGGGGTGTCGATGCGCGGCGCCGCCTCGCCGACGTCGGGCACGTCGTTGGCTCGCGTGGCCTGCACGGGCACCGGATCGGTGGCCACCAGGCGGTCGTCGAGCTCCACCACGGCCATGACCTCGTAAGGGCCGCTTTCGGCGAAGGGAACCTCGGCGGTGTAGACGGAGTGGGCGCTGTCGGGATCGGTCGCCACCGAGCGACTCTGGAACTGGGGGCGCACCCGGAGCGACTGGTGATCGGCTCGGAAGGGCCCGCGCACGTCGTCGGCTCCGCCGGCGGGGGCCACGTACAGCGCGGCGGGCGCCTCGCTCACCTGGCGGCGGGCTCGGTCGAAGAGGGCGAATCCGAAGCGGTTGCTCCCCGGCTCGAGCACGGCCACGCCGGGGGCCAGCTCGAGGCCGGGGCCGAGGCCGCGGCGCAGCTCGGCCAGGGTCTTCGTCCCCGGCTTCGGCCACTCCACCGTCGACCTCGGGGGCATGGGCACGGCGGGTGCGGGCTCAGACGAGACTTCACGGCAGCCCCCCGATGCGATGGCTCCGGCAAGCACCGCCCCGAGCACCACCACGAGGCGGGCCATCCGCGAGGGCATGAACGGAGCCTACGTGGGCCGGCGACTTCTCGCGCCACCTCGAAACCGGATTAACTGGCTCCCGACAAACGCGCGAACACAGGGGGTCGAAGCACATGGCGGATCGAGCGGCGCTCGTCACGGGGGGCTCGAGCGGGATCGGGCTGGCGATCGCTCGCGCGCTCGGGCAGGACGGCTACGCGGTCACGGTCTCGGCGCGTACGCCGGACAAGCTCGAGGAGGCCGTGTCCAACCTCACCTCCGAGGGCATCGACGCTCAGGCCGTGGCCGCCAACATGAGCCAGGAGGAGGACATCTCCGCGCTCGTGAGCGCTCATCGCGATAAGTACGGGCGCCTCGACGTGCTCGTCAACAACGCCGGCGTGGGCATCGGTGGGGCCATCGAGGAGATGGAGACCAAGAAGATCGACCTCCAGATCGCGGTGAACCTGCGGGCTACCCAGATCACCCTGCGCGAATGCGTGCCCATGCTCAAGGAGGCGGGCGCCGAGCACGGCAAGGCGCTCGTGGCCAACGTGGCCTCCATCGCCGGCAAGCACGGTCAGGGCTGGCTTGCCACCTACTCGGCCTCGAAGGCGGGCGTGGTGGGGCTCACGCAGGCCGCCCAGATGGAGCTCGGAGAGTCCGGCGTGCAGGTAACCGCCCTGTGCCCCGCCTTCGTGGCCACCGCGATGACCGACTGGGTCGAGGACGTGCCCAAGGAGAACATGATCCAGCCCGAGGACATCGCCGAGGCGGTGCGCTATCTGCTGAGGACCTCGCCGGCCTGCATCGTCCCGGAGATCCAGTTCGTGCGCCTGGGCGAGACGCTGTAGGAGGCGTCCCTCGGCTCGGTCGCGGAGGCCCGCTCGAGCGCCGCCTCGAACTCGTCGAGCCGGCGGACCGGCCGCAGCCAGGCCCATCCCGGGCGTCCCTCGAGCTCTTCGGTGCGGTCGCGCTCGCCCGAGGCCGGACGAGCTCGCGGCATGAGTCCCTGGGCGAAGGCGGCGCGCTCGGCGGCGGCGCGCCTAACGGCCTTGATCTCCTCGACCGCCCGGCCGAGCTCCGTGTCGGGCGGGTCGTCGAGGCTTGCCACCAGCATGGCCTCGAGGGCGCGAAGCTCCCGCTCCGTGGCGGGGCGCGACCGGCCGGCTCCCGCCTTGGTGTAGGCGTCCCAGCGCTCGGCGAAGACGGACATGTCGGTACGCCCGCCCCGGCGGTGAGCGCCGAGCATGGGGCACACGCCGCCGCCCGGCCCGGTGTAGGCGCCCGCGATCACCGGGTCCTTGCGCACTGACTCCAGCATGCCCCGCTTGGTGCGCTCAGGCAGGCGCGCCACGGCGCGGCGCAGATCCTCGGCGGCCCTTCTCTTTGTCCTTGCCGGTCTCACGGGGTCCTCCGGGGCTGTGGCCTACGATTGCCGTCCGGCACTCGGGGGCCGACGTTAACGTCGCGGCCCCCTCCTCCGCAAGGCCACCGGGGCCGATGAAAGGAGCGTTGCATGCGACTGGGCCTGCAGATCGGCTACTGGGGATTGGGGCTCAAGGTCGCCGACCAGCTCGCGCTCGTGCACGAGGCCGAGGCGCTCGGCTTCGACTCGGTGTGGGCCGCCGAGGCCTACGGCTCGGACACCGCCACCGTGCTCGCGTGGATCGCGGCCAACACCGAGCGGATCAAGATCGGCTCGGCCATCTTCCAGATGCCCGCACGCTCGCCCGCGATGACGGCGATGACCGCGGCCACCCTCGACAACATCTCGAACGGCCGCATGCTGCTCGGCATCGGCTCCTCCGGCCCCCAGGTGGCCGAGGGCTGGCACGGCCAGCGTTTCGCCAGGCAGCTTCAGCGCACGCGCGAGTACGTGGCCATCGTGCGCATGGCCCTCGCGCGCGAGCGCCTCGAGTTCCACGGCGAGACCTACGAGCTGCCGCTGCCGGACGGCCCGGGCAAGGCGCTGAAGCTCACGATCGCACCCGTGCAGGAGCGCATCCCCATCTACATCGCCGCCATCGGCCCGAAGAACACCCAGCTCACCGGCGAGATCGCCGACGGCTGGATGCCCACGCTCTTCTCTCCCGAGCGCGTGGGGGAGTTTCGCTCCCTGCTCGAGGAGGGCGCCGCACGACGGGAAGGTGGCGGCGGCCTCCCCCCCGACTTCGACATGGCTCCGAACGTGAACCTCTACGTGGACGACGACATCGATCGCGCCCGCGATCGCATGCGCCCCTTCCTCGCCCTCTACGCGGGAGGCATGGGCTCTCGCGACAAGAACTTCTACAACGCGCTCGTGCGCCGCTACGGCTTCGAGGACGCCGCCGACGAGGTGCAGGAGCTCTACCTGGCCGGCAAGCGGGACGAGGCCGCCGCCGCGCTGCCGGCCGAGCTCATCGACCAGACGTCTCTGTGCGGCCCGCGCGAGCGGATCGCCGAGCGGCTCGAGCTCTACCGCGAGGCGGGCGTGGGCACGCTGATCCTGAGCCCGATGGCCGAGAGCGCGGAAGCGCGCGCGGACATGCTGCGGACGGTCGCAGAGCTCAACTGATCTCGGCGGCGCCCGCGCGGCGGCGGGTGCTGCTCGCGGCCTTCGGGGACCCGGGGCACGCGTTCCCGGCCATCGCCCTCGGCCGCGAGCTCGCCGCGCGAGGCCACGAGGTGTGCCTGCAGACGTGGTCGCGGTGGCGAGAGGACGTGGAGCGCGAGGGCATGCTCTTCGCGCCGGCGCCCGAGTACCAGGTGTTTCCCACCCGCGAGCAGGCGCTCAAGCCCTACGTGGCGGCGGTGCGGGCGGCGCACGAGACGCGTCCGCTCGTGGCCGCGTTCGATCCCCACGCCGTGGTGGTGGACATCCTCACCGTGGCGGCGGCGATGGCCGCCGAGCTCGAAGGCCGCCCGTGGGCCACGCTCGTGCCCCACCTCCTCCCGGTCTCCGAGCCGGGGTTTCCCCCCTACTCGGTCGGAGCGCGGCTGCCGCGCACCCGGGCGGGGGCGGCGCTCTGGCGAGCCTTCGATCCCCTGCTGCGCCTCGGGGTCGAGCGCGGGCGCGAGGAGCTGAACGGCGCGCGGGGGCGCGTGGGCCTTCCCCCGCTGTCGCACGTGCACGGTGGTATCTCCCGCTCGCTGGCCCTGGTGGCCACGTTCCCCCAGCTCGAGTACCCGCGCGTGGTGGCCGAGCCGTGGGTGCGAACCACCGGGCCGCTCATGTGGGAGCGGCCTTTTGAGGAGGAGGTCTCACTGCCGCCGGGCGACGACCCGCTGGTGCTCGTGGCTCCGAGCACCTCGCAGGATCCCGAAGGACGGATGGTGCGCGGGGCGCTCGAGGGCCTCGCCGGTGAGCCGGTGCGAGTGCTGGCCACCCTGAACCGTCCGGCTGCGGCAGGCGGGGCGCTGGCGGTGCCGCCCAACGCCCGCGTGGTCGACTGGCTCTCCTACGCGAGGACCATGCCCCGGTGCGCGGTGGTGGTGTGCCACGCGGGTCACGGAACGGTGGCTCGGGCGCTCTCCTGCGGGGTGCCGGTGGTGGCGTGCCCGGCGGCCGGGGACATGGCGGAGAACGCGGCTCGGGTGGCGTGGGCGGGCGCGGGAGTGTCGCTGCCGCGGCGGCTGAGCTCGGCGCGAGGGGTGCGGTTGGCGGTGCGCCGGGTGCTGGCAGAACCGGGGTATGGGGTGCGGGCCGGGGAGCTGGCTGTGTGGGCGGCGGAGCACGACGGCGCGGGGCGGGCGGCGGAGGAGATCGAGGCGTTCGTCGGGTAGGGAGAAGACCACCGGGTCGCAGAACGCGAATCGAAATCGGCGTCATGATGGTTCAGGATCACCGAACCAAGAGGAGGCCCAATGACTCATCACGAGCACGAGCAACCACTCGAGGGCAAGCGTGCCGCGATCGCTGTCGGCCCGCTGTTCGAGGAGATCGAGGCTTTGTATCCGCTGTACCGCCTGCGCGAGGCCGGCGCGGCGGTCGAGATCATCGGTTCGGAGGCCGGCACGACCCTCCCGGGCAAGCGGGGTGACGAGATCGAGACCGGGCGTGCGGCCGGCGAGGTGTCGGCCGACGATCTCGACCTGCTCGTGATCGCGGGCGGCTACGGACCGGACAAGCTGCGGATGGACGACGGCTTGCTCGCGCTCGTGCGCGACCTCGATAGCCAGGACAAGCCGATCGCGTTCATCTGCCATGGAGGCTGGGTCCCGGCGTCTGCCGGCATCGTCGCGGGCCGGCGCGTGACCGGCAACCCCGCCATCGAAGACGACATGCGAAACGCCGGCGCCGACTGGGAGGACGCCGAGGTGGTGGTCGAGGGCAACCTCGTCTCCTCCCGCAAGCCGGACGACCTGCCGGCGTTCATGCGCGCGACGATCGAGGTCGCGGCGCAGGTCTCTGCGCCGGTGTAGGGGGGCACGCCGCCGCCGCGGGGCGGGTCATGCCCTCGAGCGCGCGTGGTCGGCGACGGTCGGCTCGAGCCAGCCCCGCTCCTCGAGCTCCCCGACGAGCCGAGCGTAGGGCTCCCGGAAGCGCCCCGCCCGATCCGGGCGGGGCTCGATGACCTCGCGCGGCCGAACCATCTCCGCGGCCACGTCGGCGGTCGCCCGGCCCGCCGAGGCCGCGAGCACGGCCATCCCCAGCGCGGGCTCCGCGTTCTCGAGCAGCCGGACGGGCCGGCCCAGCACATCGGCGCGGAGCTGGCACCAGTACCGGCTGCGCGTTCCCCCGCCGGTCAGGGTGATCTCGCCGTCTATGGGCGCCCCGAGCAGGTTCACGTAGTCGAAGCACAGGCGCTCGATGTAGGCCAAGCCTTGGAGCAGCGCGGCGTAGTGCTCTGACTCGTCGGCCGGCTCGCCGAGCAGGAAGCCCTCGGCGTCGTCGGCGGCGAACGGAAAGCGCTCGCCCCGCGAGAGCAGCGGATAGGCGAGCACGCCGGTTCGCTCGTGGTCGACCGCCCGCCGCCCGAGCTCGTCGAGGTCGCGCTCGGGGAAGCTGGCCGACAGCACGCCGGCGCCCGTGCTGGAGGCGCCACCCGGGAGCCATCCCCCGTCCGGCGCGCGGTGGGAGTAGAGAACACCGTTCGGGTCTCGGATGAGCTCGGACGAGACGCCCTTGAGCACGAGCGTCGTGCCCAGCACCGAGCTCCAACTGCCCTCGTTGAGCGCCCCCGCCGCGAGCTGGGCCGCGCAGCCGTCGGTCATGCCGGCGATCACCGGGGTTCCCGCCGCGATCCCGGTCTCGCGAGCGCCCTCCTCACCGACCTCCCCGAGCCGCGAGCCGGACCGGACCACGTCGGGCAGGAGGTCCTCGGGCACGCCGAGCTGGTCGAGCGGATCGCGTGGCCACGCGTCGTGGATCAGGTCGTAGCCGGTCTTCAGCGCGTGGCTGGTGTCGGCGGGAACCTCGTGCCCGACGAGCCGGCGGGTGACGTAGTCGGGCTGGTGCGCGAGCCGCGCGCCTGGCACGAGCTCCGGCCATTCCTCGAGCATCCACAGCACCTTGGCGAGTGCCCACGAGGGCTGGATCCGGTAGCCCAGCGAGCTCCAGACCGCCCTGCCCGCGTCGTCGGCGCGCCGCGCCTGATCGGTCGCCCGCGAGTCGTCGTACATCAACGCCGGCGTGAGAGGTGCGCCCGCCCGGTCGACGAGCAGGATCGTTCCCGAGGTCCCGTCGGTCGCCACGCCGCGGACCCGCCGGGGCTCCACTTCGTGGAGAGCAGCGCGGGAGGCCGCGGCGAGCGCCTCCCACCACTGCTCGGGATCCTGCTCGTGCCGGGGTCCATCTCGCCGGCTCGTAAGCGGTCGCGAGCCGCTTCCCACCACCCGACCGCTCGCCGACACCACGAGCGCCCGAACGCCCTGAGTCCCCAGGTCAAAGCCAACCCAGACGGCCTCCTCTTCCTCGCGCGTGCCTGTGCCCATCGCTTCACGTTATTTCCTCCCCGGCGGCTCCGCCATCTACTCCATCGCCCTGTCGAGCGCCTCCGCAAGCTCGCGTGATCCGCTGTCTCGACTATTCTTCGACCATGCGGTAGCTTCGCGGTAGCTCGATCCGGGGTAGCACAATCGGCGGTGCAGCGCCCTGTTAAGGCGACGGTTGTGGGTTCGAGTCCCACCCCCGGAGTACTCAAACCCTGAACGAACGGGGGTGGCCGAGGTCGTGGCCCAGCGCGATCGCCTCGGTCACGTCCTCGTTCAGCCCGAGTACTCGACGAAAGCGTCGAACGGCGCGAACCCGCCTTCCGCCGCATCGGACCGTTTCTCTACGCCGTCTGCCCCATCCGCTCGGTGATCTCCCCGCGCACCGTCTCACGGGCCCGCCAGAGGGTCTTCTGCCGGTCGAAGTCGCGGCCCTCGTCGGCGCGACGGAGCTCTCGCTCGATCCGCTTGAGATCGAGCTGAAGGAAACCGAGGCGCAGCGCCATTTCGGACGAGGGCTCGTGCTCAGCCAGCATGCCGACCTCGGTGATCAGCGCGCTGGTGGCGGGATCGTCGGCGGGGAGATCGGCCATCGGATCGTCGAAGTGCTGGAGCAGGTGGTCTCGCACGCGTCGCAGCGGCGCGGAGGAGAGATGCTCGTCGGTGATGCGCGAGAGGAGCTCGCGCCCCGGGCCTCCCTGCGCGAGGCTCATGGCGAGGAACGTCCGCTCCGAGCGGAGCACGGCCTCGAAGCGCGAGCCACGATCGGGCGGCGGAACCGCCGAGTCGGCCCGGTGGTCGGAGGTTCCGGCCCCGCGCTCACCGCTCGGCGCGATCTGCCCTCCGCCCCTTTCGTCTCGCCTCGGCGCCGCTGCTCCCCGGCCTCTCCAGTCGTCTCGCCTCGGCGCCGATGAGCCCTCGCCTCCCCGAATGTCTCGCCTGAACGCGGCCGGCCCCCCTCCCCCCGCCTTCAGGTACTCCACAGGCACGTCCAGGCGGTCGGCGGCCATGCGCACGATCTCGTCGCGTACGGCGGAGTCCCGCGGGGTGGCCGCCACCAGAGGACGCAGCTCATCGAGCGCGCGGTCGCGGCCGCGGGCGCTCCCGAGCTCGGCGCCGGCCAGGACGCGGCGGGCCTCGAACTCGGGCACCGACAGCGCACCCTCGAGCCGGCGCGCGAAGGCGTCCACTCCCTCGGACTCGACGAGCTCCGCTGGGTCGGCGCCGTCGGGCATGGCCACCACCCGGAGCTCGACCTTGCGCTCCTGCGCTCCCCGTGCCGCGCGCAGCATCGCCTCCTGGCCCGCGCTGTCGGCGTCGAGGGCGAGGTAGATCGTGCCCGCGGCGCGGGAGAGCTCGGCCAGCTGCTCCTGGGTGAGCGCGGTGCCCATGATGGCCACCGTCTCGGGGACCCCCGCATGGTGGAGGGCCAGCACGTCGGTGTAGCCCTCGACCACGACGATGCGTCCCGCCCGGGCGGCCGGCGCGCGAGCCCGATCGATCCCGAAGAGCTGGCGGCCCTTGGCGTAGATCTCGTTCTCCGAGCTGTTGAGGTACTTCGGCCGCTGGCTCTCGCGCACGGCGCGCGCGCCGAAGCCCAGCACACGGCCGCGGGCGTCGGCCAGCGGGAACATGATGCGGGAGCGAAAGCGGTCGTAGAGACGCCCTCCCTCTCCCCGCGAGGCAAGCCCCGCGGCCGCGAGCTCCTCGAGCCCGAAGCCGTCCCGGCGCGCGCCGGAGATCACCCGATCGAACGCGCTCGGCGCGTAGCCCACCCGGAAGGCACGGAGCACCTCCTCGCCGAGCCCGCGGCCGATCAGGTATTCCCGCGCCCGCCGCGCCTCCTCGGCTTCCCAGAGAAACCGCTCGTAGAAAGCGCTCGCGCGCTCCACGGCGGCCAGCAGCCGCTCGCGCCGGCGCCGGCGCTCCTCCTCGCGCGGGTCCTCGCGCTCGAGCTTGAGCTCGACGCCGTAGCGCTCGGCCAGATACTCGACCGACTCGCGGAAGTCGAGCGACTCGGTGGCCTGCACGAAGCGAATCGCGTCGCCCGATTCCCCGCACCCGAAGCAGTGGTAGAGCTTGTGCTCGGCGTTCACCGAGAACGAGGGCGTGCGCTCGTCGTGGAAGGGGCAGAGGCCGGTGTAGCGCGCGCCCACCCGGCGAAGCTCCGTGCGCGCGCCCACGAGCTCCACCATGTCCACGGCGTCCTTGGTCCGCTCGACCGAGTCCTTGGTGTAGAGGGACATCGCTCAGAACCCCCGCGGCAGCGAGAGGTCGGAGAAGGCTCGGATCGCAAAGCGGTCGGTCATGCCCGCCAGGTAGTCGCACACCCGCTCGGCCGGCGTGGCCCCGGGCACCGCCTCGGGCGGGGGCTCGGCGGCGTAGGCCTCGAACAGCACGCGGAGCATCCGGGCGATCCGCGCGTGCTCGGACTGCGCGCCGTGCCCTAGGTAGACCCGCTCGAACATGAACGTGCGCAACGCGTCCATGGCCGCACCGATCTCCTCGCCCTGGGTCACCTCTCCGGCGGCCTCCGAGCGCTCCACGAGGTCGGCGACCAGGGTGTCGATGCGCGCGGAGCCCGTCTCGCCGAGCAGGGCGATCGGGGCCTCGGGGAGGTCGCGGCGCTCGAGCACCCCGGCGCGGAGGGCATCGTCGATGTCGTGGTTGATGTAGGCGATGCGGTCCACCACCCGCACGATGCGCCCCTCGAGGGTGGCCGGCGCCTCGGAGCCCCTATGGCGGAGGATGCCCTCGCGCACTTCGGCGGTGAGGTTGAGCCCGCGCTGGCCGCCCGAGCGCCGCTCGAGATGCTCGACCACGCGGAGCGAGTGCTCGTTGTGGCGAAAGCCGCGGCCGAAGCGCTCGCGCAGGCAGGCGTCCAGCACGGTCTCGCCGATGTGGCCGAACGGCGGGTGGCCGAGATCGTGTCCGAGGCCGATGGCCTCGGTGAGGTCCTCGTTCAGCCCGAGCGCGCGCGCCACCGTGCGGGCGATGCCACAGGTCTCGAGGGTGTGGGTGAGGCGCGTGCGGTAGTGATCGCCCTCCGGCGAGATGAAGACCTGGGTCTTGTGCATGAGCCGGCGAAAGGCCTTGGCGTGCACGATGCGGTCGCGGTCGCGCTGGAAGGGGGTGCGAAGCGGAGAGTCGGGCTCGG
>JBPCRE010000277.1:0-11681 GCA_050997195.1 Thermoleophilaceae bacterium
CACCGCCTCGTGGAGGCGCTGGTGGGCCAGCAGCTTGAAGGCCTGGTAGCCCACCTGCGGATACCCCATGTCGGCGACCCGCCGGGTCCGGCTGCCCACCACGGTGGGCATCGTCTTCTGGAAGTCGTTGACGTAGGGGACGAGCGGGTTGACCACCACGACGAACTTGGCGCCCCGCTCCACCGCGATGTCCACGTTGGTGGTCGAGCGGATGCCGCCGTCCACGAGGTGGCGGCCTTTGACCTCCACTGGGCGGTAGACCATGGGCAGGGCCGAGGAGGCGTTCACGGCCCGGGAGATCGGCACGTCGTCCCAACCGTGCTCGCCGAACACGATGCGCTCGCAGGTGTCGAGGTCGGTGGCCGTGAGGTAGAGCTCGTTGGGGAGCTCGCGAAAGTCGTCGGTCCGATCCGATCCGGAGAGGATCTCGGCCATGTAGCGCTCGAGCGGCGAGCCGTCGAAGAGCCCCGGAGGAAGCCCCTCCACGAGGCCCACGATGAGGTCCATCACCGCCGCGGGGCTCCGCTGGCGGGCCAGGGAGCCCACGAGGCCGAGTAGCCGCAGGGGCATGAGCGCCACGCTCCTCGCCAGCTCGAGGTAGTCCGGCCGCATCACCGTGCTCATGTTGAAGTCGGCGAAGGGGGTGGGCACCTGCTGGCCCACCACCCGCATCATCTCCTCGGGTGTGACGCCGCTGGCGGCCAGGCTCGCCACGATCGAGCCGGCGCTCGTGCCCACGTAGACGTCGAACTCGTTGACCGTGCGGTTCAGGGCCATGAGGTCGAACGCGCGAAGCGCCCCGATCTCGTACACGCCTCCGGTCACCCCGCCGCCGCCGAGCACGAGGGCGATCCGCGAGCGGCGCCCGCGCGACCGTCGCGCCGAGCCAGGCCCCGAGTCCCCGCCACGCGCTCCGGGCTTCTCGAGCTTCACCACCTTTGCCACGCCAACGAGTATCGCGCAACTTCGCGACGCTCGACCTTGTTGCAGCGTGCGTGCGGCGAACACTCGTCCTGGCCTCCCTCACCCTGGCGCTGTGGCCGGCCGGCGCGGCTGCGGCCGAGTCCACCCGGACCGCGCAGTCCTCGGAGACGGGCCTGCGAACCGTCCTCGACCGCTCGATGCGCGCGGCGGGGGCCTCCTCGGGCGCCCAGGTGCTCGACGCCGGCGAGGGACGGGTCCTCTACGAGCGCCGCGCCGGCACCCCCCGGATCCTCGCCTCGAACACCAAGCTCTTCACCACGGCCGCCGTGCTCGGCCGCCTCGGCCCCACCGCCACCCTGCCCACGCGCGCGCTGGCCGCCGCCGCTCCCTCCGATGGCGTGCTCTCCGGCGACCTCTATCTGAGCGGCGGAGGCGATCCCACCTTCGGCAGCGCCGACTACGCACGCCGAGCCGGGAGCTCCGCCTCGGTCGAGGCCCTCGCCGAGCGGGTGCGCGCCGCCGGAGTCACCCGCGTGAGCGGCCGCGTGGTGGGAGCCGAGGGCCTCTTCGACTCGCGGCGAGGAGGACCGGCGTCCGGGTTTGCCACCTCCCGCTACGTCGGACCCCTGAGTGCTCTCTCCTTCAACGGCGGCCGGGCCCCGGGAGGAGGCTTTCTCTCGAGCCAATCGGGCTTCGCCGCAGCACAGCTCGACCGGGCGCTCGAGCGCCGCGGCGTGTCGGTGTCGGGCGCCCCGCGTACGGGCTCGGCCCCGTCCGGTGCCGCCGAGGTGGCGAGCGTGGCCTCACCCTCTCTGGCCCGCCTGGCCCTGCTCACCAACAAGCCCTCGGACAACTTCTTCGCCGAGACCCTCCTCAAGGGCCTCGGCGCGCGGGCCGGCAGCGCGGGCACCACGGCGACCGGCGCGCGGGTGGCCGCCGCCTACGCGCGCACCCTCGGGTCCCCCGCCAGGCTGACCGACGGGTCGGGCCTCTCGAGGGGTAACCGCGCCTCGCCCCGGAGCGTGGCCCGCCTGCTCACCGCGATGCGCAGCACCCCGGCCGGCGCCTCCTTCACGGCGTCGCTCGCCGTGGCCGGACGGGACGGCACCCTGCGCAGCCGCATGCGCAGCGGCCCCGCCGCCGGCCGCTGCCGGGCCAAGACCGGGACCATCTCCGGCGTGAGCACCCTCTCGGGCTACTGCGCCACCTCGAGCGGGGGGACCCTGGTGTTCTCGTTTCTGATGAACGGCGTCTCGCCCTCCGGCGCCCGCCGGCTGCAGGACCGCATGACCCAGGCGGTCGCCGGGTACCGGGGGTAGGCCGGCCGGCACCGGCGCCCGAGGTCAGCCCGCTCCCCCCTGCCCGGCGAGGAGGGCCAGCAGTCCGTCCTCGTCGATCACCGCGGTACCGATCTCCTCGGCCCGAGCGAGCTTGGTGCCCGGCTCCGCGCCGGCCACCACGTAGTCGGTGTTGCTGGACACCGACCCGGTCACCTTCCCGCCGGCCGCCTCGACGCGCTCCATCGCCCTCTCGCGCGAGAGCGTGGGAAGGGTGCCGGTGATGACCAGGGTCCTGCCGGCCAGCGCTCCCTCCGCCCCGGGCACGGCTCCCTCCTCCTCCATGGAGAGCCCCGCGGCGCGCAGGCGCTCGACGAGCTCCCGCGTCCGCTCCTCGGCGAAGGTCTCGGCGATGATGCCGGCGAGCACCGGCCCGATGCCCGGCGTCTGTACCACCTCCTCGGTGGACGCGGACACGAGGGCGTCCATGGAGCGGAAGTGCGTGGCGAGCGCTCGGGCGTTGACCGCGCCGATGCCGGGCACGCCTAGGGCGAAGAGCACACGGTGGAAGGGCTTCTCGCGCGAGGCTTCGATCGAGGCCTCGAGGTTGCGGGCCGAGAGCTCGCCGAAGCCCTCGAGCTCGGCGAGCCGCTCGGCGCGGAGCTCGTAGATGTCGGCCACGTTGGCGATCAGGCCCTCGGTCAGGAAGCGATCGGCCTGCTTCTCTCCGAGGCCCTCGATGTCCATCGCCCCCCGGGACACGAAGTGCTTGACCGCCTGGAAGAGCTGCCCGGGACAGCTCGCCCGGTTGGGGCAGATGGTCCACGCGCTGCCCTCGGGCTTCACGGTCTCGGTGTCGCACGAGGGGCATCGCTCCGGAGGGCTCGGCACCGGGCTCCGATCGGGGCGGCGTTGGGCCGCGGGCGTGGGAGACACCACCTGCGGGATCACGTCGCCGGCGCGCATGGCGATCACCTCGTCGCCCACTCGCACGTCCTTGCGGCGAAGGTCCTCCTCGTTGTGCAGGGTGGCGAGCCTCACCGTGGCCCCCGAGAGCTGGACGGGCTCGAGATTGGCGAAGGGCACGAGGTGGCCCGTGCGGCCCACGTTCCACATGATCGAGAGCAGCGTCGTGGTGGCGGTCATGGGCGAGAACTTCCAGGCGATCGCACCGCGGGGCTCGCGCCCCACCACCCCGAGGAGACCCTGGCGCTCGAGGTCGTTGACCTTCACCACCGCGCCGTCGATCTCGTAGTCGAGGCGCTCGCGGCGCTCCTCCCAGGCCCGGCAGGCCGCCACCACCGACTCGATGTCGGTGTGCACCGCCACGTCCGGGCTCACCCGGAAGCCGTGCTCGCCGAGCCAGGCCAGCGACTCCGCGTGGGTGGTGAAGGCGAGGCCCTCGAGGGCGCCCACCCCGTAGCACCACATCGAGAGCGGCCGCGCGGCCGCCAGGGCGGGATCGAGCTGGCGGATCGAACCGGCCGCCGAGTTGCGGGGATTGGCGAAGGTGGGCAGCCCGGCCGCGGCACGCTCCTCGTTCAGCTTGGCGAAGGCGGCGAGCGGTAGGTAGACCTCGCCCCTCACCTCGACCAGCGGTGGCGCCTCCTCGACCCGAAGGGGAATGGCCTTGATGGTGCGCAGGTTCTGGGTCACCTCCTCGCCCACCTCGCCGTCCCCCCGGGTGGCGCCCCGCACGAGTACGCCATCCTCGTAGACCAGCGAGATGGCGAGGCCGTCGATCTTCGGCTCGGTCACGTACTCGAGCTCGACCTCCTCGACCCCGGCCTTTACGAGCAGCGCCCGCGCGCGGACCTCCCAGGCCCGAAGCTCCTCCTCGGTGCGGGAGTTGGCCAGCGAGAGCATGGGCAGCAGGTGCCGGGAGGGCGCGAAGCGCTCGAGCGCGGGCGCGCCCACGCGCTGGGTCGGCGAGTCGGGGGTGAGTAGCTCGGGATGCTCGGCCTCGATGCTCCGGAGCTCGTCGAGCAGGGCGTCGTACTCGGTGTCGGAGACCTCGGGGTCGTCGAGGACGTAGTAGCGATGGTTGTGGTGATCGAGGGCTCGGCGCAGCTCACCGGCGCGCGCGGCCGCGTCCTCAGCCATCTCCGGAGCTACTCGACCTCGCGAGCGGCCGGGGCCAGGAGCCGATCGAGGTCATAACCCCCGAGCGCCTCGATGCTCCCCCGATCGGTCAGGTCGAAGTGAAGCGGGGTGACCGCGATCAGCCCCTCGGCGACGGCCTCGAAGTCGGTTCCCTCCTCCTCCTCGTAGCCCGGGTAATCCCCGTAGATCCGGTAGCGGCGTCGGCCGTTGTCCTCCTCGGACAGCTCGAGGCGGTCGCGATAGATGCGCTTGCCGAGCCGGCAGGCGCGCGCCCCGTGGGCGTCGCCCGCCGGACAGTTGACGTTCAGCAGCGTGCCCGGGGGGAGCGGCACGTCTTCGATCTCCTCGACCATGCGGGCCACGAAGGCGGCGGCCTGGTGGAAGTCGAAGTCGTGACCGGAGGCGAAGTCCATGGCCCTTCCCTCGGACTGCTGCGAGGCGGCGATGGCGGGGATGCCGAGCACCACGCCCTCGAGCGCGGCGGCCACCGTTCCCGAGTAGGTGATGTCGTCGCCGAGGTTGGCGCCGTGGTTGATGCCCGCCACGATCAGCTCCGGCTGGAAGGGGATGAGCCCGAGGGAGGCGAAGCGCACGCAGTCCACGGGCGTGCCGTCGGTGGCGAAGCCCGTCGTGCCGTCGCCGAAGGCGATCTCCTCCACCCACAGCGGCTCTCTGGTGGTGATTCCCCGACCGATCGCGCTCCGGTTGCCGTTTGGGGCGATCACCGCCAGCTCGATGTCCTCGATGGCGGCGAGCGCCCGGCGCATCTCGTTCAGGCCCGTGGCCTGGATGCCGTCGTCGTTGGTCAGGAGGACCTTCACCGAGGCAGAGATTAGAGGCGGGTCGGACCGCCTCCCCGTCCGTAGCGCACCGCCTCGAGGAAGAGCCCGTGAGGCGGCGCGGTGTCACCGGCCTCGGCTCGAGGCCGCCCCTCGAGCAGGCGCTCGAAGTCCGCCTCCGATCGTCGGCCGGCGGCCACCTCGAGCATGGTGCCCACCAGGATCCGCACCATTCGCCGCAGGAAGCCGTCGGCCTCGATCCAGAGCTCGAGCACGTCGGGCACATCTCCCGAACGCCAGTCGGCGCGCCCGACCTCGCGCTCGAAGAACCTGTGCCCGGTCTGGGTCGGCGTGAACGCCGTGAAGTCGTGCCTGCCGAGGAGCGCTCCGGCGCAGCGCTCGAGCGCGGCCGGGTCGAGCGGGCGCGGCCAGTGCAGGGCGCGCCCGCCCTCGAGCGCCGAGCCCGCCGGTCGGGCCAGCACCCGGTAGCGGTAGAGCCGCGACACCGCGTCGGCGCGGGCGTCGAAGCCCTCGGGAGCCGCGTCGCTCGCGAGCACGCGCACGTCGTCGGGCAGACCGACGTTCAGCCGTCCCGCCGAGGCCGGCTCCCCCGCGTGGCTTGCCACCTGCCCGCGGGCGTGCACCCCGGCGTCCGTGCGCCCCGCCACCGTGAGGGGCCGGGCGTGCTCGAGCACCCCCGCCAACCCGTCCTCGAGCACCCCCTGGACGGTGCGAAGGCCAGGCTGTCGCGCCCAGCCGGCGAAGCCGGCGCCGTGGTACTCGAGCAGGAGGCGGGCGGTCAGGGTCTACCCGCGGCGGCGAGCCACGACCAGCAGGTACTCGAGCTCGATGAGCAGGCTTCCGTCGGTGGCCATGTTGTGCTCCCGCACGATGGCCAGCGACTCGCGCGTGAGCTCGGCGTAGTCCTCGGCGTCCATGGTCTCGCGGGCCACGACCTGCGGCCCCGCGTGGCTCGTGAAGAAATCCCAGAGCTCCTCCGCCGAGCCGGAGGCGAAGGGCAGCGTGCGGCGCTCGAACGCCACCCTTCCCGCCAGGCCCTCGAAGCGCGCCCGCACGGTGTCCTCGTCCCCCCAGAGGATGGGAGCCGGCACACCGGCCGGCAACGGCTGGTACCGGCGCGCCACCGCCGAGCTCCGACCGAAGAAGCCCTCGGGTGTCCAGTTGGCCATGCCCACCGTGTTGCCCGGCCGCACCACCCGGAAGAGCTCCGAAGCCACCACCTCTGGCCGTGGCGCGAACATCGCCCCGAAGCACGAGGTCACGCAGTCGAAGGACCCGTCGTCGAAGGGCAGCGCCTCGGCGTCGGCCTCGACCCACTCCACGTCCAGGCCCTCAGCCGCCGTCCGCGCCCGTCCGAGCTCCACCATCGCCGGCGTGAGATCCGAGGCCACCACGGCCGCCCCCTCCTCCGCGGCAAGAACGGCAACGTTCCCATTCCCCGCGGCCACGTCGAGCACCTCCTGCCCCGCAGACACCGCACACCCATCCACCAAAGCCCGAGCCGCCGGCATCAACAACTCAGCCACCGGCCCATAGTCCCCCCGGCTCCAAGCCGAACGAGTACCAGCCTTAAGGCGGTCAAGATCCACGGCTACCTACCTACCCTGAGCCACGAGCAGGAGCGTGTTCGGGCGGGTGGCGACGGTGGAGGTCTCGCCGCTCGGCGGCGATGGCCTTCACCGGAGACAGGACCCGCACGGAGCGCGGCCCCGACCCTAAGGCCGTTAGACCAACTCCAAGTAGACCATCTCCGTGGAATCCGACCGCCGCGGCCCCAGTTTGAGAATCCGCGTATACCCCCCCGGCCGCTCCTCGTAGCGCGGCGCCAGCTCCTCGAAGAGCTTGTAGACCACACCCTTGTCGTGACCGAGCGAGGACAGCGCCCGGCGCCTCGCGTGAAGGTCGCCCCGCTTGGCCAGGGTGATCAGCTTCTCGAGCTCGGGCTTGACCGCCTTGGCCTTGGCCTCGGTGGTCTCGATGCGCTCGTGGTCGATCACCTCCCGTGAGAGGTTCATGAGCAGCGCCCTGCGGTGGGCGGAGCTGCGCGAGAGCTTGTTTCGAGCCTTCTGGTGGCGCATGAGCAGGCGAGCGTAGTGGAGAGGCGCGAGCCGAGGCCGTCTACGCGGCCCGGAGCTCGAGTCCGCGGGCCTGGAGGGTCTCGATCACTTCCTCGATCGACTTGCTCCCGAAGTTCGGGATCGCGCTCAGCTCGGACTCCGACTTCTGCAGCAGATCGCCGACCGACTGCACGCCGGCGCGCTTCAGGCAGTTGTAGGAGCGCACTCCGAGCTCGAGCTCCTCGATGAGGATGTCGTCCATCGCGTCGTTCACGCGACCGGTGTTGGCCGATCCCGCTCCCGCCACCGCGAGCCCGTCCACGCCGCCGTTGCCGCTTAGGCTGGCCACGCGGTCGGAGTCGGTGAAGATGGACAGGCTCTGGATGAGTATCTCCGCCGCCTCGCGGAGCGCGGCGTGGGGGTCCACCGAACCGTCGGTCTCGATGTCCAGGGTGAGCTTGTCGTAGTCGGTGCGCTGACCGACGCGGGCCGACTCCACCTGGTAGGCCACACGCTTGACGGGCGAGAAGATCGAGTCGATGGGGATCACGCCGATCGGCTGATCCTCGGTCTTGTTCTCCTCGGCGGGGGAGTAGCCGCGGCCCCGCCCGATCGTGAGGTACATCTCTATCTTGGTCTTCCGCTCGAGGGTCGCTATGCGCACGTCCGGGTTCAGCACCTCAACCCCGGCGGGAAGGTCGATGTCGCCCGCGGCCACCTCGGCGGGCCCGCTGATCACGAGGGGCACCTCGATCTCCGCGGCGTCGGAGTGCATCCGGCAGACGATCTCCTTGAGGTTGAGCACGATGTCGGTCACATCCTCGGTCACGCCGGGGATGGTGGAGAACTCGTGGGCCACGCCCTCGATGCGCACGCTCGTGACGGCCGCACCGGCGAGCGAGGAGAGGAGCACGCGCCGCAGCGAGTTGCCGAACGTGTAGCCGAAGCCGCGATCGAGTGGCTCGATGGTGAACGTGCCTCGGTTGTCCTCCACCTGCTGGGTGGAGATCTGGGGGGTCTGGAACTCGAGCATGGGTGATTCCTTCGCGTTGTTTCTCGTCGGCGTTGTTTCTCGTCGGCCCAGGGTGCGCGGCCCACGCCGCCGACGGTGGGCTTACTTCGAGTAAAGCTCGACGATCAACTGCTCCTGCACCGGAGTGTCGATCTCGCCGCGCTCCGGACTCCGGAGCACCTTCGCCGTGAGGCCGTCGTGGTCGGCCTGCAGCCACGCCGGCACCGCAGCCACGAGGTCGGTGGCGTCCCGGACGAGGTCTCCGACCTTGGAGGAGGTCTGGAGCATGACCAGGTCTCCCTCCTTGACCTGGTAGGAGGGCACGTTGACCCGCCGGCCGTTCACGGTCCAGTGACCGTGCAGGATGAGCTGCCGCGCCTGGCGCCGCGACCCGGCGAAGCCGAGGCGCACCAGCACGTTGTCGAAGCGGTGCTCGAGCAGGCGCAACAGGTTCTCTCCGGTCACGCCCGGCTGACGGCTCGCCTTGTCGTAGTAGGAGCGGAACTGCTTCTCGAGCACCCCGTAGAAGCGCCGCGCCTTCTGCTTCTCGCGAAGCTGGACGCGGTACTCGGACTGCTTCTGGCGGATGCGCCCGTGCTCGCCCGGCGGGTACTGACGCCGGTCGACGCCGCACTTGTCGGTCAGGCAGCGCTCACCCTTGAGGTAGAGCTTGATGCCCTCCCGGCGGCACTGCTTGCACTGGGCTGCGCGATCGCGGGCCACTGGATCTAGACCCTCCGGCGCTTGCGCGGGCGCACGCCGTTGTGGGCCTGCGGGGTCACGTCGCGGATGCCCGATACCTCGAGCCCCGCGGCCTGCAGGGAGCGCACGGCCGTCTCGCGGCCCGAGCCCGGGCCCTTGACGAAGACCTCGACCTTCTCGAGGCCCTGCTCGATGCCCTTGCGGGCGGCGGCGTCGGCCGTGACCTGCGCCGCGAACGGCGTGGACTTGCGCGAGCCCTTGAAGCCCGCGCCACCCGCCGACTCCCACGCGATCACGTTGCCCTCGCGATCGGTGAGGGCCACGATCGTGTTGTTGAAGGAGGTCTTGATGTGCGCCTGGCCCACCGGGATGTTCTTGCGCGGCTTGCGCCGCCCTCGCGCTCTTGCCGGGCGCTGCTGGGCCACTACTTCTTCACCTTCTTCTTGCCGGCCACCGACATCTTGCGCGGGCCCTTGCGAGTGCGTGCGTTGGTCTTCGTCTGCTGGCCGTTGACCGGCAGCCCGCGACGGTGCCGCAGGCCGCGGTAGGCGCCGATCTCCATCAGGCGCTTGACGTTCTGGGACTGCTCGCGACGGAGATCGCCCTCGACGGCGAGATCGTCGTCGATCGCCTGGCGCAGGCGGATGACCTCGTCGTCGGTGAGGTCCTTGACGTATGTGTCGGGATCGACCCCCACCTTCTGCAGCAGGGCCCGCGACTGAGCCTGCCCGACGCCGTAGATGTAGGTGAGGCCGATCTCGGCCCTCTTGTTGAGTGGGATGTTGATCCCGGCTATGCGTGCCAAAGGGTTAGCCCTGCCTCTGCTTGTGACGCGGGTTGGAGCAGATCACGAGCACCGCCCCGTGCCGGCGGATGATCTTGCACTTCTCACACATGGGTCTGACCGACGCTCGGACCTTCACGCTCCGCAATCCTCGTCCGTATGGGGAAAGAAACGGCGCCGCGGCCCAGGAGTCGGCCGCGCGCTCAAAGCAACTGGCGAGAATAGCACTCGCCGTTCAGGCCGCGCGGCGCTCCTCGGCCAGGTGCCAGGGGGTGAGAATGCGCGGACCCCTGGCGGTCACGGCCACCGTGTGCTCGAAGTGAGCGGCCATCGAGCCGTCCTGCGAGAAGACGGCCCAGTGGTCGGGTGCCATGCGGATGGAGTGGCCTCCCGCCGTGACCATGGGCTCGATGGCCAGGACCATGCCCTCGGCCAGCTCGGGCGGGGCTCCCGGGCGGCCGTGGTTGGGGATCTGCGGGTCCTCGTGCATGTCGCGCCCCACCCCGTGGCCCACGAGCGAGCGCACGACCGAGAACCCGTCGGCCTCCACGCGGCGCTGCACGGCGTGCGAGACGTCCCCGAGGAAGCCGCCCGGACGGCAGAACTCGAGCGCCTCGAACAACGCGCCTCGCGTTGTGGCCAGCAGCCGCTCGGCCACCGGTGTCACGCGGCCGATGGCCAGGGTGATGGCGGCGTCGGCCACCCAACCGTCGAGGATCACCCCCACGTCGATCGAGAGCACGTCGCCGCGCGCCAGCTTGTAGGGCCCCGGAATCCCGTGCACCACCATCGAGTTGGGCGAAGCGCAGATCGAGCCCGGAAAGCCGCGATAGCCCTTGAACGCGGGCTCGCCCCCCTGAGAGCGGATGAAGCGCTCGGCCGACTCGTCGAGCTCCAGCGTGGTCACGCCCGGGCGCGCCTTGCCGCGAAGCATGGTAAGACACCGGGAGACCACCGATCCGGCGGCGGCGATCTTCTCGATCTCCTCGTGCGTCTTTCGAAGGATCACGGCGTCCGCCTCGGCCCGATCAGAGCTCACCCTCGAGACGCAGGGTGCGCAGCGTCTTCGAGATGTGCTCCTGCACCTCGTCCGCGGAGTCGGACCCGTCGAAGCGGTGCATCACCCCGTGCGCGTCGAAGTGGCCGATCAGCGGCTCGGTCTGGTCGTGGTAGGTCTTCAGGCGGCGCTTGACGGTCTCGGTTCTGTCGTCGTCGCGCTGGATGAGCCTGGAGCCGTCCTTGTCGCACACGCCCTCGCGCTCCGGGGGATCGAAGTCCACGTGGAAGAGGTGGCCGTTCTCCTCGCACACCCGTCGCCCGGAGAGCCGGCGCACCACCTCCTCGTCCGGGGCCTCGATCACGAGCGCGGCGCTCAGGCTGCGGCCCAGGTGGTCGAGTCGGGCGTCGAGCTCCTTGGCCTGGGAGACGTTGCGCGGGAAGCCGTCGAGAAGGAACCCGTCCGAGGCCTCACGCGAGTCGATCCGCTCGATGATCACCTCGGTGATGAGCGCGTCGGGCACGAGGTCACCCCGATCCATGTAGTCCTTCGCCTCCTTGCCGAGCTCGGACTCCTCCCTCACCGCAGCCCGAAGGATGTCCCCGGTGGCGTAGTAGGGCAGCTCGAAGTCCTCGACGATCCGACCCGCCTGCGTGCCCTTGCCGGCCCCCGGAGGACCCAACATGATCAGGTTCAGCTCGTTCACGAGATCGGGGAGATTAGCGGGGAAAGGGAACCCACCCATGCGCCCCGAAGTGCCAGCCTTGGAAGCCCGAAGGGATTCCTCAAGGAGCGCGAGAGGCAAGCTATCCGGTGCACGCGAGGGGGAGACAGTGCTCTGCACGGCTCCCCCTCGCGGGTGCCGGAGAGCGCCGGCTATTCGCGCTACTTGAGGAATCCCTCGTAGTTGCGCATCATGAGCTGCGCTTCGAGCTGCTTCATGGTGTCGAGCGCCACGCCCACCACGATGAGGATCGAGGTGCCCGCGAACAGGAAGTTCGCGCTCGTCTGGTTCACGAGGATGG